>NZ_QTPZ01000042.1:0-74156 GCF_003853505.1 Burkholderia sp. Bp9015
GGTTAAACTGACTCATCGGAAACATGAGGACCGGACAGTGGACGAAATAGAAGCGTTGGCCGCACGCATCGACGTTGACCCGGACGTTGACGCGCTGCGCCTTGCAATCGCCGACCTGGCCGGGCGCATGATTGCGGAGCGTCGCGACGCCCTAGGCTATTGGGAAAAGCAATCGTTCGCACAGGCACTTGCGTCGCTCGCGTGGAATGTCGGCGGCGGACACCGCGACTCGACCGCGTGGCTTCGCCTGTCCCTGGTCGCGCTGCAAACGGTTCTCGTGCCTGTGGACCGGCGCAGCGAAGGCTATGCGCCGCGCATTGCAGCTATCGAGCGACTGACCCCCGAACAGTTGCTTGCCGACGTTCGGGCGCTTGGCGGACGGGTCTAGGTCACGATGCCAAGCCTGACGCTGCATTGTCCGTCCTGTGGACGCACGGACGGGCCGCGCCCCGATGGCGCGGAATCCGTCGTGTTCCAAGATCAGAAGTAGTGTTCGTGGGCTTGGCCGAAGGGTTTGAGAGGATGCCTCTGGTGTCGGAGGCATCCGGGATGATGTGGGTCCTGGCAGATTTACTCTGCCTCACGAAGTGATTTTCGGCGTGCCCATCGTTGTTCGCTTCACCTTAGCCAATCCTCGTGAAGTGGTGGCAGATTCAGGTAGAGCTGCTGTGTCGCATCACAGAGGCCGAGCAAACCATGAACAGCGTCAGCTTCCGTAGAAACAGACGTGCTCGCTACAGCCGCCGCGAGCCGTCAAACAGAAAGTGATCCTCCCCGCGTTCGCGGTTACGCGCTTTCTATATCGATTCCCGACGTCGAACTACGGTCAGACGTGCCAACGTCCTCCACCGGCATTTCGTCTGAAGCGACATTACGTAGGGCTGCAGTGTCATGCGAGCTCAGCCCGTTCAACAACCAGGGTGGCGCGCTGCAATAAAGGATCTGCCCCTTGAACTCTAATGCCGTCGCCTCGGTTCGCGCTCGTGCACACGCATTATCAATAACGCCAAATAGCAACTCGAGTGCGGCTTCGCCTTGAGCGTGAATTGCCGGTGCGCTCTGCAATGCGTTCTTGGCAATCTCCGCCAGATTCTCCGGGCAACGCTTATGTCGCGCCAGTCCTTCGATGACAAATCCGGTCACTTCTATCAGAAAGCCAAATTGCCCGCGCCCCGAGTTGGTCAATTTACTGAGAAAATCCAAGGAGACACGGAGCGCAGAACCGAAGTCAATGTCGTCCTCCGCCAGATGTGTTCGAAGCGAAGTGACTGTGGCGCGGGCCCATTCCGTGCCTTGGTAGAGTGCACTGATCAAGTCGTCGGCCGTCAACGAGATGAAGTTACGACCACTCCAGAACATTTTCATGCATGCCGCCGAGTATTCCCGATCACGCATTCGGCCTGACGCTCTGCACGACGCAAGGAGTGCTTGCGGCCATACGCCCGCGAGTCCGCAACTTGCCCCAATCAGCCGAAGTCTCGCGTCCAGACACACCAAAGTAGCGTCTACCTCCATGCCCAGCCCCAGCGTCGCCGCCTCCTCGGCCGAGATCACTTCGCGAAGTCCATGTGGAACTCTGCGGCAATCTGCTGGGCCGTACGACGGTCGAACTTCACAATACGTCTCGATCGCGTCAACCACATCCTGCAACATTGCGGTGCGTCGAGCCCAGTCCTGCTCGGTCACTTCGACGATCGCCAGTTCGCCATTGTGTTCGATCGCGGTACCCGAGGCGCGCACCCGTTGTGACTCCTCAAGCTCATCACGTAGAAGCCCATAGGTCTTCGTCGAACAATATAGCTTCGGGAGGCTCGACAACGAATGCAGGCAATCGAGCCGCCCCAGTTCGATCAAAGTCGCAGCATCAATGACATAACCCGCATTACTCCGAGACAACAAACTTTCCGCTTCGGCACGATGTGCCTCCGAGCCACCGCCGACATCCAACTTTGCTTCTTGGTTGGGCCATCCACAGACTGCGTCGACAACGCCGCGCCCCATCATTCGGCACACCCCTCCGATAGTAAAGGGAGCCTTTCGATACCCCTCCATGACTTGTCGACCGACTTCCGAGCTTCGGTGGAGCTGCGCCTTCAATTGGGAAAAATCCAGAGCCCCGTGTTCGTCTTCGGGCAGGTTGATCACCGAAACGTAGGATGACTGGGTAATTGAGCTCTTCAGCATTTCATGGGTGGTGTCGAGCAGGCGTCGATAAGCCGACCCGATCGTCACGACCTTGAACACCTTCGGCTCATCGAATGTCTGAGCAACGGCGACCTCTCTTCCAACAATTGCGCCAATAAAAGGGGCAACGTCCGCTGATGACGCGGAACGGAATTCGCCGGCATCTGGAAGTCCGTCGAATCCGAGAGGATCGATAGCTCGGGTAAAGGGTCGCCCCGCATTGTCGACCACCGTAAAGTAAGTCCCCTCCTCGATCACGGGTCGACTAACCTCGAGGTGCGGCAGCGCTTTGTGTACGGCGAGATGGCCAGCCAAGTGCGCTGCCGCCACATCGACGTCCGCCATATTCAACCGGCGCATGCGATAGAGACGTCGGAGGCCGCGTTCCTCGAATCCATGACTCATTTCACATGTGGCAATTTGAGTCAACTCTCGAGAGGTGCCTTCGAGCAACTCGGGAATTTGATCCAGCACGGACAACAGCTCCCCATCCGAGTCCCGAGCTGCCGTGGTCAGCCGAAACAACCAACTCATCGCTTGACCGGGGTAGTGCCTCAGTTGAACCAATGAGAGCTCCTTGAGCAGCGCCCAGTCGCCGACTTCCTGACCGAGTTCCATGGCCAAGTGCCGCGCACCGTCGTTCTCGATCCAGCTCTCGTGAAGGGAGTCGAGAAGTTGCCGAGCCTTCGCATACGCACCGAGACGCATGTAGCAAAATAGCAGATCGTTATGAAGCTCACTGTGCACCCCAGGCCTTAGCATCGCACCGTATATCTCTGCACATTCCTCAAACCGTCTTGCTTGGAAGTAGGCCATCGCTAGCATATAGCGCTCCTGCTCCACGCCCGTTTGGTTCACGAGTGTGGCCGCGCGGGCGAGCAGACTATCTGCCTGCTCCAAGCGACCGGCGCGACGAAGCATGTCCGATCCGACCGCAAGCGCAGCAATAGACGTCGATGTCGATAGGTCCTGGGCGTCCAGCTGTTGCATAACCTCATCGTGACGTCCGTCCTTCTCAAGCGCTTGCCACAGCAATACTCTGATCGATTCGACCGCGCGTTCGCGATCGGTGGGTAAGTTAGCCGCGGCCTCGATCGCTCGCTCGATCGGTTCGAGTCTTCCTACGTTGGCACATGTCTGGGCGAATGTGACCAGGGCATCGGCGGGCATCGCGTGGAGCGAGGACAGCCCCACCTCCAAAGCGCGATCGATATCACCAGCACCGCGATGGGCCTCGATCTCCAAACGGATAAATTCCGGACCGTCAATCGATCTCGCGCGCGCCTCACGCAGCAGGTCTAACGCGTCGTCGGTCCGCTTCAGAAGGACATAGACGTAGCCAAGGTTGACCACCGTCGCTTTCAGTATCGCTGTTGACTGGACCGTCCACAGCTTTTCGTGCCGTGGCTCGAACGCTGCTGCGACGTCGCCCAGCGCATTCAACTCCGCCGTGTCAAGCATGCGAAAGGCGATGTTGAGCGGACTAGCCGCCACCGACTCAAGCGTATATCCCAGCGCCCTATCCCTGTTGAAGAAGCTTACGTCGTGAAGGTCCAACGCCCTCCGAGCTGCCGCGGCTGCTCCATTGATATCTCCGGCCCGGTAGCGGCTAAAGGCAACTAGTTGAAACGCGTCGGCCTCTTGGCGGTACTCACAAGGAATTGCGTCCTCCGCTAGCGATCCGCCTCGCACCAATTCCGCGTTTTTGGCGATCAACCAGACCGAAAGCGACTGCGGGAATCGCTCGAGCGCGTCGTGACCAGCCTTTTCCGCTGCCGCGAAATCGTTCGCTAGCAACAAACCGCGCACCCGCGCAGCGGCGAGCTTGTCGTCGTCATCGCACAAGGCAGCGGCCTTCAGAAAATCAGCCGCGGCGTCCTGGTCACGATCGAGATTGAAGCGGCATGTCCCGCGCATGAGGTACCAACGCGCGCGCTGATGCGCATCGAACGGTCCCAGATCCTCCCCGAGCTTTCCAAGGTCATTCAACGCATCTTGATACCGGCCTTCCCGAATTCGAGTATTGAGTTGATCGAGCTGTCGGGAGATGAGTTTGTTTTCGGATGAATCGCGCGAAGCAGGAATCGCACTTTGGCCTCCTGCATTGCCCGGCGGTAGCGTCGCCGTTGAGATCCCGACCGCCACGCCAACGGGAGAGGTACCGTGATTCCACGCGCCAGCGGGCGCGCCGATCGTGAATTGTTGAGCGCTTGCGTCGCGGATGATCTTGAACGTGCGCGCGAGGTCATCGCCAATCACCTCGGCCAAGGAATCGAGCGCTATCCCGCCTGCGCTCGCATTGAGTGACATACACGCTGTCACGAACTTCGACCAAACGTGATTGGGGTCGGCAGTGTAGCCACAGGACAGCAAGCTCGTGCGAATCAGGTTGACGAGTTGCACGTGCTCCGCTGTACCGTCTTCCATTAAGTCATGCGCGAGGAAGCTCACATGTTGAAGGAACGTGTAGAGTTCCTCATCGTCAATCGGTCTCTCGGCAAAAGTCGCTACAACGGTTTTGAATGCAGAAACGGCGTTTCTCTTCCGTGTATTGCCAACCCCCACCGCATCGATTTTTTCGAGCCACTCTCGGCTCGACAGCGACAGGCTTGCCGCCTTCGCGACCGCCGTCGCACCGCTCATGTGATGTCGACCGTCGGCGTCGTGAACGATAACGATTCGATCCTCACCTCTTGAGAATAGATCCTGTTGCTGATAGTCAAGCCAAGCCCCCCCGATTGCATCTTGGAAGGCTTTGGTCGACGGTCTTGCTGTCAGTCCTGATTTCATTTGGAAGAACACGCGATGCCGGTGGCCCGCTGAGTTCTCGACCGTGCAAACCAGATCATCCGTTTGCGGTCCATGTGCCCGGGCCTGGAAGCGCAGCTCCACGATGACCCAACCTTCGGCAATTCCCGGGGAGGGCGCACCTAAACACATGTGGATCAGCTTGACAGCCTGGGCACGATTCTCAAAAGTGACTCCCTGCCCTCCGGTCGACGCTGAACTCGCGGCCAATTTGGCCTTTCCCTGTGTAGAGGACTTGCGTTGTGAAGACTTCCCCGGCCGACGCGTCTGTTTTTTCGTGTTCGTTTTCATGTTTTGATCTCTGCCCGCATTGCTTCGCCGCTACTCGCCGCGTCGCGCTGCCAGTCGCGCGTGATACTTCGCCGCCTCCTGGCGCATCCGTTGCTGTTCCGCATTCACATAGATGGTCGTGGTCTGCAGCGACGCATGACCCAGTACCTGCTGCAGCACCTCGATCGCCGTGCCGGCCGCCGCGGACTGCGTGCCGAACGTATGGCGAAACGCGTGCGGCGAGGTCCGCGCCAGCTGGCGCCGGCTCGCCTCGTCGAGTTCCGGCAGCTGCTCGATCAGGCGCGCGAGCGCACGCGCGACGACGCGGCGTGCCGCGCGCGGCGTATAGCCCGCGACGCGCGTCACCTCACCGGTCTCCGTGACCCCGAACTTGTCGCGGCCGGCGGGCGTCGGCGGGATCACGGTCGGCGCGACCAGCGGACCACCGGCCGTGCCGGCGTCGAAGTTCAGGCCGCGATCGTGCCAATGCGCGCGCAAGGCCTCGATCGTGTCATCGGTGACGGGCACGAAGCGTTCCTTGTTGCCCTTGCCGATCACGCGCAGCAGCCACGTCGCCGGCGTCGCGTCCTGGGCCGGCCACCACTGCAGGCCATCGCGCTGGACCGTCACGGCCTCTTCGATGCGCAGCCCCGCGTCGCCCATCAACAGGATCAGCGCGCGCGCGATCCGCCAGTCCGGCCCCTGCGGGCCCTGCCCTTCACCGCGCTCGGCGAGCTCGACCCGCACCCTTGCCCACACGTCGATCGGCAGCGCCCGCTGCACCTGCAGCTTGGTCGCACGCTTCAGCGGTTTCGGATCCGTCACGCCCATCCACGGGTTGCCGGCCAGGTAGCGGACCTTCACGAGCCAGTCGAACGCGGCGCGCAAGGTGCGGACCGCATACCGCTGGCTGTCGAGCGACAGCGGTTCCAGCGCGAACGGCCGCCAGCGTCCCGACCCGCGCGGTGCCCGCAGGCCGCGGAACGCCGCCGACGGCGACGCGAGAAATGCCTTGTAGGCTTCACAGTCGTCGACCAGGATCGACGACAGCGGTCGCCGGCGCTCGAGCAGACACCACAACACGAAGCGCTCGAGCTCGCGCCAGTACGCGCGCTGCGTTGCAGCCTGGCCGTCGTAGCGGTGCAGGTAGGCGAACACGGCGTCGAGGTCGTGGGCCGCGGTGATGTATGGAAAGGTGGGCGCGCGGTTCGTGCCGTGTGCCCCCGCCAGATCCTGCGGCATCTGCAAGCGGTGGATCGGTACCAGCTGGTCGCGGCGCGGCACGACACGCGCGCCCGGCAGCGCCACCAGGGGATCGACCGCGTCGACATCGACGGCGACCGTCTCGCCGATCGTATCGGCGTGCCGGCGCAGCCACGCGACCACGGCGCGCGCGCGCCCGACGCCGATGCGCGGCACCGAGCGCCACCAGCTGCCGCCGCGCCGGTTGCAGTACGCGACGAGGTCGCCGAGCGTGCGCACCCCGACGTCGGCGAGGCGCTGCGCGATGAGCGGCCGGAACCAGCGCACGATCGCGTGGCCGGACGCGGGCGCCGCGTTGGCCCAGTCGCCGGCGGCCCGCTCGATCATCTGCAGCGACACCGGCGTCAGGCGCGGTTCGCCGTACTTGCGGATCGATACCTGCAGGTGCTCGACCAGCACCGCCGAGCCTTCGCGCAGCGCGATCGACACCAGGTCGTCGCGCATGGTGCGCAAGAGGCGCTCGACGTCGAGCGGTTCGTGCTCGTCCGGGTCGAAGTAGAGCCGCGCGATCGTCGCGATCGGCAGGCCTTTCACGCGCGCGCGCAGCGCGGTGAATTCCGTGCGCGTGTAGGTGCGCGGCGGTGGCAGGTCGAGCTGCTGAGGACGGTTGGCCACGGAGTCGGGTTCCTCAGAGGTTGCCGGCGCCCGGCGTCGGTTGATCGTCGGGATACAGGATGGCGTCGGCGATCCGGCCGGCGACCCCGTCGAGATCGGGAAACAACACTCCGCGATTGATGCCGGCCGTCTGCAGCTGCGCGCGCATGGGACCGAACGCGTCGGGCGGGATCCGGATGTAGCTCAGGCGCTTTTTGAAATTCGCGTTGGTGTCGAGGGAGATGTACTTCATTCCCAGACCGTCTTCAACGCCACGATGCACGCTGAACCAGCCGTCCTGCGCGGCGATCCGTCGTGACACGTGCCGTGGCTTCAGCAGTTTCGTCTCGGTAATCTCGAGCGGGTTCGCGCGCTCGTCGGGATCGATCATGTCCGCGTCGGTCGCCGCCAGCAGCCACACCGCGGCCGCCTTCGACGTGCCATCCTCGCCCTTGACGGCTGGCCGCTTGATCGCAAACCACAGCGCGGCCAGCGCACTGCCGGTCCAGTCGAGCAGCCGCGTCGGCATCGCATGGTGTTGCGCGATCGCCAGCCAGTCGGCATCCGCGAGTTCGACCGTCGATTCCAGGTGCGGGATGCCGCGCTGCTTGAATTCGCGCAGCATGCGCTGCTCGGTACCGGACCGGACCCGGTTGACATACTGGGGGCGCGCGATCCCCGGCTTCAACAACCAGGACTCGTCTTCCTGACCGCGAAACAGCGAAATCGTATAGCCGAGATCCGGGATCCCCTGGGTCCAGCGATCGACGAGGTCAAGGAACGTCGCAAGGTCGCGGGCCTCGCCGAAACCCTTTGCCGTGCGCTTGTTTTTGAAGGTAACGGTCACCGGTGACTCCCGTGATGGATGGTTTGCGGCACTGGAGGTATGGCATGCGGCACTTCACTGCACCCACGCAGCGTGCACGCGTCGACGTCGCGGCTCAGGACGTCGGAGCCGGACGAGGGGCGCTCGGCGTGGTCGACGCGTCGTCCGCGCGCGTCGCCAACGGGCTCGCCTGATGACGATCCAGCAAGAAGGTCGCGGCGGCCACGGTCGCCTGCTTCACGAAAACGGCGTACCCGCGATCGAGCGGCGGCAGGTGGCTTGACGCGCCGTGCGCGGTACCGAAGTGGGTGCGCAGCGCGCCGATGCCGCCGCAGACCGACTGGATCCCGCCGAGCAGCTGGCGCACATCGCCTACGGCCTCTTTTGCGTCCGGCCAAGGCAGACTTTTCTGACACGCCTTGACGAGCGGCCCCATCGATTTTTCCGCCGGCAACTCTTCACCGCGCTCCCGCAGGATTTTCGCGCACACCGCCTCAAGGAAACGACTGCAACGCGTTAGTGCATCGGCGGTGTCGTTGTGAGTGGCCTCAACCGCGTCTTGCCAAAGGCCGGTGAGGTTTTCGTCACCGGTGGTTGTGAGGCTCTCCGCCATCTCGGCGTCGAGCACGGCGGATTCAGCCGAAAGCAGGACACGCGCCTCGGCGAGCGTGGCATCGACCCGGCTCTCTCGTTCATCCACATCGCCGCGGATACTGTCGAGCAACGAGTCGATCACGGTTTTCGTGAGCAACTGCTGCAGCCACGATAGCGGACAATCTTCCAGGGCTGATGCCGAAAAGTTTCCCCGCCACCACTGCCCGGCGAATCCGTCCGTCCGAATCAGGCCCCTCGGGTTCCACATCACCAGCAACTGCCCACGACCGAACTGGAGAAATGCACCCAATCGACGAGGGTCCCCGGCCGATGGATGGTCGACCACGACCACCTTACTCACGCCAAACACCTCCAACCCGGCGCACTCTTCGTGCAGCGAGGTAGCAAGCTCGCGAGCCAATTCAATGACCGAGGTTTCCTTTTCGGTCACGCGTTTCTTGGCGGCCACAATGGCCTTGATCTGGTCTCTCATCTCGCTCGTCGCCGGCGACCGGCGTTTTATGGGTTATCGAAAATCTATCCGTGGGCGGTGAGGCTCAGCAACGACGCGGTCGCACTGAGGACGACCGCGCCGGCGGTCAGCGCGGCCGCGATGCGGTTGCGTCGCCCCGCCTCGGCGGCCTGCGTCCAGTCGGCCAGGTTCAGTTGCCCCTGCTGCAGCTCGGGGTCCGGCGACAGGATCGCGTGCGGGTCCCCGCCAAGCGGGTCCCAGGGTGCGCGCGTCGACCACACCCACGCCCCGGCCGCGGCCAGGCCGACCAGCAGGCCGCCGACCGCGCACCACCAGGCGACGATCCCACACCACGTAGCCGTGCAGTAGAGCATCGAGATTCCCTCAAAAGCCCGCCCTCCTCGGGCGGGTATGGGTTTAGGTGGGCAGGTGATGGATCAGCCAGCCGATCGCGTGGCCCAGGAGGTGACTCAGGCTGATCAGCCTGAGCAGCCACCCGACTACGCGGATCCGCCGGAGCCACCGCCGATGTCGCGGTCGAATCATGAGGCGCTCCACCCTCGGTTCATCCGAGGTGAAGCGACAGGCGTTCAACTTGTGCATACAGCGCCGGGGCGACGCGCCATCAAAATAAGGGTTTACCCCTAATCTACCATGACGTAATTCGACCCTACGGCATTCTAGGCCATTAACTGCAAGTCCGCTAATTTGGATTAGCGGACTTGACGGCGCGCCAGAAAAACCCGGCCGCGGCCGGGTTCGCGTGTCGGCTCGAGGCCGTCACGACGGCGCTAGCCGCCCCAGAAGCACCAGAATTCCCAGCATTGGGTGACCAGGCACTGGTCCGACGTGCACTGGAATTGAAATTCCTCGGCGCCCGCCGGCGCGGCGACCCCGATCAGCGTGGCGGCCGCCAGCCCGCCCAGCACGGCCCTCTTGATGCGACGCATGATGCGCTCTCCTGGGTGGTGGATTGGGCCCCCGTCCGTCCGCGCCCCTACCGGCAAACGTCTGACGGAAAGCCATCAGCAAGCTTAGGCGATGCCGCGGGCAGGTCAAGCCACACCTGATATCCGGCGGGTCATCTGGCAAGCAGTCCGCCGCTGCTAAGCAGAGTTATCAGAAGTAGCACTTTTGCACTCGGCTCGACGGCCGCAATGCCGTGCTGTATAAAGATATATCTCCATACAACACGGTTTGACCATGACGTTCTTCACGCCGACCGATCATGACGACGCCGTGCAGGCGATGCTCGACCACCCCGAGATCGGCAGCCGTCACCTGCGCGGCCTGCTGAGCGGCATCAAGCGCCGCGCGCGGGCGCGCGCGGTGATCGCGTTCGTCCAGGCGATCGCCCCGCCCCCGCCCGATGCGACGATCGCGACCACCCGGCAGCTGATGCGCACGCTGTTCGGCCACGCGGTGTCGGTCAACGATCTGCACCGCCACTTCGCGACGCCGGGGCGCCGCGCCAACGACCGGGCCGACCCCGACGCGCTGGTCGCCTGGCTCGCGCTCCACCGGGAGCGGCTGGCGGCCGACGCCGAGACCCGGATGGTCGAGCTGGAGATCGCCTGGCAGCAGTTCACGGCGGCGGCCGGCGAGATCCGCACGGCCAGCCGGCCGGAACGGCGCGGCGAGGCCTGAGCGGCAACGTCCAGTGGCGGATCTATTCGATGTTGTTCAGAGATATATCTTGATACAGCATTAGAGCGACCGCGTCGATGCGCTGGATTGCCCTGGTCCGCCCCCTCCAGAAACCGTCGAGGCGGCCATCATTCCGGATAGGCCCGGCGTAGTTGCGCCGGCGCTCCCCCCTTCCGGGACACCGACTCCATAGCGCTCGTACTCATTCCCCGCCTGCGGCATATGAAACCGCCCACACCTACGTGGATCCAACCCAGATCGTCTCCCTGTTCACCCGACGACTGCATCCTGGCTGGGCGGAACTGCACCTGAACCTGCGCGACGCCAAGAGCATATCGCAGCGGGTGTTCGCCGACATGACCGTCGGCCGCCGCCCGCGCTTTCGGGCCATTCGTGCCCATTGAGTTGCTCGCGGCGCGGTACGTCGCCGAGGTCGAACAGGTTTGAAGAGGATCGCCCAGCCGCAAACATAAAAAACCCGGCCAAAGCCGGGTTTCGATGGCGCCTCACCGGATGCCGGGCCCCGGCAAATCGCCCAGCACCATGATCGCCAGTTCCAGCGCGATCTTGCCGTCGGCCTCCCGCTCGAGCACCCGCGCGGCGGACGTCCCGAAGAACGGACAAGCGACCGTGAGTGCCCTGACATCGTGATCGGTCAAACCGATACGAGTGTACTGATCAGCCGTTAGCTCGTAAGGTCGGCGGGCTTGGTCATATCCGGCCTCGCGCAACTTCAGCAACGCGCAACGAACCTCAACCGGCGACGTCATGTCGTCGGCGCGCACGTGAACTTCGAAGTCGGCATGCGAGTTGTGTTGCAGCACGTCTGCAACCGCATGAGCAGGCGTGGGGTAGCCCGAATAACCTCTTATCGTGGTCGCACCACGCCAGGTCAGCATCCATGCGCCGGGCGGGTTTTCATCGATACGGTAAAAGTCGTGGGTAGAAACCATAAAAGCTCCGATTGCTGGAGCACCCGCGACGAATTGCTTTTGCGCGCGGGTGCTGTGGCCGAGTGGCCACAAGACGTTGCGCCGCGCGCAAACAAGACAAAGACTGACTTACTACGGGCCGATGCTATCACGTGTATCGAGCATCTGAAAAGCACGAGCATGGGGCCGCCGCTCCAGCTCTGCCTCGGCGAGCGGCCTATCCCTCCCCTGCCGTCGACCCCTAACGCCTTTTATCCATCAGGACAAACATAAACTCACCTACTACCCCGCCGCTACTGGTGTCGCTACCGCACCGGCGGTCTCAGTCATGGCGTGACTGTTGGTCGCGACTACGACTTTGGAACGCGATACCACTACCCGGCAGAGCCTTGTGCGTCCGCCGTTCTTGGTACTTGAGTCACGCCGCTACTCGCCGCAGTTCAACCGCTACTGGCTAGGAGCACGTGGCTTCGGGTGGAGTTTCATCGATGAAACCGGACGCCTCTCTCGATAGACTTTGCATCCTAAGCACACAGCAAAGGCCAGTTTCATCGATGAAACTGAGATCAAGTGCATATACACATCCAGGAAAAATGTGACGATCATCAGAGCGAAGTCTTCGTGCTATCCGCCGCAGTTTCATCGATGAAACTGCGCGGAGGATCAACATCCCGATGGGGCGGGTGGCTGCCCAAATCTCTAAGGTCAGTTTCATCGATGAAACTGCAGCGGCGTTGATGTCAACAAACTATTTTCTCTTGAAGTTTAATAATATTTAGTCCAATATTCGGATGTTTCCATTCGGCAGTTTCATCGATGAAACTGCCGTTCTAGTCCAGGAGAAACCATGGCGGCGAAAATCATCGCAGTCTTCAATCAGAAGGGCGGTTCGGGCAAGAGCACCACGTCGACAAACGTTTCGGGTGCCCTCGGGTTAAGGGGACATAAAACTCTCCTCGTCGATCTTGATGAACAGGCAACAGCAACGCTTTCTGTTGGCGCCGCTTCTGAGGAAAGTCCATTTCCGGCAAACATTTCGAACCTCGCTAAGAGTCCCAGACCCGATCGAGAAATTATTAAGCACGTCAACGACTACGATTTCATTGTCATCGATTGCCCACCGGCCATTCGCTCCACCGCACCGTCGGTAGCGCTACTGATTGCTGATCTGGGACTGATTCCCGTCGGTGCGTCCGGGGGGAATTTATGGGCAGTTCAAGAGGCCAAAAAATTGGCAATGACGGCCCAGATTACCAACCCAGATCTTAAAATCCGTTCATTCGCGAATATGGACCAGAACGTCAAAATCGTTCAGCAAATTTTCGAGGCCGCAGCTGGCGACGAAGACATTCCGATGTTCAAAACAAGAATTGGCTTCCGCGCGGCATACAAAGAGGCCGAAGTCTCTGGTCAAACGGTTCTGCAGATGAAGGGAGCGAAGGCCGCTCATAAGGAGCTGAACGCTTTGGTCGACGAAATTCTCGAAGTCCTGGAGGGATGATGGCGAAGAAAGACTTCTCCGCAATGTTGCAATCGGGCGTAAAGCGAGATCAAGCCCTGCGAGAAACTTCTGTTGCGTCGCGCTTCGAAAGGGTAGGGGATGCGTTGGAAGGCCGAACAAGCCTACTCGAAGAGGCCAAAGGGCCGCAGAGTCTCGCTGGCCCGGTACCGTCGAAGGCCGAATTGCTGGTCGCTGAACTTGAACAATCGGGGAAGGTAAAGTCTCGGTACGCAGTGATGCCCATCGACACGATCACCGACAACCCCTTGAACAGCCGCACTATCTACAAAGAGGAAAAGATCGCGGCACGAGCCGCTTCGATGGCCCGGGACGGGCAGCTACAGCCGGCGTTGGCTGGTGTCGATCCGAACAATCCAGACCGAGTCATTTTGATCGACGGCCACTACCGCAAGCAGGGAGCCCTCCGAAATCGTTCGGAGAGCCTCGAGCTCAAGATTCTCGATGGGCTTCGGCCGATCGATTTTTATCGATTGGCGCGCGCGGCGAACAACGAACGCGAGCAAGAAACTATTCTCGATGTGGCTTATGGCTACAAAAAACTGCTCGAGCTCGGTCACGCGAAGTCAAATGACGATCTCGCCGCCTTAGTGGAAGAGGGCAAGTCAAAAGTCAGTAAGACACTTGCAATCCTAGAGTTGCCTCAAAGTGTCCTAGATGTCATTGCTTCGTATCCCGAACAATTCGGTTTGGTCACGGGTTACGAGCTGACTCTCTATTTCAAATCGACAAGCGAAAAGCAAACTCTAGCCCTGGCCGAGCGGATTCGCGACGAGCAGTTGTCTGCCTCGAAGGTTAAGGCGATCCGGGAGTCCGCAGCGAAGGAACGAGCCCCTCGCAAGTCGATCTCGCGACAGTACAAAGTCTCTGGGTCCTCAGGAACGGCCATTGGGGCCATCAAGGAGTGGGGGAATGGGAAGATCCAAGTCGATCTCGCGCTCGGAACTCCGGAGCGGGCCGAAGCGTACATTTCTGCGCTGAGAAAGCTCCTCGAGGAAGATGGCCACAATCTGAAATAGGTGAACTCACTAGTTCAGTGCGCGGCGGGGACGGGACCAGCATCGAGGTGTCGTTACCCGCGGCGGTTTGATCCATTCGGAGATCTATCTCGGGAACAACACCTGTGGTTGCTTTAAAAGAACAACTACTTTAAAACATTTGGCTCCCGCAGAACCTTTATCCACGGCGCTTTCCGGGCGGATCGGTCATCCTTTATGGGGCGAAAGGTAAGGGTTTATGGGCCGATCAGGTCATGCTTTATGGGGTACGGTCAGGCTTTATGGGGAACCTCACATCGATTCTCGATATCAACCGTAACGCATTGATTTTCAACGGTATTTATTCTAGGTTCGTCCACCTTAGCGGGGCGAGAGTCATCATTTGTGGGGCAGAAAGTCATGGTCCGTGGGGCACAGGCGGCCGGACATCGCTTGCTCCGGGATTTCCTCAACGTCAGGTCATGGTTTGTGGGGCGGCCATCCCCAACGCATGCGAGTATTCACTTCGAAATAACTCATTGAATTTGCTGAATAAAATCACATCCAGTCAGCAAAAGTCGGGGTTTCTGGGGCGCTCTCGCGTTCGGTCGAAGCCAAAGGTCATCCTTTGTGGGGGGGCAAGAATCCGCCTGTCAGCGCCCACCAGATAAGGTCGTAGCTTGTGGAGCGCCAGCAAATACCGGCCGTCCCACTGCAACCGGGCCATAAAGCGCCGGAAAGGTCATGCTTTATGGGGCACAAGTGTAGAGACGTTGAATTCGTTGCTGAAAGGTCATGGTTTGTGGGGCGAGGCAGTCGGCCCGGCGCGTGCTACATAGCGCTCGCGTTGCGAAAGGTCGTAGTTTGTGGGGCGAAACATCCAGCCTTTAGGTCATGGTTTGTGGGGGAGATGCAAAAAGGTGGGGGACCAGGTCCGTCCAGAACCGGATCTCGGTAACAGGCCGAGGAAAATAAGTCGCCTCAAAGGTCATGGTTTGTGGGGCGTGTGCCGCAGGAGGTAAGGTCATGGTTTGTGGGGCGTCGATCGCCGGCGAGACCTCGATCGAACGCCTGCGGTGAAAGGTCATGGTTTATGGGGCGGCCGAGGAAAGGTCATCCCGATTTTCTTGCCGACATGACTTTAGCCACCTAAAATGCTCCTCAACCAACGAGGAGCGTATGGCAGGAGCAAAGCAAAAGTCCGGTAGCGCCGTAGTAGCAAACGTGCCGTCGAGTGAACTTCGAAAGCACGTTGGTACCGTACATGTGGGCGGCGATCTCGGGTTGCTCGGACGCAAGCTTTCGAACGTCCTTTTGCTGAATGCCTACGACAACCTATTAACCAAGACCGTTCACGAGATTCCAGTTGGGATCATGAGCGAAATGCTCGGCTTTGACAGCAAGAACACAAAGGCATTGAAGGAAGCGCTCAAGAAGATATCGACCACGCCAATCGAGTTCGATATTTTGCATGCGGCAGGGGACGAGGAGTGGGGCGTCACTACGTTGCTAGGCTCGGCGAACATCCGGAATGGGATCGTCACTTACGAGTACAGTAGCACCCTGGCAAACAAGCTTGCGAATCCAGAGATCTACCTCCTTATCAACATCAACGTCCAGAAGCAGTTCAGTGGAGCGTATGCGCTTGCGCTCTACGAAAACTGCCTGCGTTTCAAGCGCACTGGCTCTACGGGATGGATCTCGGTCGAGATCTGGCGCAAGCTTCTGGGCGCGGAGGCTTCGACATACGATGAGTTCAAACACTTCAATTCGGAAGTGATCAAGAAGGCTGTGAAGGAAGTGAACACGGTCTCGAACATCCTTATTTCCCCAGAGTATGAAAGGCTGAATCGCCGCGTTGTCAAAATCCGTTTTCTCGTAGAGGACAATCCCCAACGATCGATGTACGACGAGGGTGATAGCGAGGAGCAAGCCGCGATCCGTGACTCGGAGACGTACCGACGGCTTGTTAAGTTAGGCATATCCGGTCGACTAGCGGTCGATTGGATTCAGCACGACCCGGAACGAGCGACCAAGACCGCCCAATACGTCGAGCAACAGATTCGCAACAAGAAGATTAAAAGGAACGCCGGCGGCTACGCGCGAACAGTCTTCGAAGGCGGCGGTGACATCGAGACGGTTGAAGTAATCACTGAGTCGGCCCGTCGTGCAGAGAAGAATTCGAGTGACAAAGCTGAGGCCGCAGCAGATGCGCGGTCGAAACTGATCGCTACCACAATCAGGGGGCTGTCGACTGAGGAGCTCGCGGAGTTTGTACGGCAATACGCAGAATCAGGCGGTGCTGTTGGTTCGTACATTCGCGACGACGGGACCTTCAAGAATGTTCTCGAGAAAGTGGCGTTTACCGGCTGGCTTGCCAGCAAGATTGGGGAGACGTTGTCCGGGAATTGAAGCAGCGTGGACAAGCGCCAGTACCAGATTTCGAAGCGGACCGCGGGCCTACCAGGCCCGCTTTTTTTTACCATGAGAAGCACCCTCAGGTGCTCCAAAGGTTACTGGCGTGTCTTGTGGGCCAGTCGTCGAAGCCGCCCACGTTCTGGTGGCTGACGGGGCGTGTAGAGAGGGGAGTGAGTTAGTACCGGGGTAATCGTCCTTTTCGTGCAAAATCTGGCGGTTTCGCCAAGAATTCATCGAAAAATCATGTGCTTATAAAGTCGTCGATTTCGTGGAATTGCGTCCTTCGGGTGCAGAATCTGGCGCTTTAGCTTGACGCTCCGTGGCCTGCCGCTCACTTCCGCGCAGCAAACGCCTGATCAAACTGCCAAGCCCGCTGCACTTCATCGCTATGCAGATAGGTCGACGTCGTCGAGATCGATGCGTGCCTCAGGTTATCGCGCACCATGATCAGCTCGGCGCCTCGCGCCAGCGCGTGTGACGCGTGCGTGTGCCGCATCCAATGCGGGCTCGCGCGACGCAACTTCTCCGCCGTCGCGGGCCGCTCATCCTGAATCGCGTCGGCCGCCAGCACGAAGAATCGCCGCAGCACACGCCAGAGCCGCGTGCTTTCGATGCGGGCGCTATCCTCTTCAAGACTCGCGACGAGCGGCGTCGCCGGATTCCAGCGCGCAGGCGTAACCGACAGGCCTCGCTGCACGAGATACTGGTCGAGCGCCGTCCGCGCCAGTGCCGGCAACGTCACCTTCCCGCGCTTGCCGCCCTTGCCGAGCACATGCAGCCAGTGATCGCCGTGTTCGTCCCGGCGGATGTCGGCGAGCGTCGCGCCGACTAGCTCGCTCGCGCGTAGGCCGGTTGCGTACCCGAAGTCCAGCAGGAAGCGCAGGCGCTGAGCGGCCGGCACGCTCCAACCGTAGGACCATTCGAGGCCGTCGGCCAGCGTGCGGATCAGTAGCCACTCGCCCTCGGAGAAACCGCGCGACACGTCTAATCCAGCGCGTGGCGCATGGTTCTTGACCTTCACGCCGGCGAACGGATTCGCGAGTATGTAGCGCTGCTCGATCAGCCAGCGGAACAGCGCCGACAGGACGTTCAGCGCGTAGGCTGCGGATCGTGCAGACAGCGGGCCGATGAACGGCCGCCACTCGACACTGTGCCGCGGCCGCGACGGCCCGACCCAGCGCTCGCGCGGCGTGGGGCGTCGCAGGAATGCGCGATACGCGATCGCGTCGTCGGTGGTGAGCGACGACAACGCGCGGCCGCGCTCGACGATCGCCCACAGAATCAGGCGCTCCGCCTCCTTGCGATAGGCGCGCTGCGTCGCCGCCGACTCGTGCAACGACAGCCAGGACTGAATCGCCTCGTAGTCGTTGGACGCATTCAGCAGGCAGGCGGCCCGCGGTGCGCGGAACTGTCCCTGCGAGCCGTCGACTTCGTGCGGGACGCGCAACTGCTCCCACGGCACGACATCGCCGGCGGGCGACGCGACAATCAAGGCTCGTGCCCGCTCGGTCAGCGCCGGGTGGGCGGCGAAGAACTCCTCCACGCGGCGCGCGCCGGCGACGCCGAGCCCGTCGATCGCCGTCCACCAGCGGCGCCGACGTGGAATCCGCACAGTCAGATCGGCGAGCGTCCGGATGCCGTGCGTCTGCAGCGCGACCACCACGCGCGCGGGCAACCATTGATCGATCGCGTCGGCGATGTGCGGCGCCGGTGCAGGCAGGCTGCGCAACGTCTCGATCGCGCGCGTGACAGTGTCGCCCGGCGCGGCTGACCGCCCACCGAATACCTCCGCAAGATCGTCCCGGTGGCGGCTTGTCGCGTATACGATCAGGGTCCGCCGGATGCGGCCGAGCACGCCGCGCGCGGATGCCCCGGGCACCTTACGGTCGCCCAGATAGCGCGCGACGCCGCTCGAGCGTCGAGCCCGGCGTACCAAGCGCGCAGCGCTGCCAGTTCGGCGTCGTCGGGGAAGGTGGTGGGTTCGGTCTGACGCGTTTTCATGATTGCCAGTTTAGATCAAAAACAGATATGGACAGATAATGCTGTTTATCTGTCCGCCACTCACCTCAATAGACTCCGTGATCGACATTTGCCGAGAAGCCAATCGGCCCTATTGAAGTGGGTAGTCAGATTGCCACCAGTGGATCTCGACGCCGTTGCTCAGCTTGCATCATGAACGTGCGCACCGCCCCTGAGGTAGGATTCCAGAATGGCGGACACACCCAAGAAGGCTGGATACCTCTCGGTGATGACAAACGTCGGAATGCCTCGCAGATACGTCGTGAAGCGTCCTTTTCCTTCAAATCGATGCCGGAATGTCGAACGATCGAAATATTCACCCAAACGAGGCACAACGCCTCCTCCAATGTAAATCCCGCCTGAAGCACCGAGCGTCAGAGCAAGGTTGCCGGCGGCCGTGCCGAGCATGCCGCAAAAGCAATCAAGCACGTCGATGCACAGCGGGTCGCCGTTCAGCGCACGCTCAACGATTTCAGCGGTGGACAATCCCTTTTTGTCGCCACGGATATGGGTGTTGAGCGCTTGATAGATCACTTCGATGCCCGGGCCAGACACGAGGCGCTCAAACGATACGTGAGGCCAGACCGTCCATGCATGCTGAAGGACAGCAACGTCGCGTTCGTCCGCCGGCGCAAAGGTCGCGTGCCCGCCCTCACCCGCGAGCGGGGTCCATTGTCCATTTGCTGGTATCAGCCCTGAGACACCCAGTCCGGTGCCGGCCCCGATAAGACCGATGGGGCCGACAGAATGGGCCGTGCCATCCCCAACCTGGCGAAACTGAGATTTGCGCAGTAATGGCAATGCCATCGCCAGCGCGGTGAAGTCATTGACGACACACAGGTTATCGAAAGCCATTGCTCGTTTCGTGGCATCGATCGAAAATTGCCAGCCGTGGTTGGTCATGGCGATCCAATCACCGTCTACCGGGTTCGCAATCGCTACAGCCGCATGTCGAACACGTTCGACGCCCACATCCGTCAGATACGCAACGATGGCGTCATTAATCCCGGGAAAATCGTCGCAGGGATACACGCGAACGTCGCTGAAGCGTGCCGGTCGCGTTTCGATCGCGAAACGCGCATTGGTTCCACCGATGTCCGCAAGCAATCGTGGTAGGTCGAAGGTATGTGCCTCGTGGATGCTCATTTCGTGCGGTGACTTTCGGTCGATCATATTGACTCTCATGCTATAGCTGCACACCTTTTAAACTGATCAGTGTCAGTTCTCTTCGTCTCGCCAGCAGGTCCCAGCTGAAGCGAGCAACGAACTTGCGGCCGCCGGCCCCCATGTGCCCGCCGCATATGGCCGTGGGCGTTGACCGCTTCCAAGCGTTGCAAGAAGCGGTTGGACCCATTGCCACGCTTGCTCCTGTTCGTCCCGCCGCACGAAGAGCGAGAGACGTCCCTCAATGACATCAAGTAGCAGCCTTTCATATGCGTCCATACTTCGCCCGGTAAATACCCTGTCAAACGCGAGGTCAAGCGATACACGTTGCAAACGCATGCCGTCGCCTGGCTGCTTGGCGAGACAGTAAAGCCGAATCGATTCATTGGGCTGCAGGCGAATCACCAGTTGGTTTGCGCCGGACGACAGTGCGGATGGGCCTAGAACGGAAAGCGGAACTGGTTTGAAGTTGACGACGATCTCCGTGACCCGCTCAGGCATGCGCTTTCCCGTCCGGAGGTAGAACGGGACACCGGCCCACCGCCAATTTTCAATCGTTGCCTTGAGCGCGACATAGGTTTCAGTCAGGGTGTCCTCCGCCACACCTGGCTCGTTCGAATATGCGGGGACAGACTGACCTTTTGAAAAACCGGACTGATATTGACCAAACACCACTTGCTTCCGCAGGTCGTGTATGTCGAGGGGCCTCAACGCACGGAGGACTCGCAATTTTTCGTCGCGAATAGCATCCGAGGTCATATTCCTCGGCGGTTCCATTGCGGTAATGGCAAGTAGCTGAAGAAGATGATTCTGGACCATATCCCGCAGCGCTCCGGTCTGATCGTAGAACGAGCCGCGTGCTTCGACGCCGAGATTTTCCGCGATGGTGATCTGAATGTTGTCGATCCATTCCCGGCGCCATAGCGGCTCGAACAGCGCGTTGGCAAAGCGAAGAGCCAACAAGTTCTGAACCGATTCCTTCCCGAGGTAATGGTCAATTCGGAAAATCTGGTCCTCGCCGAAGACTTCGCCGACCGTGTCGTTGATGGCTCGAGAAGAAGCAAGGTCATGGCCGAGCGGCTTTTCCAATACGATTCGCGCCCGTACATTCAGTCCGTTTGCTGCCAGGCCGTGACAAATTGAGACAAACAGCGAGGGAGCCGTAGCGAGGTAATGCACGCGGACGGCGTCCTTCATGTCCTCGTGATTCAGTGCGGCACCCAACTTCCCAAAATCGCGCTCGCTCGCGAGATCGATGCTGACGTAGGATAAACGCGCGAGGAACATCGACCAGGATGCTTCATCATCGCGCGTCACTTGCGCATGCAACTGGACGTGTTCATCCACCCACGCCGCATACTCCTTGCTGGTCAGCTCCGGTCGCGCTACCGCGACGATCCGCCCCGTCTTCGCGAGCTTGTCGTCTCGGTGTGCTTGATAGAGTGCCGGCAAGATCTTTCGCATGGCGAGATCGCCGGTGCCACCGTAGAGAATGAACGTGAAGGCGCGAGGAAAGCAGTCTTGCATAACAGGAGCGTGCCAGAAGTGGCGATAGAGGTATCCGAGCCGGATTTACATCCGGCGCGCAAATAGTTCGCTTTCCAGATCGTTAGTGTTGATCTGGCATGCCGCGGTTTTCTGCTACTGACCGTAGGTAGCAGCAGAACTGGTTGAATATCGAAACATGCGGGGCGTACGAAAATGGTGGACTGGTGTCAGCCCTCGACGAGCGTTGCGAAGGAGGATCGCAGTTTCGCTACGGCATGGCGCTCTCGGTCGGCCGTTGCCGTGGCGATGTCGTCAAATTCGGTCAGCCTGTCTGCGTACGCGATGAAGGCCGCATCGAGTGGGGCCGGCGCCGGACCGCCAAAACGATCGCGAACCGAGACGAAATGCTCCGGTGACACGATTTCCCGGAACGCCGATTCGTCGATTCGTGGCGCGCGACCGCAAGTCTCGCAAAATGCAGCGCGAAAGAATGAGTAGCCGCGCTCGGGTAGGCTGCTTTCAATGGATACAACAGCCTTTGCTGTATGAGCGGCGATCTCGTGAGCCTGTCTGAACGATAGCCCTTCGGCACGCACGAGCGAATCGGCCAGCTCTGTCACGGTAATGCAACTTCTTCCAATATTCGCGCGAACCTTGCTCTCGTTCACGGTCAATACTCTCACGAAGCCTGCCAGCAGATCGAGGACGCGTCCGGCCAGGTCAAACGCTGAATGACCTTGAGTGTGGGTCTCGCCTTCGCTGTCGTTCATGTCTGTAAACGGCGTGTTGTGCATGACAGTCAGCATCGCGTGAGAACGCGACATCGCGTGTGATGCCAGCAGGCGCAGGTGCTCGATCGGTACGGGGTTGCGCTTCTGCGGCATGATCGAGCTGATCTGTACGAACGCGTTCGGTACATAGAGCTGACCGACTTCGAAACTCGACCAGAACTGGAAGTCTTGCACCAGTCGGCCGAGATGAAGCATCATCAGTTCGATCGCTGAGTAAGTCGATGTCACATAGTCGGCGGCCGCGATGCAGCTATAGGAGTTTCTGAGGGGAGCTGAGAAGCCGAGTAGCTCTGCTACGCGATGCCGATCGATCGGAAAACCGGTGGTCGTAATCGCAGCAGCCCCCATCGGGCACAGGTCAACCAATTCGCGAGCTCCCTGCAGACGTTCGATATCACGCAGCAACACCTCGATTGCGGCTCCCAGGTAGTGACCGAACGTCGTTGGTTGTGCTGGTTGACCATGCGTATAGGCGACGATCAAGGTCGCCTTTTCTCGCTGTGCGGTCTCGAGCAAAGATCGCGCGAGCAATCGTGCTTTGGCCAGCAGCTCGTCGATACGGGGTTTCATCGCGAGCTTGAACAGCGTGTGATCCATGTCGTTGCGCGAACGAGCGGTATGCAGGCGGCCTGCGATATCGACACCGAGCCGCTTTTTCAGCTCCCCCTCAATCAGGAAGAAGAAGTCTTCGACTTCTCCGGTATATTTCAGCGCATCGATATCGAGCTCGCGTTCAATTTGCTGCAGCGCACGTCCGATCGACGATGCCGTCTCGCGTTCAACGACACCTGTTTCCGTCAGCATGACCAGATGCGCGCGATCGACAAGTTGAAAGTTCCGATGATGCTGTTTGGCGCCTTCGAATAGCGGCGAAAGCACCGTCTCGGTATAGACCGGCGCGGGAAAACGGCTAGCGTCTTGAATATTCATGATGTTGCCTCATACGAGCTGCGGCCCGCAGCTCGCTCTACACGATGAAGAAATTGGGGCGACGGTGGCATTTGTCACCCCGCTACGAACTCTCGATATCGAACTGGAGCCCAATTACGTCAGACGAGTCAGGACGCGATGCTGCGCACCTGTTCCACGTCTCGTCGGATCGCACCGAGTCGCGTCAAGATCAGAAGGCCCCCGACGAAGAACAGGCTCGAGAAAATTGCGAAACAGTTGCCGAGGCCGAATGGCTTTGCGAGCGCGCCGAATGTGATCGACGACACACTCGCGCCGACGACGCCAATCGCGAGCATCATGCCGGTCGCCGTGGCTCGTGCGTACGATGGAATGACATCGTGCAAAGCGGCATAGATGTTCGCGTCGTACGCGCCTTTGAAGAATCCTGCGCCGACGAGGCACAACACAGCGACCGTGACATTGCTCGATAGCCCCGCTCCGAGTACGAAACCGGTCGCGATGAGGAGGCTTGCACCGAGGACAATGAAGCGACCTTGCACGAATCGGCGCGATATCAAGTCGCCCATCACCCCTCCGACGAGCACGGCCGCGAGCGCCGAGACGTTCTGGATGCTCCCGAAGAACGCAGAGACGGTCAACGATGTGTTGAATTGGCGATAGAAGTAGGTGGGGGCCCATGTCCACAGTGCATCGGCCACGAAGTTTCCACAGAAGAACACAACGATCAGCATAAGCGCCGATGGGACTCCGAGGACGACACGGTAGGTATTCACGGGAGTTGCACCGTGCGCTGCGGTGCGCGCTGGCGTCGCCTTGCCGTTTTGCATGTAACGCTGGATGGCAAAGAACAGGACGACAGCCCAGACGATGCCGAACGTGCCGTAGCCATAGAACGCGAGGTGCCATGAATAATGTTCGGCGAGGTAGGCTACTGACACCGCGCCGACAAGTCCGCCGATGAACGTTGCGGCCTGGTGAATCGACAGGGCTGTGGATCGTGACCGGTCATTGTGGATTCCGCTGATCAGCGCCGTTCCGGACGGAAAATATGACCCTTCTCCGAAACCGGTCAACGCCCGCATCGTCAGAAAACCGATGAACGAGGCTTGCATCGGACTGACGAGAATACAAATGCTCCAGAACACGAGCCCGAACAGGATCGTGTAGCCGCGTCCGAGCCGATCCGCGAGATAGCCGGTCGATATGCAGCCGACACCGTACAACATCTTGAACGCGACATTGAGCCAGCCGAGCTGAAGATCGGTGAGATTGAACGTGTGTTGCAGGGTCGGCATGATTGCCGTTACGACAGTTCGATCGGCGTAATTGAGGAACGATACGACCGATAGGAGTGCGAGAACGAACCATGCATAGGCACCACCTCTCTTTGCCTGTAGCCCGTGGGCGCTCACCCCATTGCCGGGCAGTGGTGCGATTTGTGCCGTCTCGATCGATCCCGTGTGCCGGGAGGAAGAATTGGATGAGTTCATGTCTGCCACTCTCCACAATCAGAAACGGTGGACGATGCCCACACCGGCCGCGAAGACGCGACGACCGGACGAGGGTGTACTTTGGGTGCCATCACCGACGGTCGCTGTTGCATCGATGATGTGGCCAACACCCGCTGTACCGAGTGTTTGTCCGTTCGCGGCTTGGAAGGCTTGAAGTGCGTAAACAGCGGTGCGCTTCGACAGACTGTAATACTCGCCGAGGCTGAACTGCTGATATTGCGCCGCGTGAGCTATGCCGTTTGCCTTTGTGGCGCGGGTGAAGCTGTAGCCGGCGGCGAGATCCCACGCGACAGCCGGCTTGAAATGGAGAACCGCACCTGCTGTATTGAACGTCGCCGTGTTGGTGAAGCTGGAGCGAATGCCGGGAATGTATTGCACATTGGAGTACGACGCGGAAACGTCCCATCGCGGCGAAAACGCGTAGCCCGCGGTGACGGCAATGCGTTGCTGCGCCGCAGCGGTTTGATAACCGTTCGTCACCGACGAAACACCGACCTGGCCGCCCGACGTCGTGGTCGAGTCTGAGCCCCATGCGCCCCCGCCGGGGATCGAATTGTTGACCCGCTGTACGGCCGCAGCAATCCCCATCGGCCCAACCTGATACTGGGCGCCGACGCTCCATGTCGAGCCGCTGTTGAGGCTGCCGGGGACGCCGCCGACGGAATAGGATCCGCTGAAAGTGAATCCGTTGAGCTTCGGTGAGGTGTAGACCAGCGAATTGTTTGCGCGGTAGTTCGTATCGAGTGAGTCCAGATCGCCGGGGTGCGCGCCGAAATAGCCAGTCAGCCATGTGGTCGGGCTATAGGGGGAAAGCATCGAGTAGTACGACGTGTACTGCCGTCCAGCGGTCAGCGTACCGAAATGTGGGTTCGTGACACCCACGTATGACTGCCGCCCGAACAGCGCGTTTGTGTATTGCTGGCCGCCGGTATTGAGGTTGAAGCCGGATTCGAGCTTGAAAATGACCTTGGTGCCGCCGCCCAGGTCTTCGGAACCCAGCAGACCGAAGCGATTGCCGTTCCAGATTCCCGATGCAAACTTAAGCGCGGAATGGCCGCCCGAGGTTGCGCCGAGCGTACTCTGGCTGCTCTGGTAGACGATGCCTGTATCCACAACGCCGTATAGCGTCACGCTGCTTTGCGCATACAAAGGCAGTGCAGCAAGCGCGGTCGCCATTGCCGCAGTCGATTTGAGTAAGTACATCTCGGTGTCTCCGAATGTGATTAGCTCGACCGGTTCCGTTGGCGGGTGCAGACGGCAGCTCATTCCGCGGTCGATTCAATTGGTAGTACTAATATGACGGGCGCACATGCTCGAGCCCCAATTGATGCTCTACTGCTGGGGCACTAGCAGGCCTTCATCGCGCTTTAAATTTAAAGCGCTTGCGTATACTGTTCCCGTGAGGATCGGCTGTCAATGCTGACTTTGCCGCCGGAATATAGGGGTTTTCCCTTCTGGAGAACGTGGTCTTCGCGAGACGCCGGACGGTGAATTTAAAGCGCTTTCCTCTAGGGCGCGACATGTCGAGCCGGCGCATCGCGCGCTTCGATATCGGCTTGCGAGGGGTAATGGTTGAAAATCAAGGATTTACGGGAAATCCCTGGAGCAACGTCTCCGCGATCAATTCGAGCGCAGGGCGCAGCTCGCATGCGCGTGACGAGAAGCTTGGTTGGAAGCGCTCGCACTGTTTAAAGCGATTACAATATGCACTGACAATCCGAGTACACGCCCCCATGACCAAAGGAAGAGTCGACCTCAAGACACTCGCGAACCACCTCGGGGTCTCTCAGGCGACGGTGAGCCGCGCTCTGGCAGGCCATACCCAGATCAGCGCAAAAACCCGCCACCGGGTGGCTCAAGCCGCCGAAGCGCTCGGCTATCGCCCCAATGAAGCGGCACGCCGATTGGCAACGGGGCGAACGAACGCCGTGGGGCTGGTATTTCCGCTGCAGCGTCTGCTGTTAGCGCAAACCAATTTCGTCGACGTGCTTGCCGGTATCACGGAATCCCTCAATCGTCAGCATTTTGACCTTGTGCTTGCCCCGTTCGATGAAGAAGGTGAGGAGGCGGTCATTCGGCGCCTTGCAGCAGCACGCTCAATCGACGGAATCATCATTACCCGCGCCCGGGTGGATGATCTACGGATACCACTGCTAAAGTCGCTCGGCATACCGTTCGTCGTACATGGCCGCGCGTCTACGTGCGCGGATTACGCCTTTGTTGACATCGACAATGAAGCTGTCTTTTTCAAATCGACAACGCTGCTGCTCAGCCTGGGGCACCGACGGATCGTGATGCTGAACGGGCTGCCCGAATTCAGCTATGCCGCAGCGCGTTTTCGAGGCTTTCTGCGGGCATATGAAGAGCAAGGATTAGCGCCTGATCCGGCTTATCAATTCAATGTCTCGATGACCGAGGAGTCGGGGCATGCGATCGCGAGTGAAATGTTTGCTGCGGATCGCGCTCCTACGGCGTTTCTGTGCGGGTCGGTGTTTCTTGCTCAAGGCGTGTATCGCGCAGCGCAGGACCGTGGACTCCGGATCGGTCGAGATGTCTCCGTGATCGGCCACGACGACAAGCTTCGGGGCATTCAGGCTTCATCGTTTGATCCTCAGTTGTCGGCGACAGAGGTTGCGATTCGGCATTCCGGCGAACTCCTTGCGGACATCCTGGTGGACCAAATCGTCAATCCTGCAGCGCCGCGCATTTCGTGGCATGAAGTAACGCCCGTCGAGTTGATCGTTCGGGAGTCGATTGCGGGAGCCAACATTTGAATGCGGTACCAAGCACACCCACAGTCTGTGCTGCGACGCAGAACCTGATCTCGGCTGCTGCGGTGTTCGACGGTGCGCCTCAAGAATCCTGACATGGCGCGGTGCGACCACGTGTGCCGTTGCGTCGACAACCTACTGACATGTCGGACGACGTATTCGGCATTTCGCAACGACGGCATCCTGTCGCGTTGTGCGACGCGTGCTGGGCTCGGGTTTCGCCAGGATGTCTTCGCCGGGTGGATACGATGCGCTGCCGGGTTCTTTCAGAAGCGCGTCATGACGCCGTCTCGCGTTGCCAGGGCGGGGCTTCCAATAGGACATCACCATATTGGTCGATCGGAAAGCTCAACGTACCCCTGAAGTTCACGTGCGCAAAATGAGCTGGACCCATCTTGCGCAACCACTCGTCGTCGACTTGCCGTCCCTTGTGGCGCCAGTTGTCGACCGTCGCCTGCATGTGCTGCGTGTTCCAGGCAATCACGAGGTTCGTCAACAGCGTCAACGAACCGGAGATGGCGACCATTTCATCGCGACGCCGACCGCGCTCGGGGGCCACCCGGCCGGTGTAGATCGCACGCTGAAGCTGGTGTACCGATTCACCGCGATTCAGCAGCGTATGCAGCTCCCGGCGGAACGCAGCGTTGCTGAAGTAATCACACAGGAAAAGCGTGCGCAGCAACTTGCCGAGTTGATCGGCGGCCCGGTGCACCGGGTCGCCCTGTGCAGCACTGCCGAACCGCTGCAGCGCGATCACCGCGCTGACACGGCCCGATTGGATCGAGGCAACGAGCCGCAGCAGTTCGTCCCAGCGGTCGCGAATGGCTTTGAGCGAAACGTCGTGGGCCGCGACGGGCGCCAAACCTTCGGAGACGGCAAATCCGCGCGGCAGATACAACTTACGCTCGGCTAGATTGCGCAGGCCTGGACACAGGTCGAAGCCGAGCAGCTTGGACACGGCCATCCCGACGCTCGTGTACCCGTGCGTATCGACCGAGAGCCGAAGCAGTCCACCGTCGTCGCGGCTTTCGTTATGCCGCAATACACCTTCGATCGCTACACCCGCCTGCCGTTCGTTCAGCACGATCGGCTGGTTATAGACGATGCCATGCTGATCCAGCACATGCGTATAGATACCGACCGCGTGGGTTCGGCGCCGCGGATCGACCCGGGCATAGAAGAGATGCGGCGACGTGTCCAGACTCATGGAATCGCTGGATGCGTGTCGCCCCGTGCCCCAAAGTTCGGTAATCGGATGTGTGCGCTGGAACTCGACCACACGCTCGTTCGCACGCAACAGACGACCAGGCATCTCGAGTGCCCGCATCGCCGTCGCAATCGGCGGCAAATCGAGTTGCGGGACCATCGCCACGACGCTCTTCGCATCGAGATCCGTGCCGTGTGCAATCAGCGCCGCGTACAAAGAGACTAGTTCGTTCGCATCACGCGCGCGTCGTGCCAGCAGCGTTTCACTGAAGCCGGTATGGACGTCCATCTCGATGAGCAGATCGGCCAACTGCGTGGTGCCGATTTCCTTGAACATCAAGTCGCGCGTGCGTCTCGGGATCCCGTCGGTAGGCGTCGCCTCGAGCGCCGACAGATGCAATGCACCGTCGGTTCCGACCGTGACACGCCCAGCCTGCCGCGCCTCCTCGAGTGCCGCGAGCCCAGCCTTCAGGAGGCTCGACAGACCCACCAGAAACGGCTCAGCTTTGTGGGGGAGGCCAAGCGATGAGAGATGCCGGTCGCGCTCGCGATCCCACTGCGCCGGCGGGATCAGCAATTGATCACGAGCGCGGAACGAAAGACTATGGCTGATCCAAACCGATCCGCGTCGCAAACCCTTCCGTAACCCCATGATCGCCGACGCTTCGAGCGCCCGCATCGCGCGTACGCGATCCTCGCCCTCGACAAGGTCCCGCCAGCTTGCGCTCACCGGTACCTCGCAGTCGACGGGCAGTTCGGTCGCGCCGCGCTCGCGCAGCGTGCCAAGGAGTTCGAGCTGCCGTAGGCTCGGCTCGGCGACCCGGCCGGACAGATCCAGTTCGCGTAACGGTACCAGCAGGTTTCGGATGCGATGATGATCATCGGTCAGCGTTTCGCGGACGCTGGCAGCGTGACTCGTCGGCGGCTTGTCTGACAGATCTTCGAGCAGCTTGCCGATCTCCGTGAGCCGTTCCTCTGCGGAACGGCTCGCATCGTCGACGAGCGTCTTGATCGAGATCAGTTGCTGCCGGTACTCGACAGCGGACCGCGCCTGTTTGACCGTCGTCCGATCGTAGGCGTGTCGAACGAGATCGGAGACACGGCGTCCCGTTTGATACAACAGCGCGTCGGTCAGCTCCAGCAACGAAACGTGCATGAAGAAGATCAGCTCGATCGTGCGTGTCGACGCCTTGAGTTCACGAACCTTGGCAGGCCGCCGAGCCTGAATGCGCAGCGCATAGGCGCGCTGTTTTTCGATCGGTACCGCATTCAGATCCCACGTGTGTGCGCCGAGCGACTTCAGGAAGCGGACCTTCGACAGAGTCTCAGTAATGGTCGACGGGCTGTGCCGTGCCGGGGGCGTCTTGAGCCATTCGAGCACGGTCATCCCTGACGTACCATGTTGCGTGGATAAGACCGCATCAGCTTGCACCAGTTGGGCCTTGCTGACGGTCGCCTGGATCATCGCGAGCAGGCCGCGTTCTGCTTCCGACCAGATCGCTCGCCCCAGGTGCCGTAGCGTTCGCTCGGCAGGAATCAAAAGCCGCCGCTCATATAGCCAGTGATGCGCATGCTGCACCAGTTCGTCGAGCGTCAGTGATTCGGCGGCATCCTGCCGCATCCACGCTCCGAGTCCGGCCCACTGGTCGGTGCCCATCGACGTCAGATCAAGGTATTCGCACGCCCACACCTGATGGTCGTATTGCGTTTTATAGCGCTGATACAGCGTGCGCAGCGACGCGATCGACGGTGTCGGCAAACCGAGGCGCTCGCCGACATATCGCAACAGTTGCCGTGGCAGGGTCCCGACATGATCCAGCGTGCGGCCGCTGGCCCGGAGAAAAACGAGTTGGATGGCGACGCCCGCACGGCGATCGCGCCGGAAATGCTCGTTGATCGCGGCCACGTCGCTGTCGCTCAGCGCGAAGTAACGCTCGACGTCGAACTCCGACAGTCGTGCGGGCAAGCGATCCTGCCCCACATACCGAAATTCCAGGCTTGGCATCAGGTGCCTCCCCGTCACGGTCGCAATGGGAAATTGCGGGCAGGTAGCTTACCGCAGATCAAGGTCGGAACTGCCGACGATAGTCGGAAGCTGCCGTGAAGCCTTGCTACACAAGGCTTTCAAGCGAAACCGCCAGATTTTGCACGAAAAGGACGATTACCCCGTACCGAACTAAGGCGTTGACCGTTAGTTGCGTTTTTCGGAGGCATTTGTAAACGGCGGTTCGGCCAGATATACTCAACAAGCGCCTGAAACAGCAGGCGTCGGGTTTGGCGACCCGAGAAATCAAAGCGCACAAGCCGCAACCGCGGCTCTTTTTGTGCCGATGGCCTCTGCATGCCGGTTTTCTATGGGCGGGCCTTGGTGGGGAGACCTTCGGGTCTGCCGGTTTCTTTGGTTCCGGTTCGCCAACCCTGCCTTGCGCCCGCTCACCCCATTTGGCGATGGGGAACGGGCTGAACCCAAACCAAAGAGGCCACATTCAATGCGAAGCATCGCACCGGGCGCGACATCGCCTAAGGTCATTTCTCGTTCGTCGAAAATTCTTGGGCTATTGCTTGCGGCGCTGGCCACCGGCACCTCAACCTGGATCACCGTTGTCGCCGGCATCGAGCGTGGCGGCCGAATCAACGAACAAATCGCGTGGGCGGCAGTCGGCGTTGTGCTCTTGCTCGGAGCCCACCTGATCCCCGCAGTGATCCGTCAGAGTCCTCCCAAGGTACGCATCGCCGCGATGACGGTCTGGGCCGTTTGCATGTTGAGCACCGGTTATGGCCACGCCACTTTTTTCCTGACCGCACAAGGCCACGCAGGGGACGTTCGAGCTGCCACCGTGCAAAGCTCACTCCCGACACCTCAACAGCAGGTTCCTCACGGACGAACACCGGCCGCGGTCGCGGCCGACCAGGCACGCGTCAAGCAAGCCCTTATCGCGGCCCGAGCGACGCGTTGCGCGACCTCCTGCCGCTTGTTGGAGGCCCGGCGCGAATCCTTGTCCGTTCAACTGGCTGCACTCGACGTCGAGGCGGAGGAGGCGCGGCGGAATCAAGATGCGGCCGATCGAGTTCGCGCATCAACCGAAGCGGTGCGCCTGCGCGTAGAGCGCGCTCGGCTGGATCCGGTTTCCGCGCGCGCCGCTGACGCGCTGGGAATTTCACGGGACTCCATCGACCTCGCCATCGCGATCACCTTCGGGGGACTGCTCGAATGCGTGGCTTGCCTGGGCTGGATGCTGGCGCTCGCCAGTTCGGCCAGCTCCACCCTGAATGAAGCACGTGCCGATGCGAACCGGACGATCGAATTGGCCGGCCTCGCCGGGCAGACGGCAACGGTCGCCACCCACTCGGAATTGCTCTTGGGTGATCAGCTGACCCCAGCCGACATCGCCCCGACCCGCGACAATGTCGAAGCCTCTACCTTCGCGCCAACTCCCGAGACCGACCAGGACCTCGTGAAGATCACGCACGCTATCGCGCTAGAGCGCCTGCGGCCTACCGTCAAAGAAATCCGTGAATTCCTGCACTGCTCTCAAAAGCGCGCAATGGAACTACGTCGGCAATTTCTTGACGACGTCTGCGATGCATCGCGCAGCCCGGCCGAACTCGCGGCATCGGCGATTGACGAGCGCCGGCTGACGCTCGTAACGTCGTCGGCAGGGCAGGTGCACGCCGCGTAGCCGAAGAGTGCAAACGTCCGACGGAGCAATGAAGTCGATGTGGAATGGTATAGTCCCGGTATGGTACTAGCCGAACACACCCTAGGTCTCTTCCAGCGCTGGCTCGCAATCGAGGCGGCCGCTGGCAAGCCGCTCAAGCAAACATTGGCGGAGATCAATGAGGCATGTGGCACTGCGTATCGACACAACTGGCCTGCCAAGATGGCCGAATCGGGATACTCGCTAGAACGCATCCCTGTTTCCGTCCGACGCTACATGATGCTGCGCGTCTTGCCTGCCGAACTGACGGCGCGCGGCGTTGTTCTTCCGCTGGACGTCATTGGTACCATCGTCGATTCATTGACATAGTACCGCTGCGGTACTATATTTGGCGAATGTCGAAAAACGAGATGGCAATCACGTCTTCAAACGTGAACTGACCCGAGACCAAAATCGCACGCAGATGCATCGGACGTCGGCCGATAGCCGACCTGAGAGAACGGGATATGCAATACGTCGCAGCGGGGATGACCCTCCTTCTATGCCTCCTCGCCCTGGTGGCCGACATGCCGCTGGCTCTCGGTTTGCCGTTGGTGGCCCTTGTCATGCTCACGGTCGTCGCAATCACGGCGGATGAACATGCCAAACTTCAGGGCGTCTGCTGCATCCTCATGCTTGTCGTGCCACGCATGCTGACCTCGATTTCCGGAAGTACCGCCTTTCTCTCGGCGCCAAACCCTGCACTAGCGGATATTGCGAACATCTTCATGTCCGATTCCTTCGTGATCGTTGTGTCGGTCACCTCGATCGCTCTATGCATGTTGATCAGCGTCTTCGGCCAACCTCGCAGCCGCGCATCCACGCGCGGAAAGGCGTGAGCGGCATGCCCCGATCGGGTCGGGTCTAAGCGGCACCAGAATGTGAAAGATCAGTCATCGGGGGAACAGCCCCGTCACCTAAGGAGATCCAAATTGATACTCAAAAAATCTCGAAATCCGCTCGACATCAAGGCCTCCCGATACGGACTTCGTCGCGCAATCGCCTTCTTCGTTATTTGGGGGATCGCCTGCGACCTCATCTTCAATCGCACGCTTGGCTGGTCGACAACAGCGACTCCCTATAATCTCGCTCGAGCTGGCGTCGTATTGGCGATCGGCGTCGCGCTCGCGATGATCGTTGGCCGTCGAGCGGAAGCGCATTTCAAGGCGAAACAGGCTCCCTCGCTGTAATTCCCGTCCAACACGGCCGCGGCACAGTGCTGCGGCCAATCAGTATGAACCAACTTGGCACCATGACCGCCCTCGAAATCGTCGAATGTCTCGCGAAGGGTATTGATCCGCTCACCGGTGAGATTCTGTCCGAGCACGGGCCGCTCAACGATCCGGCGGTAATTCGTGCGCTGTTCGAAGCAGCAAACGCCCTTCGCACGACAGCTGCACCTGGCCAGCCGAATGCAGAAGCGAACCCCAGGCCGTCGAACGCTGGGCACGCATGGCCGCCGGAAGAGGACGTCCGCTTGCTGGCAGACTTCGACGCCGGCGTCACCCCGAAGGAACTCGCGCGGAAGCACGGGCGCACGCCCGGAGCAATTAAGTCACGCCTCGTGAAACTCGGGCGAATCGAGCGTTAGACCCGACAGCGTGACGATTCCGCCCGCAAATAAGCCCCTCGTGCGCGCCTTCGCGTCGCGAATCAACCGCGCATGAACGCCATTTCCCTCGACCTCATAGGGGCGTGTCTTCCCCTCGCGCTCGCAATCGGATATCTCCCGCGACTGCTAAGGTCACTCGACGTATGGACCTGGTTGCTGTTCGCCGGCTCCCTTGCGATCTCCGCGACATTTTCCTTCTGCGACAGCAAAGCCGTGCACGTCGTGCCAGGCATCTATCTCCTTTGCTTCGTGACCTGGCTGCGCCGCGGCCGTGGCCAATGTCGACAGATTCCTGCAGCTGCCGTGTTCAGTGCCACGCTGATCACGATATTGCCCGGTGACGTGTACGGTGCACTCACTTGCCGGGCCGTGGGTGTCGCGCGAATCGGCGGTGGGGGGCATCTCGATGCATTACTTCTGACTCCCGTGCTGCTTTCGATAATGCACGCGGCCGTCTATTTCTTCTGCGAGCTCGACGAGCTCGGCCGCGTCCCAATCGCCAGCTACATCCGGCGCCAGTTTTCTATGTTCGACCAATCCGGTCGACGTCGCTGAGCCAGCGTTACTCGACACCGTAGCCCCGTGGCGCCGACCTGGCGGCACCGGTCGCGTCACATCCCCACCACGCAGAATACTGAATAAAATTACAAATCTACCGATCGAACGGCTCAAGTTGTGGAGCATGGAACCGATATGTTCAGCTATCGGCGGATCGGTAGACCAGGATTCAGTTACCCATCCAACCGCAATTCTCGGAAGACATTATGAACTTTTGGCAGACCTGGGGGCGGCGGCAATTCGGTGGGGAAGGGTGGCGGCAGCGGTCGGCTTCGTCGTTGGCTTCGCCGCATCGATTTCCCTCGTATTTGGCGGCCCGAGCCAAGCGTATCGGCTCGCCGGGGTGACCCTCGCCGCTGCAACGCCTCTGGCGAGGCATGACGCGGCGTTGATTTTCTTCCTGGGCTGCGGCGACCGCTCGCCCGCTTAATGCATTTACGCAGTAGACCCACAACATTCCGAACTACGAGGACATTCGAACATGGCCGCAACTCGCTGGAACAACGGGAACACCGGGCAAAATGCCCAGGGGTTGATCGACGCGATCAACGATCCGAATATCGCAACCGTCACGCTCTTTGCGAGTCCGACGTCAAAGGACGCGTCATACACGCAAAGCGACGGCCCCGACACGAACTTGCCGCTGCTTTCCGCACTGGCGCATTCGAGCTCCGGAAACGCTACGGTCTTCGACGGGGTCTTCTTGACCGCGGCGCGCAAACCTCGCTATCTCGAAGTAAGAGATGTGCTCGACGCGGCGGTTGCGAGCGGGAAGGTCTACTTCGCCGCCTCGAGAGCCCCGTTCACGTCGGCGCAGACACCTGCGGACGCGACGCGAACCCTCAGTGCCGTGTCCCCCGCTGAAAAATTGACGAGCGGGAACCGCGCTGAGTTCTTCCGGCTTCTCTCCGGTGTCACGGAAGCCCGATTCGCCGAACTGTGAGTCCCCGCCCATGATCCGTAGACCCACCGCTAGGCAATGCTGGTATGCGGCGTTCGGTCTTTTCTTGCTAGAAGCCATCGGCCTTCTCACGATCGCACCTGCGTGGAAGGCCGGAACGATGGAAGGCGAGATCAACGTGCTCGCCTTCTTCGTCGCCGGCATCGGCATCGCTTTCCTCTTGCTCGCGCGTACGCGACCGGGATCGACCCTCGGGACCCAAGGTTTGCGATATCTCTTTGCGCTGATGGGGGGTAGCGCAGCGAATGTCCTGCTTACGTGGGCCACATGGGCTTGCGGCTTCGCCGTGTCAAACGGGACGATCAAGCGGGGAATCATGGGCGAGAACTACTGGCTAGGCCCGACAATGCTCGCCTATGCCACGATTGTATGGCTCGCGTACCGCGCTGGCCTACGCCGTGAGAGTGCTGTCGATGGTGGATCGACGAACCACAAGTGACTCGCGACGCAGGTCGATGTTTAGAGATCGCCGAGCGCGTTCCGCCGGCGACGAAACGCACGCCACCTCCGAGTGCAAGCGCTCCATAATCAAAACATCAAAATCGATGTTTTGATATAATAAAGTCATGCCCAGCGGTACAGCCGGCTCGGCCGGCCTAATCCAACGGGCAACGTCCCGGGCCGCTGAGTATCTCGAGCACATGCCCCGGGCGAACGACAAACGAAGAACCACTACGAGGAACCACAACAATGAAACGCAACGAGACCAATCCCGTCGTCACCACGTCGATCAAGCGCATGACTGCGAGCGTTGCTGCAGCGGCGATCCTGTCGACTCTCGCCGCATGCGGCGGCGGTGGCGGCGACAGCGGGGCACCGACTGGCACCTCTTCCGACAATTCGCAAGCAAGCGCAAAGCTGCAGGTCGTCGCCTTCGGCGACGAACTTTCCGACGTTGGCACGTACGCACCGAACATTCTCCTCGGCTTCGGCGGGGGCAAGTACACCACGAACCCTGGCGACGTGTGGGCGCAGAAGGTTGCCGCCACATACGGCGGTACGCTGGCCCCGGCATATCAGGGCGGATTCGGCGTGCCGCTCACGGCAGCGACTGGCCTCGGGTACGCTCAAGGGGGCGCCCGTGTCCAAGAGCCGATCGGTATCGGCCATGCCGCCGCTGGGACGCCGAACGCAGACTACTCGCAAGCGACCACGACGCCCGTCACTCAACAGCTGCAGAACTATCTCACGGCTCATCGCAGCTTCAATGGCGGCCAACTTGTGCTGGTCAACGGCGGGATGAACGACATTCTGGCACTCGCACCCGCGCTGCAAATGGCGATCGCCACCGACGTCGCCGCTGGAACGGACCCGGCAACCGCCGTCCAGAAAGAAGCTGCCGCGGCCCTCGCGCCGATCGCGCAGGCGCTCGCCGGCACCGTGCAGCAGATCGTTGCAGCAGGCGCAACGCATGTCGTGCTGGTGAATGTGCAGGATCTCGGCCAAACACCGTATGCCGTTCGATCCGGCGCGTCCGCGCAGCAGCTGCTCAGTGGACTGAGCACCGTGTACAACGCGATTGTTGCCCAGTCCATCCAGTCGCTGGGTATCCCCGCAAGCAAACTGACGGTCGTCGACCTGGCCGGCTGGCAAGATGGCGTACTTGCAAGCTACCAATCGAAAGGGTTCGCGGTCGGGAACACGGGAACTGCGTGCAACATCGATTCGATGATCGCCAATGCCGCGAAGGCCGGCGTAGCCAGTCCGCAAGCTTTTGGCTCGGCTCTTTTCTGTTCCCCGCAAACCTACATTGCCGCCGGCGCCGACCAGTCGTACATGTACGCCGACCTGTTCAACCCGACGTCGCGACTGCATGCGATGTTCGCTGAACAGGTGGGTCAGCAGCTGAAGGCCGCGGGCATCGCAAACTAACGGGCACTTGTGATTCGCCCCCACGCCGCACGACGCGACTTTGGGGGCCACTGCTCGGACAGGATCGGATCGGCAAACCTGGATATCGAACCTCTGAAGCGGGCTCGATTGCTTAAAGTCCCTTCCGACGCAGCAGGTTGGTCGCATTCTTTAACCAACTCGCCGCAGCCCGCCCTGAGGCGGCAGCCCGCGCGCGCGGCCTCAACGCTGCAGCAGCATCGAGCAGCAAAAGTAGACGACCGCTGCAACACTGCCTACCGCGAGTAACGGCCAGGACCGTCCCGCAAGGCGCCAGTCAGTTCCCGATGGCGGAGAGCCCGCGAGCACCTGGGCGATTGCGAGCCATATCAAAAAGTCCCAAGCACCTGTCCCGATTGACGTTCGGACCCGCCACCACGCTGCTACCACTGCAATAGGGAGGCCTAGGATCGGTGCCAGCGCCGCGGGCGCGGCATTCCACCAGCGCACATTCTCAAACTCGACCATCCCATAGACGTACACCCCGCCTGGTGCTCGATGTGGCCAAACGGAAAGCTTTGTCGGGCGGGCACACACGAGGTGGCCGACCACAAAGTGCAGGAGCTCGTGCGCGATCGTCGCCGGCAGGCAAAGTAAGGCGGAAAGAGCACCGCCGCGCGCGAACCGCTGAAGAACTGCGGCACCGGCGATCGACGGCAACAGGTAGAGCATCACGGCGCGCGCAGCTGGCGAATGCAGCACAGACGTGAGCAACATTGAGGAAGGGGAGGTGGTGAGCGCTCGCGGATGCAACAACCAAGGAAAGAGCCTTTCGCATGCGAAAGGCTCCTGGCCGCGTTAGGCCGCTTCTGGCACGGTGCGAGCAACCGGAGGTGGCAGAGTCGGCATCGCGTTGCCTGACGCCCACTGCAGATGATTCATCCGCCGATCCTCCAACAGCTCTGCAAGCGCGACTTTGTACGCCTCAGACGCGTTTCCTGGGACCAAATACACGGCCGTATGCTTCTCCTCCGTGTCGTTAAGGATCACGGACGCCAACGGACGCGTCGAGGGCAGATTGTAGCGCAGGCCCTTCGCGAATCTCCGGCGGCCAGCGACCAGCGTTTCGAGAAACCCCTTCTCCTCGACGGTCGAAAACGGAATCCACTGTTCGTTCACGACCATCAGCGCCATCTCCTCGAGCTCGGCGACCCCCGCGCTGTCGACAGAGAATGTCGCGATCATGATCAGGTGAATATCGGGATACGCATTCCAGAGACTTTTCTCCGCCTCGAACACCTTCAGGCGCTTGTTCAGGTCGGCGCTCATCATGAAAAAGAACCCCGGCGCATGCTTGAGTTCGATCTTGTGTCCATACCTGGCTGCAGTCACTGCCTTGACCTCGCCGATCGCGATGAACAGCTTCTGCCCGGCGCGGCCCCTCTCCGCGGCGGCCAGCAGCGCGCTGCGCCGCTGCTCGATCTCGTGCTTCCGAGGGACGTAGAACGGTTCGGGCACGTACAAAGTGGACGGCAAATGCATCCCCTTCGTGAACTTCCCTTGCGCCGCCAGCAACAGGTACTTGTGGACAGTCGCCCAGCTACGCCGCCCTTCCATACCGGGGTGCCAGTGGGTCAGGCGAGCCTCATCCCAGAGGTAATGTAGAAGGGATCGAATGGTCAATTTCGACGTTTCGCCTTTGACGCTGTCCTGCTCGGAATCGGTCGGCGTCGGCGGCGCTCGGCCGGCAATCTTGTTCAGCGCAAAATCCAACCGCAGGCTCGTCGTCCCCTCGTCGACGTCCTCCTTGATCGCGTGGCCCATCACTTCGCCGAGGCCGCTAAGCTGCGCGGGCGCTTCGTATGACGGGCAATTCGGATCGGTCGAATGCAGCGGACCCGAGTCGGGCATTCGCTTGATCAGGTATTGTCCCTGCACCTTTGAGACGTACATCGGAATGCCGGGCCGCGGATGGACGCAAAGGCAGAGCGGGCGAATCGCTGTACCGTGAATTTTCCCGAGCGCACTCTGCAACCCAGGATCGTCTTCCGCGTAGGTTTTCCCGTCGATTTCGAAGCGAAGCATGTTTTCCCCGTATTGCTATCGCCCGATCGCTCAGGACCGGGCGAATGCCTGTCGATCAGGTATCGGCTATCCCGCGACCTTTCTCGTTGACGGCCGGCCTCTTGATTTCTTGTGCGTGCTCGGATTTGCGCGTCTGCTCGTTGGGCTGAAAGTTCAGCTGTACGTTTTGCCCGTGGTGGACATTCCCGCTCAGCTCATCCTTCCCAAAACGAACCGCGTCGGTCCGGCTCGTTTGCACCAGCACGTGCTTCTCCGAAACATCGACCACCTTGCCCTGGACGACAACGTCGGGGCCTAGGCTCGCTGATTCGGTGACCCGCAGGCCGGGCGGCACGTGACCCTTCTGCTCAGGGGAGGGAGAGTCGTTCAGAACAGCTTGTCCGCCACTTCCCGCCGCGCCGACTCGCTCTCGTGCATCTCCTTGATCCCGTTCATGCCCCGCTTGATCCATTCCGATGCGATCTCGCGGCGCGAGTCCGAGGGCTTGTCGATAGGCGTCTTCGTCGATTCGTCCGAATTCGCGTTGGTCTTCGACACGTTGTTGGAGTCGTTGTTGGATGTGCTCATAGTTGCCTTCCGATTTCAGTACTTCGACGTTCTCAAATCCTTGCAGCTGAACGGGGTTCGCGCGGTCTCTGACGTCGACCACGTCGAGAAGCAGGCTCTGGCCGAAGACCTTGTTAAGCTGCTCGAGCGATTCCGGAAGCCTGCCGACGATGTTGGCGATCGTGGAAATGCTCGAACCGCGGCCTTCCTCGTAAAACCGCTGCAGCGTGTTATCGAGCGCGTTCTCGACGCGGGCATGCACTACGATGATATGCGCCTGATAGCCCGCATCAAGGACCTGTTGGATCTTGTCGCGGCTCGTCTCAAAATTCGACATCTGGCCCTCAAACACCATCACCGCGTCGCGCGGCAATTCGCCAGACTTGAGGACCATCGACGTCTTCCCCGCGCCAGGCGAACCTGTCAGGAAATACACCTTATCCCGATCACTTACCCGCGGTGCCGCGAGGTTCTCGCTGAACAGCGCGGACGACAGCACTGCAGCCGAATTGTGGACGGGATTATTGTAACGATTGCGGGCTTCGCGTGAGGCGCTGAACTCCGAAAACGTTTCCTTGAACAGATCCGCTGCAACATACCGCCCTTCAAATGACCGCGCGTCGGACTTGTACGCTTCCAAGAACTTTCCCGGATCCTTCTTCACTTCATCGATCGCTCGGTCCTGCACGCGTTGCCGATCCGGCTCTGCGAAATTCACGTACCGGATATCTTCCAGTTTCATCGATTAACCCCGGCTGATTCTATTTCTTCTCTCCGTTCCGCCGGCGCTCGACCTGGCGCATCGATGGTTCAAGCGACGGCTTCCCGGCTCCTACACACGCTTTGCGCCACCGAAACTCCCTCGGCGTACTCACTCGAACGAACGCTTTCAACGGTTGCCGAAGCGCAACGGCGACAGATGCATGACGGTGCGAATTAAATTATACTCACCTCGCGGCCTGATACAACTTTATAACCCGACCAGGCCGGAACGGGGAAAACATGAGGATCGACCACTGCACCTCCATCCTCTCGAGATACCGCACACCGACCCTGCTCGGCTTCGTCGCGATACTCCAGATCTTGGACTGGCACAGCACGCTGAACGCACCGCACACCCGCGGCGAAGCTAACAAAATGATCAACTGGCTCGTCCAGTGGGTCAGCTTCGGCTCAGTAGTCTCCGCCTTCAAACTGTTCTGTCTCTCCATGCTTCTGTATGGCTTCCTCTTCTGGCGCAAGCACAAAGGACTCTACGAAATCGAGTTCACCCTGGTTCTGAGCGTCGTGGCTCTCGTGTACAGCGGGGTTGTGTTCAACAACTACTTTGCATAACCTCAATATCGATGTTTTGATGTTTTGCGCTCTCCCTGTCGATTGCCTTGCGCGGCGCGATGCCAAGAAAGGTCATCCAGAAGGGGAGCCGTCAGGCCCGGCAGGCTCCGTTCGGTATCATTTCGGTATTCACGACTGGAGCTGGGAATGAAAGCCATTGTTGAGCAAGACCTGAAGGAAGCCGCGATCGCTGGGACGATCAAGGATTTCATCATCGAAGAAGTGGAGGGTGGATTCATCCTCCGCACCATTTTTGTCCGATCGAGCGTCGAACACGTTCTCTTCACTCAACGCAAGCGCGCGCGAAGCTGGGTGAACGTGAATTCGCTGCTCGAATTCATCGTGCAGTACAAACCTGAGCTGCCCGAGGTCCGTATCCGTCTCATTCAGCGCTCGAACAATTGAAAGAGGATCCATGCGTCGCCTTGCCAAACTCACTCTCACACTCGCCCTCGCCGGCATCGCCTCGCTGGCACACGCTGACTTCCCCGAAGAGCTCGTCAAGCGGTTTCCGGCAGCGCAGGGCGCCAAGATCGAGCGCGCGTTCCCCGGCTTCTGGTCGGTCGCCAAGGGAAGCGATGTCTTCTTCGTGCGGGATGACCTGTCGGTACTTATCTCCGGAGAAGTGGTCGATCTCAATCAGCACCGCTCACTGACCCAGGCGATTCGCGACGCCAATCCTCCCCGCGTCGATGTCACGCAGCTGAATCTGAAAGACGCAATCAAGTTCGGCAACGGTTCTCGGCGCCTCTTCATCTTCTCCGATCCCGACTGCCCGTACTGCCGTAAGCTCGAGGGCACACTGACGAAACTCTCCGACGTCAGCGTCTACATCTTTCCCTTCCCGCTCGCCGGCCATCAAAATGCTGCAGAAGTCTCGGAAGGCATCTGGTGCCAGAAGGACCGGGCGACTGCATGGCGCGCGTACCAGGACCTGACGTTGGTCACCCGCGAGCCGCAATTGCTGGACGCTTGGCAGGACTACCTTCGCAAGCACAATCAACCGACGCGCCCGACCTGCGACAACCCACTCGCGCGCAATCTGGAATTCGGCCGCCAATGGAACATTGCCGGCACTCCCGCGCTGGTATTCGAGGACGGCACCCTGATCCCGGGCCTCGTTCCCGCCCCCCGCATCGAGGCCCAGCTCGCGAAGTCCCATTCCAACCTGACGGCATCGAAATAACATGGCGCGGAAAATGCTCGTATTTCTCGGGGCACGCGGCCGACATACTGGCATCCACGTGACCGCATTCACGCTACTCGCGACGGCGGCATTCATCATTTTCACGGCCGGCGATCTCGGACCGATGGCACCGCTCGTAATCGCCGTCGCTTTCTACCTGGTGTTCGCTGCAGTTGCCGCCGAGGTTGCGCTTGGCGTCGCCACCGTGACCCGGTCGATTGCGCGGCGCACTCTCCGGCGCGATACATGACCTCCCGACTTGCGACTGTACTTTTAGTACTGCTACTCGCTTGCTCGACGGCGCACGCCGTCGACTTGAATGCGTGCTTCGAGAACGCCGCACGCCGGAGAAATATCAGCGTCGACTTGCTCCGCGCCATCGGTCACGTCGAGTCCCGCTTCCGACCGTGGGTGACGAATACCGAATCCGGCGCAATCGGCGTGATGCAAATCATGCCGGTGCATCTGAAGTGGCTCAGGAAGTACGGAATCGACCGCGACGATCTCTACGATGGCTGCACGAACATCAACGTGGGAGCGTTCGTGCTCGCCGACATGATCAGGATGTTCGGTCCGACATGGCGCGCTGTCGGCGCCTATGGCGCCGGAATCGCGCCAAACAAGGAGCGTGCCCGGCTCGGCTACGCGAATCTCGTTCGCGCGTCTCTCGAGCGCCTAACCCGCCAGGGTCCGATTGCCGTTCTGCCGGTCGCGACCCGTGCGACCCCTTCGCCTGCCGTTCCCTCTCGCCCGAAGATGGTAGTGGACTAATGACCAATATCCCGAAACTTCTGCTCGGACTTGCGCTAGCGCTGCAAGTCGCCTCGACACACGCCGAAGACCTTGGTACGAAGGCGCAGACCTACGCCCTCGATCAAGACGCGGCTGACCAGATCAAGGACATCATGCGTCGAAAGCAACAAAGCGGCGAGCTCGATGCATTCTGGAAAAACTACCGTGACCGGACAATCGCGAGCATCAAGAATCCTTCGTCGCTCGGCATCGCCACAAACTACGGCGCGCGGACCGAGATGCGCGATCTACGGTTCATCATTCCCCAGGACTACCGCGACCAGACCGGCAAGGTCATTGTCCGGCGCGGCACGCTCGTCGAGCCACTGAAGGTGATGCCGTTGACCAACGGCCTCCTGTTCATCGACGGCACCGATGCTCGCCAGGTCGAGTATGCGGTGAGGCGCAGCCAGGCCGAGCGGCTAAAGATCGTCCTCACAGCCGGCTCACCTTACGCACTACGCGTCAGGTACGCAAACGTCCCATGGCACGGCGGTACCGGCGTGCCGTTCTATTTCGACCAGCGCCGAATGATCATCAGCACGCTCGCCAAGCTCTACAACATCCAGATCAACACCGTGCCGGCCGCGATCTTCCAACAGGGCGACAAGTTGGCGGTGCAGTTCGGGATGGAGGGTGCAAATTGAAACGCTTCCTCCACCTCTTGGCCACCACCGTGGTGGCATTCACCCTTTCCGGCGGTGCCCGCGCCCAAGCGCTCTGCAACGGCAGCTTCCCGAACCTCATCACCGACGTTTGCTACGACTGCATCTTCCCGATTTCGATCATGGGCGGGTTCATCAACATGGGCGTGTCCGGCGACGACTACGACACCGGCGCGAGTCACTTTCCGGTGTGCGTCTGCGCAAACAACCTGGCCGTCGGAACGCCAGTTTCGTTCTGGGAGCCACGCTATATGGTCGACACGACGACGAAGCCGGGATGCATGCCCCTTTTGGGCGGCATCGATATCAAGACGCCCTACAACGCCGCGGAATACGGCGCCCAAACGACAACGAACGCCGCGATTGGCGGAAAGCGGAAGGCCGCGTTCATGCAGGTCAACGAATACGTCAACCCGATCATGTCGGCGCTTGGCGTAGTCGTGAACAACCCGTGCCTGGACAACCGGGCGTTCGATGTTCCGTTCCTGAGCTGGGCCGATCCGACATGGAACGACGATGCCCTCTCTTTGATGCTCACGCCGTACGCCTATCCCTTCGCTGGCATCCCGAGCATCGCCGCCGAACTTCCTGACGCGATCTCGGCGACATTCGGCTTCCCGTTGGAAATCCTGTTCTGGGTCGCGGGTGCATGGGGACCGATGTACCCGCTCAACGGCAACGTGGCCATCGCCAACACGCCCGAACAGGTCTCGCATCTGATGATCGCGCGTCTTTTCGCCAAGTTGCATGCCGCGGGCGCGGCGCAGGCGACAGCCGGCAACGACGCGCTTCAATCGTGTGGCGCACTCGGCATCCCACAGCTTGTGATGGACAAGCGCCAGTACAAGACGAACCGTGTCTTCCCGTTCCCCGACAACAAGTGCACGCCGATCGGCCGGCCTCTGGCCTTCCAAGAGATTGGCGCCGCTCGTCCTCAGGACAAGGAGTACGGCTACATCATCTTCCAGCGCAAGGACTGTTGCGCGACGAAGACCATTCAGTAATGGAGAAAGTCATGAATCGATCGCTGATCGCGCTCACGTTCTTCGCCGCCGCGGCCGCTCAAGCCGAGCCCTCGCTCAGCGAGACGATCGCCGCGCCGTGGAATACCTACGTATTCGTCTCGACGCGCATGCCCCTGCAATCGGTGATCGAACTCGCACGAGAAGCCAGCCAGGCCCGTGCCGTGGTCGTGCTGACCGGGTTTGGGGGAGGGGAGTCAACACTGACTAGCACGCAGCAGTATGCGGCCGAGATCAATCGGGCTTGCTGCGGCAAGCAACCGGCACGCTGGATCGTCGACCCGGTCCTCACGCGCCGGTATGGAGTACGAGCGGCACCGTCTTTCGTGGTCGCACACGGAAGCAGCGAAGACCCCGGCGAGTTCTCGAAGGTCGCCGGCGAGATGAGTCTCTCGCAGGCGCTCAAGTTCTTCGCGCAGACGTCGAAGCTCCCGTCGGCACGAGACTACGCGTCGAAGTTGTACTACTCCGCCTACGGGAGCAAATATTAATTGTCTCCCCTTCTTCTACTGATTAAAATTTAGGCATGAAGACATCTATTTTCGTCCTCGCGCTCGCGTCACTCGTCGCGTCTTCGGTGCACGCACTGCCGTCGACCAACGGCGTTGCGTTCGCACCGCACGCGCCATATGTCGAAGGCGGCGCTGTTATCGAATCGCCACAAGGCGGGGACTACGTATATTCGAAGGACATCCCGGACGATGGCCGACGGCCGCAGCGCTTCATGCTTGGGAAAGCCCCCCGGCCGAACTACGACCTATTCAGCGAGAAGGAAGAGGCCGCGCTGTGGAACACCCGCGAGGCGATGGTCGCGGCCGAGCAAGCGAAGCGTGCGCAACGCGCCCGGCGCGCCGGGCACCACGCGAAGCGTGCATCGCGCCCGAGCTTGAACTGGCCGAAGGTGATTGTGGTCGGCGAAAAGACCTGCGTTCCGACGCGCGAATTCGCTACGTCTCCCGAATGGCAAAAGCATCTGATCTGTTGGGACAGAGGGAGCCGTCATGTCGATTAAGTTCCGCATCCCCAGATACGGTGGCGCCGACGCTGCGTTTCTCGGTGTCCAGTTCAAAGACACCTACATCCTGATCGTCTCCGTGCTCGTCGCATTTGTCGCGGGCAAGTTTCTCGGGACGTTCGCCTATCTCGGCATCCCATTCGCCGGCTATCACATCAACAAGAAGTACATCGAGTGGCGGAGCGCGAAGCTTGACGGATTTGTTCGAGCGTTTCTGTACCGGTTTGGGTTGGCCAGGTACGGGAAGAGGGGATTCAAATCTCAGCGAACGCTGTATATCGGCGACGCGACCGTGATCAACCCGCGATCCAAGCTGCTGGTCGACGCAGTTCTGCGCCGTCATTTGAAGGAAGAGGAAGGCTCCCATGAATAGAACAGCAAGAGATAAGTCGGTTGCCGAATACAAGCAGCTCAATCGCTACCTGTCGATCGGGGTCGCCTGCCTCGGCGTTGCCCTTCTTCTACTCGCCGTGAAGGTTGTCTTTCAGACTGTCATCCTCCAGATGCAGGTCCCGGGTATGCCGGACGGCGCAAAGATCGAACGCAACGGTATGGACGTTGGCGCGATGCAGGCGTACGCGTTCGCCGTCACCAACGCCCTGGCCTCCGTAAACCCCAGCAACGGTGAATCGACCAAGCGATTCATTCAGCCGTTCCTTTCGCCGGAGGCCTATACCAAGGTCAGCTTGGCGATCGACCAGAAGATTGAAACGCTCAAAGCGCAGCGCGAGCTCGGAAGCTACTACTTCGTGCTGAAGCGGTTCGATGCGGACGAAAAGCTTGGACGTGTGTTCGTGCAAGGCGATGTCCATACCGTCAACGCAGCACGAGACACCGGCGAGCCGTGGGTCTTCGAATATCCCGTCCGATTCGGCAACTATCGGATGACCATGGTCGACGTGATCGCCTACCCCGGCGACAAAGCACACAACTCCGATTGGATTAAAGCCCAACAGAAGAAGTGATACCGATGAAAACCCGCTACCTCTCCGCCTGTTTGGCGGTCTATCTCGGATCGACTTTGTCGACGGTCGCGCTTGCAGACAGCGCACCACCTTCCGTTGACTTCGGAACAGTCGCCGCGTCCGATGCCCAGACTACCGCTGCGTCGCCGGTGAAGAAGTCCAAGCCTCGCACCCACAACAAGCGGACTCGTGACCCGCTGAAAGTCGATCCGGCGATCGCGCTCAAGAACACTGCTGCGAAGGAAATAGTCTTGCCCGGCGTGCTGACCGTACCGGGTGAAGGGATCGGCGTTCCGGATCCCTCGAATGGGCAAAAAATCTCGTGGACGAACACGGGTAACAAAACGGTCTATCTGAGCGCCGACGAGCCGAACCGGATTTTGCTGCCGTTCAAGAATCCGTACATCGTGCGCACGAGCGACGTGCAGGTCGACAAGCGCGAGTCGAGCAACAACGTGTACGTCTACTGGACGAATCCGGACGCGCAGGCTCGCCATTTGTACGTCGAGCCGCCCGATGGTGGCTCGTCGCTCGGGCTCGACATCGTTCCGAAGAAGATCCCCGCACAAACAATCATCGTTACCGACGACACCGGCATCGTGTCCGGCCGTCGGCCGAAGACGTCCACCAGCAGCGAATACACGTCCCATATCCAGGATCTCATGGCAGCGATCGCCTTGGGCAAGGCGCCGGACGGGTTCTCACAGGTCGACATCCAGTTGCCGCCGATCGCTATGAACGGTCTTTCCGCAACGGTCGATACACGCTACAGCAGCCAGGAAGGTGATCTCTACGTCTATACGGTGCGCAATCCGACCCAAAGTCGGGTCGTGCTTCGCGAAGAAGAATTCGACGGGCCGGAAGTCATCGCCGTTTCGATTTTCCCGAAACCCGTCCTGATGCCCGGCGAAAAGACGCTGGTGATTGTGATGGCGCGCAAGCGTGAGGAACGGTAATGGCGATTCAAATTAAATGGTTGGACGATCGTGTGCAGGAATGGCGGGACATGGAGCCCAAATTCCGCTACCTGCTGATCACCGTCGCCGTCACCGGGACTGCCTTCATTCTGTACCAGCATTTCACCCGCGAGCCGAAGGCCGACGCGCCGGTAGCTGCGCTTCCGGGACAGCAAATTCCCGCCCCGGTCGCTGCAGCTCAACCGGGACAGCCCGCGGCGCCGGCTGCGGGGTTCGCTGGGGCCGTGGGCATTCTGCCGACATCGAGCCGGAATCAAGGGCTCGAGGACATGGCCGCTCAGGTCGCGGCGCTCAAAGAAATGGTCGGCGATTTGAAGAAGACAATGGGCGACGGGAAAACCGGTGGCGCACCGGTTGGTGCCAACCTCACCACGTCGTGGACGCCGGCGAGCACGCCGGTCCCCGCTTCTGGCGGGTCAGCAGCGGACAACCAGGCCGCTACTGCCTTGGGAAAGGATCTGCCGGACGCCGTGAGCTTCGACCAACCTGGCAACCACGCGACGAAGGCGGCGAACGGCAATGCAGCGCCGATCGGTGACCCCAACGGCGTGGCTCCGCCGTTGCCCTCCGCGCCCCCCGCACCGGTGCGCCCGACGCTCGTCATCGACAAACCTGCCCCGACGAAGGCAAGCGCGGCGGACTCCCGCCCGGCCCCCACCTTTCCGATCTACTCCGGGATCGAGGCCGTCATGCTGTCCGGCTTCAATGCCCGCCAAAGCGGATCGAACGGCGGCGCCGCTGGCTCAGTGACCGCGGCGATCGACGTCGGCGCGCCGTTCGTATCGCGTGTCAAGGGAGCGACGATCATGCCGAACTCCTGGAAGGCGTCCGATCTCGAGAACTGCTTCATTGGTGGCTCCGCGACGGCCGTCCTTTCAGCCGAGCGTGCATACACGATCTCGGACAAGATCAGCTGCATCTTCAAGAACGGGGAAATCTACGAGGGCGAAATCAAGGCATATGGCCTCGACGTCGACGGCAACCTCGGCCTCGCAGGGAAAGTCGTCAACAAGCAAGGCTCCATGCTGATGCAGGCAGCACTAACGGGTATGGCAGCGGGTCTCGGGTCGGCGCTCGCACCCACTGCTGTCTCCAGCTACAACAGCAACGTCGGAAGCGGCACGACCGGCGCCTATACCTATCCCAGTCCGAGCTTTCTGCTCGGGACCTCTGTGGGCACGGGCGTGAACAAGGCTGCAACCGAGCTCTCGCAGTTCTACCTCAACTTCGCAAAGGAAACGTTCCCGGTCATCGAAGTGACGGCGGGCACGCGAGTGACATGGATTCTCAAGCAAGCGCTCACCCTGAAGCGTACGACGCCTCCCAAGGAACAATGATGAACCGCCACCTTAGACTCTTCGGCTCGGTCATGCTGCCGGCCATCACCGTCTCGCTTGCGGCTTGCTCGTCAGCGTTCAACCCGATTGGAAGCAACACGTACGACTGCAATCGGAAGCAAGACCCCACCAGCATCTATTGCCACAGCTTCCGCGCAGTGGAGGCCTCCACCAACGGACGCCTCCCTGACAGCCGCTTTGATACAGCGCTGAAATTCAGCGAATACGACAAGGCCACCGATATCGCCCCGCCGAGCCGGCCGGACCTTACCGTCCCGCCGCTGCTCACGGGCGCCGGACAACCGGTTCAGCTCGGTTCTGGCGGCACTACATCGCAGGGCGCAGCAGCTCTGCCCACGGCGGCCCAACCCGACATGCCGGTCCGTATGGGGCCGGTGATCCAGCGCACCTGGATCAAGCGATTCGTCGACGAAAACGACATGTGGACCAGCAACCTCACCGTGCTCAAGGAAATCACACCGTCACGCTGGTCCGGCTTTGACGGCGGCAACCCGAGTCGTGCGGCGGGCGGTGCCTACCCCCACAAGGTTGCCGACGCCGCACAAGATGCATCCGCGGCCGCCGTTGCTTCCGCGCAAAGCGCGCCGAGTGCACCGACGCCCGCGACCACCGATTTCATTCAACCCGGCGGTTCGCCGTCGGGTGGTGAAAACCCCGCTGGCATTTCGATGCCAATGTCCATGCCACAGTAAAACGAGGAAACCAATGAAACAGAAAGCAGCTTCGACAATGACCGCCGCACCCACTTGGTCGTCCAAACCGGCGATGGTGATGGTCGTCGCGATGGGCGTCATGCTCATCTCGATCGGTGCATTGAACGGCGGTACCGCCCTCACTGGCAGCGCCTGGGACGCGATTCAGACCACGATCAAGGAGATGTTGGCCAGCACGTACGTGATGTTCGCAATCCTGCTCGTTCTGCTCGTGACGATCTGGCAACTGGCACACGGTCAAGGCTATCGGAACCTGGCAGTCGTGCTGGGCATTCTCGCGACCGCCCTGATCGGCCCGAGCATTGTCCAGACGGTCGCGACGGCAAACGGCCCGGCACCGACGTCGAGCAACACCGCGACCGACTTCGGCCTCGCGCATTAAGCAAACCGCCCCGTTGAGGTCCGGGGCGCGCGCTACGCGCGCCCCATCCCGCCCAAGCAGAAAGAGAGTCCACCTTGACCGCCATCACCCCGAAAGTCCGCAGATCACCGGCGAGCAATCTGATCAACCTCGAGACGTACACGTCCGATACCGATCTCGTGATCGCGAAGGCACCGGGCCCCGAACGGCCCTTCGTTGGTGCCGTATACCGGATGAGCCCGCTTTCAGGTGGCGGGGGCGAGTTCAGCACCGTTGTCCAGAACGTATTCAAGGCCGTGCCCGATCACTCGGTGATCCAGGTGAGCCTGCTCGTTTATCCCGACCATGACGCGCCGGAAGCGTATCTCAAGGGCAAAGCGCTCGGCGGCCACGTTGTCCAAGATCTGGTGCGTCGCCAAGCTGCACTCTATCGGCGCGGACTCAGCAGCGGTGAATTGCCCGACCTGCCGGGCATCAACAAGCGAACCGTCTATATCTCGTTGGCAGTACCTCATCGAAAGGCCGATGACGATGCCATCGAAAGTTCGTCGAGCCTGCAGCAAGAGTTTTTCACGAGCCTTCGGGGCTGCGGATTCCATGACGTCGAACAAATCAACATCAATCAGCTGGTCGGCGTCTACCGGCAGATCACCAACATCTATCAGCCTGCGACGATACCGGTACTCGATGAGACTCTGGATCTTCGCTATCAAATCTTCGGCCCTGACCAGACCTTCGACTTCCGGGATCCTCGCGTCGGCGTCATCAACGACGACACGTTCTGCACGACCGTCACCGTCAAGAGCTATCCGGAGGAGCCGTTCCACGGAATGATGAATCTGGTCAGCGGTGCGCCTTTCAACAAGGGAAGTGTTCGAGAAGGCGGCGGACAAAGAATTGACGGACCGTACATGATCACCACGACGGTCCGGGTCGCCAATCAGCGCAGGGAATGGACCCGCGTAGAGAGCGCGATTCGCTCCCGACAAACGCATCAGCCACTCCCGATCAAACTCGGGGTGGAAGACACACAACGCGTTCTCGCTGACCTTCAGGAAATCAAGAGACAGTGCGCCGAGGACGGGACGAAGTTCGTTCATGTCTCGACAAATGCCTTCCTGTTCGCTCGCTCCCGCGAGGCCGCGATTCGCGCGGGCGCCTCAGTTAAGGGCACGTTGGACAAGCTTGGCTTCGACGGCCGCGACGTCGTCGGGACTGGTTTGGTGCGTCTTGCGCAATCGCTTCCGCTGAACTTTTCGACAACAATCGCTGACGAGATCGCCGGCGAAGCTCCGATGGCAAGCTCAGAAGTAGGCTCATTGCTGCCTGTCTACGGCGACTACCTTGGCAACGTGACCCCAGACTTCGCGTCGACAGGGATGGCGTATCCGACCCGTCGCGGGACGATGCACTACTTCGACTCCTACGTCAGCAACTCGAACTTCAACGGCGTGATGGCCGCCGAGTCTGGCGCCGGCAAATCTTTTAGCCTTCAGGCGAGGATCGTCGCGGAGCTTGCGGAAGGCGACCACATCGTCTTGCTCGACAACGGGCGCAGCAGCATGAAGTTCTGCGCAGCCGTTGGTGGCGAGTACAACGAGTTCGGGGGCTCCAAGGGATGGCGACCGTCGCTCACTCCGTTCTCACACCTGACCGACGAGGAGTTCGACGAACAACAAGAGACCATCACGTCGTTGCTCATGTTGATGGCCTACGACGAAGAGGACCCGGACCCCGCTGCGCGCATCGCGCTGAGCGAAGCGGTCAAGGCAGCGTGGGGTCAGAAAGCGGACAAGGCGGAGGTGTTCACCGTCATTTCCTGCCTCGAAACGATCGTCTCGTCGGCCGCCGAAAACCAAATCCAGAACCAGGTGCACGTCGCGGCGGCCAATCTGATTCCACGCCTTCGAGCCTTCGTCGATTCGCCAACTCGGGGACCGTACTTTCGCGGCCAAAGCACGCTCAATCCACGCTCCCAGTTCACGGTTTTCGAGCTCTCCGGTCTCGGCGATGACAAGCACCTCAAACGTGTGGTGTTGTTCTGCTGCATCAACACACTGATTACTCGAAACAAGGCCATCGCCGGAAGGAAGCGCATCTACGTTGATGAGGCACAGGATCTCTTCGATGTCGAGTCAGCTGCGTCAGCCTTTGAAGGGCTCTACCTGAAAGGGCGCAAGGACGCCGTCTCCGTATGGGTAATTGTGCAATCGCTTCTCAAGCTCGCAAGTTTCAAGGCCGGCGAGGTCATCCTCCGCCAGTCTGCCTGGAAGATGATCATGGCCCAGAAGCCCGAGGAAATAACCGCCTTGATCGATCAAAAGATCATCACGTCCTTTGCCGACGATCCGTACTTCCACAAGCTGCTGAAAAGCGTCGAGTCCAGAAAGCACTTCTGGAGCGAGATTCTGATCATGGGCAAGGACACATACGAGGTGGTGCGCCTATATGTCGACAAGTTCACGAACGCGCTGTTCAGCTCAGAGGGGGCCGAACGTGGCGATGTCCTTCGGATGATGGACGAAGGCGTCGACGCGATTGAAGCCGTCACAAAGGTGATGGGAGACAAGAAGGCGAGACGCAAAGAATGGATGCGAAGTTTCCTCGAAATGTGCACGAATCACGACGGATTGACGTTCCGCGAAATTATGACGGAGTTGAAGGAGCTGGAAAAATGAGAGGATTCCTGACTGGCGGAAAGATCCCTTACTCGGTCGCATGTCTTCTTTCGTTCGCGGTCTACACGATTGGCTATCAAGCCGGCCACCAGACCGCAAAGCCGGCCCCACGGGTCGCGATCGCAGAAAAGGGGGCCGTCGTCCTTGAGGCGGCCCTAAGCCATCCGACTGCTACTCCGACGCAGATGAAGGCGCTCATCGCAGACCCGATCAACAGCGTGATCCAACGCTATCTCACCCAGGGCTTTGTCATTGTCGACACCAGCCGGAATGATCAGGGGGAGATGACCGTCACGGCATTGCCGGCAGACACACTGGATATCACCAACGACCTGCGTGCGGCCGCCCAGCTGCCCGCCCAGCATCCCTCCACCGTCACCGCGCCTGCCGTCGCGGCCTCGTCGCTCACGACTGAGGGAGCGAAGTGATGTCTACCGTCAAGATGCTCGACGCGGACACTCCGCGTCCAGGTGAACGCGGCAAGTTCGCCGCGTTTTTTTTCGCGATCCTGGTACTGGTCCTGTTCTTCTGGATCGAGCCGCCGATCACGTTCGGCTTCGATCCGCAAAGCGAGCGATGCCTGCCGGACATGCATCTCGCGATGATGATCCACCGCCAGCCCGGTGTCGTGCACGACGGCGATCTGCTGTTTTGGCGGCCTGAAGGTGCGCTCGCTGGGTTCAAAGAGCAGTACATCCTCAAGATGGTTGCCGGCACGCCAGGCGATCGCCTCACGATTCGCGACGAAGGCGTGTTCATCAACGGAAAGCAGGTTGCGAAGGGCTTCCCGCTCGCACAGTACTACAAGCGCAGCGTCAAGGCGTTCGAGCGAGACGAGGTAATCCCGCCCAATGTTTACTTCATGATCGGCGTGCATCCGAATTCCAACGACTCCAGGTACTGGGGCTATCTCGACGCATCGAAGGTATCCGGCTATGCATTCCGCTTATTCTGAAACGGCTCGCGCTCGCGCGCTCCGTCGGTGGCTTGTGCTCGCGCTGACGCCAATCACGATGCATGCCGTCGCGTCGCCGGCGGCCGCCCCTTCGCGCGGCGACGCGTATGGCGACGCGTTCGTCAATTACCAACCGTACGTCGTTCCCGCTGCCCCCGTCCCCGCGTCGACACCGGCCCGAACCCAGTCATCGTCGCCGTCGCCGGCGCCGAGCACGGAGAAGGGCTCGCAAAAGGTCGACGTCGCCTTTCTCCGAAAGGTCTATCCGATGCTCGAGGAGCGAGCGATCAACGATCCGACCGACGAGAACATCTCGGCCTACATGTACACGAAGCGCATCATCCTCGACAAAGCTCAACGCTTCTCGCAGGGCGTCGCTCGTGTGCTCCGGCAAGACCCCTTGCTCGACGAGAACAATCGCGTGCCCTATGCATCGACTGGCGCGCTGTCAGTTCGCAACGCGGACTATCAGGCGCAGCAGAAGGCGGTTGACGAACTCGCACACGTCGGCGGGCTCGTCGCGTTCGTCGACAGTACTTGTCGGTTTTGCGCGATGCAGCTTCCGGTACTCGACATGCTGAAGCAGGCCCACAACATTGAGTACCTCGTCGTCTCACTCGACGGCTCGAGGCCGAAGGGATTCAAAGGGCCGCTTCTCCCCGACAACGGTCTCTTTCGCAAGCTCGGCCTGAAGCTCACGCCCTCCGTCGTGTTCGTGCCGCGGCCTCGCGCATATGTCGGGGCGGACGATCCAAACCAGTATTTGGTCGTCTCCCAAGGGTTCTACGCCATGGACGAGCTCGTGAAGCAAATTGCGTTCGCGGGTCATGACACGAAGCTGCTTAGCGTCGACGTGATGCGGGATCTCAACGTATGGGACCGTGGGGTGGCGACGACGCAGGACATGAACCGGCTTCGGCTGGACCCCAACAAGCCGGGCTCGTTCCGCGAGACTCTGCAGCCGTACCTCTTGAAGCAGTACCAGAACTAAGGAGGCGCCCATGCGCGTTAAGAAATTCCTTTTGGCGGCTACCTTCGCGATCGCGCCTCATTTCGCAAGCGCCGGCATCCTGGCCGACCTTGGCTCGATGGTGATGGCGAACAGCACCGCGCCGGGGACCATGAGCACTAAGGATCGTGTTGGCGTGTTCATGGGCGCCTTCACCATGCGTTCGCCGATCAAGTCCGTCAACCTCGTGACCTTCGATCCGCCGCGAATTGACGCCGGCTGCGGCGGCATCGATCTTTATGGTGGGTCGTTCAGCTTCATCAACAGCCAGCAGCTGATACAGATCTTCCGCCAGGTGGCAGCGGACGCCGCAGGGCTCGCGTTCAAGGCCGCCATCAAATCGATCTCCCCGTCGCTTGATGCCTTGATTACCGAGTTCCAGACGCTCCTGCAGAACCTCAACAACCTCGCCAAAAACTCTTGCCAGATGGCGCACATGATTGTCGATCCCATCGACAAGGCGCTGTCCAACGCGGTGAACGGTGACGGGAACACCGGGGGCACGAACTCGAACATGTTCACCGACGTGATGGGTGGCCTGAAGAACTACCTGTCGGACGCCAACTCCTATTTCAAGAATCAGTCGTCCAACAACCCCAAAGCGGGCAACGCACTCGTGAAGAAAGTCGTTGCGTCAGGCGCATCGTCGATCATGGGCATGGCTGGCTTGCCGAACGTCGACGGGAGCAGCGACAACCCATCGGACCCCAACAGCCTGAACAACATGGTGCTGTATGCGTTCCTTGGCTACAACATCGACGCCGCCCCGTGCAACAGCCTGAACCAGTCCGGTCAGGGCGTTCAGTCCGCGAAGCCGGCGAACAATACGATCGGTCAGGTGACGTGCTCTGGGCCGGCCGTGATGACACTCGATGATCTCGTTAAGGGCGGTGGTAACGGATCGCCCCGGCCCGATATCCCGCTGAATCTCTACAAGTGCGTGAATCCCAGCGGAAGCGTTTTCGGCGGGGTGGACAACCAGATTTGCACTCAGATGCAGGTCGTGCCGTTCAACTACGTCGGCATCCAAGGATGGGTCAACTCGATGATGTTCGGTACCGTCGATCCCGCGCTTTCCATCTCTGGCAACTCGATCGTTGGCCAGGTCAACAGCGTGAACTCGACCACGTTCTCCGCGCAGCAGGTTTCGTTCATGCAACAAGCTGGCGTGCCGCTGGCCGCATTGCTCTCGAAGACCTCGAACACGTCGACGCGGGTCGCGATCGCGCAACGGCTGTCGCCTCACATTGTCGACTGCGTCGCGGCGCGAATTGGAGAGGTGCTCTACAAGGGCGCAAACCTGATTCAGACGACGCCGGGTTACGACCTCACCGACGACCAAAAGGATCGCATCAAGACGTTGCGGACCGACTATCTGGCGAAGCAGAGCGCGTGCAACAACAGCGACGCGCTGCTCCGGATCGTGACCGAGATTAACGAAGGGACGCGCTTCGTGAATACCAACATCAAGTAACCGGGGACATCGATGGCAATTCCTACTCTCACCATCTACTCGGCGACCGCGGATCCGACCACGTTGCGTGCGATCTTCGACGCCGTCGCAATGATCTGCAAAAACAACCTGATGATCTGGGGATTCGCGGTCATGGTCGCGTTCTGGCGACTCGGCGCGTCGACTGCAGCGGCGGCACTGCGATCTGCATCCGGGCAGGGCGGGGCGGTGCTCGGTAACGGCGCACTGAGCGCGATGATGCCGTTCGTTCTCGCCACGGTGCTCACGAATCCCATGATGAAGAGCACGATCCAGATCGAGTCGACGGTGAACGGGAGCCTCACACAGGTCGACAACGTACCGCTCGCTGTCTCGATCATCCCTGTCGCGGGTAGTGTCTTGTCGATGGATCTGAACGACACCGTCTCGACTGCCTTTCAGCGCGCCAGTGCAGAATACCCAACCATCTCGGCCAGCTCGAACGGGTTCCTCAATCCGTTGAAGGCATTGCTGAACGCTCGCACGGCGACGTCCCGTCTTAGCGGAATCGATTCGGAAGTGAAGACGGTTCTCGCTGCTTGCCTCGGCCCGGACTCCGGGGTGAACTATTCCAACATTCAGCGCCTGGTCATGAACGCCGGCAATACTGGTGCGACCAGCTCCCTGTCGATCGCCGTCAATGGTGTGAATCCCACTGCGATCGGGGCGCTGCTCTACCAAGCGTCGTTGAACAGCACGGGGAAAGTCAACGACATCGGTCTGGATTCAACCAATATCCTCTCTTGCTCCGACGCCGCGTATCGAGTGGCGGATGACATCACAAACGCGCTGAACTCGCTCGAGTTCCCGCGTGTGATGCAAGGTGCCGTGAACGGACTCGATGCTCCCCGCCCGGGCGCGGACTATAGCTTCGGCTCGCTGGCGTCTCAGTACTACGCCGTCTCCCGTGCGAACACGCTCGGGGGAGTATTCGCCGGCGGGACTGGCCAGGCCAACGCGGAGTTCATGAACCTGCTGTTCTCCGAGATGGTTCAGGGTGATCTCAACTGCCTTCGCGCCGCGGGTGATACGTTGATCCAGTGCCAGGCGTCAGTCCTGCAGGCCGCTGAGGTTGAGCGGAACAACCTGCAGGCGGCCGCCAGCGAAATACCGGCAATGCGCTACGCCGGCGCGTTCGGCAACTACCTCATCGCACTCATCATCGGCCTCGGCCCGGTCATCATCATGCTGATGATGTTCGCCGGTGTCGAGGCGGGGAAGTCGGTCAAGACCGCCGCGCACATCATCGTGTGGCCCTTGCTGGTCAACAACGTCGGCGCCGAGATCGTCAACGGAATGATCTCGATCGACATCGCGAACTTCCTCCAGGCGTTGCGCCAGGGAGGTTGGTTGTCGCAAGCGACTACTTATGCCGCCTACAAGGAGCTGAGCCTGCAGATCGGTGTCGGCTCGCACATCATGGCGAGTCTGCCCGTTCTGATGAGCATCATCTTCAGCCTCGGTGAGTCGTCCGCCATGACGAGCGTCGCATCGACCATTTCGCCACGCTCGAAGGAGACTGTCGACAACGTCGCTCCCGCCCCGCAGGTGACTCGACCGATGTTCGAAGGCGGCCCCGTCGGCACGATCAGCCAGCTCGGTCACGGTGCCGGCAAGCTTGCGATGACCGGTAGCGTCGACGCCGTCTCGACCAGCATGAACTTCGGCAATATGGCGCGGGACGCAAGCCGTTCACTCACGGAGTCCGAGGTTCGCAGTCGTAACATCAGCGCAGGGGAGTCGAACCTCGCGGACTTCCGCCGGGCGTTCTCGACCGGAGACTTCAGTCGGCTCAACATCGATCGCCAGGTGGGCCAGTCGCTCGCCGAAAACTTCAACAAGGAACTCCGCAGCGGCAATGAGCAGCATACGGGCGATAGCGTTACCGGCCTCCGCGGCAACTCGAATCGGTCGACAGTGGGCGGCGGCGGAAGCATGAGCCTCAGCTTGAAGGAGGGATTTAACGTTGGGGGCGGTGTGCACGCCGACACAGGCACCTCGGCAGATGACTCGCTGCAACGAACCGAGTCCAGCGGCGCCTCCAAAAACTTTTCGGATTCCGTGGCACTCAGCAATGCGCTGTCGAAGACAATGGCCCAGTATTCGAACACCAGCGCCGGCAAGCAGTCGTCGTCGGAATTGTCACGTTCGCTGAATACGCAACGCAGCTATCAGCAAACGCTCTCCGAAGTTAGCTCCGTAAGTGACGCCGCGACACAAGGCGTTCGCGACAGTTCCGGATTCGTCAACATGAGCGGCAAGATTGGTTCCGAAGAGATCGCTTGGCAGCAACGGGCGAATCCGGAATACGCGGCATTCCAGATGAGGCAAGGGCGCCTCTTCGACGAAAACCGCGCGGCTCGACCTTATTTGCAGACGGCCGCCGCTGACGCGGCATCGGGTGCTACTGGTCGCTTGGTAGGCGATCGCTCTGGCCAAGCGGCGATCAACCGTCATCGCGCGGCCGTGATGCTTGCTCAAGACCAGGAAGCTCGTCCTGAAGATCGGATGGCGGCTTCTCGCTACTTGACGGATGAGGCGCGTGCAATGCAACACATGAAGTTCGACCCAACCAGTCCAGCGCCGATGAACCTGAGCATCGGCTCGCCGAGCGACGCCACGGGCGTGAACGGCAGCGAGGTCGCTCGATTTGCACACCGTCATCTGCCGGCGCCTCCGACGCCACAGAGGACGCCGTCGCAGCCCGCCGGCGCTAGCGGGGCAGGCTCGACCGCATCTACCTTTAACACCGACGCGTCGAACACCGCGCCGGCCAGCCGACCAGCAGCCCTTGGCCACGACGTTGCTTTGCGGGACAGCGTGCCGATGCCGGGTAGACCGCCATATGCGACCAGCGGTGCTTCGGGCAATTCCGAATCACTCGCGCCGAACGTCGAAGGCGAGGCACTCATCGCCGCGACAGGAGCGGTCCCAGGCATGCTGGAAGGTCAAGCACAGTCCCCCGCGGGCGCCGTTGTCATAGGGCAGGATGCAGGTCGGCGAGGTGACGGGCACGTCGACCGGTCCGAGGCGATCCCCACTGACCGCACCGCCCTGGAGGGCACTCGCCCCGACACACCCGGCGCTGGACGTAATGCAGGCGCGACCGTTGCTCGCCCGAGCGATGGTCCGACGGTTCGTCGGACCGGTGCTGCTTCTCCTATGGGCCAATCCACAGCGAGAGATTCTGGCGGCCGCCAACAAGATGCGTCGCGCAGTGGCCCGTCGGCGAACGAGCTCGGCGCGCGTCGTGACGACGCAGACGCCGCTACCCGGTCGGACAGCAACCGCATGCCGGGCACTCCCGGAACTCAACCTGCCCCCGCGAGTGCAAGTAATGACAGTTTCGTCCACGTAGCCACCGCTCCGTCCGACCTCGGCGCAATACCATCGGCCGCAGCGCCGGCTGTTCGCGGCGAGCATATTCCGTCCGTCGGGGGGGCTGCATCGGGCCGAACTACCGCAAACAGCAGCGGAGTCCCGCCATTGCCAACTTCACCCGTGGCGGCTACCACCAACCCGTCAGGACCGACGAGTGTCGCCGCCCAGCCAGGGACTAGCTATCCCGCTGCAAGCGAAAATCTGACGGCCAGGAACGGTCACCAACCGCCCCAAAGCTCTCCGCTGGAAGCTCCAAGCTTAAACCGCAGTGCTGCATCGACACGTGTCGATCATGCCGCACCGCGACCGCCGGCACCGGTGACTACCAGAATGACCAACATTCAGTCGGCGTCGCTCACTCCGCCACCAGTTCCGCAACAGCCAGCCGGCTTTGGCGGCGACTTCCAGAACCAGGTGCAGGACCAGTTTGCGGGCCGTAGGGAGCACGTTGCGTCGTCAGTCCAGTCGGCAGAGGCCCAAGCATCAGCCGCGGGCCTCGATGCAAAGGGCCATGGCACCATGATTCGAACGGCCGCAAATGTCGGCGACAACGTTGCCGACCTCGGTCGCTCGGCTGGAGCCGGGTCACGAACGGGACTTGCAGCTCCCGCGTCGGTGACGCCAACTGGCTCGCCGGCAAACCGGGCCCCGTCCCAAGCACGGGACGATCGTGCTGCGCCGGCCCCACAGGCATCGCCCAACACCAGAAGGAACAGCCCGCAGCCGGCTCCGCTCAATACACCGCCCGTGCCGCAGCAGCCGGCTGGTTTCGGGGCCGATTTCGAGAAGCAGATGCAGGACCAGCTTTCTAGCCGGCAGGAGCACGTCGTTTCTTCCGTGCAGTCGGCGGAGGCTCAGGCCTCAAATGCTGGCCTTGACGCGAAGGGGCATGGCACGATGATCCGAACCGCTGCGAACGTCGGGGACAATGTCAAGGATATCGGCCGCTCGGCGGGATCCGGCTCGCGGACCGGCCTTTCTGCGCCACAAGAGCAGAAGAGAGCGCGAGAGTCAGCGCCGGGTGCAAATCCCGATTCGGCACCCGGGAAGCGAGGAAATTAAACTAGAGTAGAAAGGCCGCTCGACCGTGAGCAGCCTTTCTCTTTCTGTGTTAGGCTAACTGCACGCCAATAAAAAGAGCAGAGGTCGAAAATGGCATTCTTTAAAAAATTTGCAGCTAAGTTTGTGGCGATGTTTAAGAAACATCCGACCAAAGATAATTTTCGGAAAGATTATATGAAGCGGGCGCGAGCGAATGCAGCTGGCGGCGATCGACATAACGGTTACGGCGCCGGTATCCGCGGTCCGAAGAACGATTGGGGCATGAACGGCCGTTCTGGCTGGTGACGCACAAGCTTCTTTCGAAAGTTCATAGGTTAAGGGGCGGTTTCGCATGCGAAACCGCCCCTTTCGTTTTCAGCCTGTCACCAGTCGAAGTTTTTCATGTCAGGCGTTGTCGGCACTTCGGCCTCCGTAACCTTTCGTAACGCATTGCGTACGGTGGCCGGCTTCACGTCGTACAAATCAGCGATCGCGTCAATCGCCACCCCCGAGTCAAAGAGCCGCACCCAAGTCTCGATCTTTTTCTCTTGTGCATCTTTCAAAGAGACGCCCAGTGCCTTACGGAAAGAGGCGTGCACATTTCGCTGGCCGCGCTTCTTCGCCTCCGTGTAGGAGAATTCTCGCTTGCGGTACAGGCTATTGAGGATCGACTCCGTCTTTACTTCATACATTTCGGCAACGGTCTCGAGCTCGACGCCGGACTCAAGCAACCGGATCCACGTGTCATAGCGCGCTTCAACCACGTCGGCCGCGGCGATTCCCTGGCTGGTGCGATAGAGGTAGACCTGCATGTGTTTCACGCCGAGCTTCTTCGCGATCAACGTGTCGGGAACGCCCCTGCTCAGACCCTTAGATATTAGTTTTTTCTGTTCGTCCGTCAGCATAAGCAGAGTGTCGTGTGTCGCCTCGTGGCGGGAGGATCGCAAGATTACAACCACATAACAGCGGAGGCGGCAAGATTTGCCGATCATTCTCCCCCGAAACTGTACATGGTGGGCGCGTCTCAATAAAGGCGTAAACCCGTACGCCTTCGGCCATGGCGGGGCAGGGCACTGTCGTAGCTCCCCACCCGCCGCGCGAGCCCGGCATGGTACCCCGCGATGTGTGTCAGAGGGTTTAATTAATGTTAATAAATGTAATCTGTCTGGACCGGCTCGAACAGACTTGGCAGCTCGAGTCACTTTGCCATCGAGATCAATCCATTCACCAGCTGGCTGAACAGCGCCGCGTCCCCGGAGGTGAATTCCGGGGTGACAATATAGGTTCCCGAAACGGCGACAGCGGGTGTATTCGTAACCGCAAGCAGCTTCTGCCGAACAAGCGCCGCACGCAGTTCTTTCTCAAGTTCAGGAGCGTGATCTGCTACGAGCCGAGGGACTGAAACTGGCAAATGGGCGGCTTGTCCAATCCGATCAATACCAGCCCAATTTGATGTTGATATTCCCCTGTCCTGAGCCCCGATAAATGACGCCTCCATGAAATTTCGAAGGTAGTTCGGATAATATTTTTGAACCGCAAGAAAGCTCAAGGCAAACTGAATACCGTCCGCCTTATTAACGAGGGGCGTGAATATGAAGGTCTTCTGGCGAGGTACAGTTGCTTCCAGATTATTGAAAAACTGGAAATAATTCCGTGAAAACTGGCAACTAGGTGAAAAAAAGACACGCACCGTTTCTTCGTCCCCCTCCACCGGCTTGACCTGAAGATACGGCTTCAGCTGTTCCATGCCCGCCGGCACCTGCGCCTCGACCGGCCCGACGCACCCAAGGCAGAGCGAGACTGCAAGCGAAATGATGACGCGTTGCCTCCAATTGATCGACATCATGCGAGTTCCCCACGAACAGCTGCACGCGCTCTTACGAGATACGTTTCGAGTGGCTCGTCGCTGCCGGCGTCGGCCTCTTGCTGGTATGTATCGATCGCTGTCGCGACGCCAACGAAGTCAAGGCCATACTCCTTGGCAAAACGGATCCGCAAGGACGGATACCCTTTCGCGTCGCTGCTTCCCTCCAGACCCGCGATGCAGTCACGTAACCGAGTCTGTTGGCCTTGCACGGTACGGACCCCGCCGACCGCAAGTGGCTCGTACTGGTCTTGTTCACAGGCCGCTCGATAGATGGCCGAAACGTCGACCCGCTTCGTACGAAGCAGCTGCTTGACCTCTGGTGTGGTAACGATGACCTCGACGATCGCGACCTTGCCTTTGTGCGCCCGTGGCACCACTTCCGTCACGGAATCACCGAGGTCGATGCCATTCGCCGCGAGCCATAGCTGCTCGTCGCGTGTGAGCGGTCGCTCGACCGACTCGCCGTCGTATTGATCAATGCGCCTTAGCGAAACCACCGCCTTCAAGGTCTCCGCGAGCCGATATGCATCCCGCGACTTGTCTTTGGTCAGGTCAAGCGCCCGCGTATAGGTCTCCGCACTGTTATTTGTATGCAACGTCGCCAGCACGATATGCCCGGTTTGGGCCGCCTGCAGGGCGATTTCCATCGTTTCAGAATCACGAATCTCCCCGACCATAATCGCGTCGGGATCGGACCGGAGGATCGAACGCAGTGCTCGAGCGAACGTAATGTTTCCGCTAACTTGCCGCTGCCGGATCGGGCCGTTTCCGCGCAACGCAATCTCGACCGGGTTCTCGATGGTATCGATGGCGCGGGTTTCGTCGTTCAACACCCCCAGAATTGCATTGAGCAACGTCGTCTTTCCTGACCCGGTCGGTCCAGTCACGAGAATCAGCCCGCTTGGCTCGCTGATCGCCCGTAAGATCGTCCGGTAGACCGAATATGGCAGGCCAAGCTGATGCAACTTCGGTGCTCGCTGCGCGTCAAGCAAGCGGCAGATGAATGCGAATCCGTTGAACGTCTTCGAGTACTCAACTCGAATGTCGACTGAGTACCCAGGCGCATCGTCGAACGGCTTCAAATTGTGCGATATCGCGAAGTCTCGGGGAAGTTCAATTTCGAAACGAGTCGAAGCAATTTCGGGCGTTGACGCTCCTTGCGGCGTACCCGTGAGTTGATGAAGCTTTGTCTCCCAGTGCCTGCCCTCATCCTTCGGATACTGGAATCGAAAATTCCTGAATCCCGCTGGCGTCCTGACATGCAGGTAGACCTCTATCGACCCACGTCGATCACGGCCCGAAATGTGTATATCCGAGGACTGAGTAACGATCGCCCACACGAAAATACGTCTGATTGTCAGCTCGATCGGAGCATGCTCGTTCGCCCCCTCGCGCACCATCATGATGGCGCGCCGCTGCTCATCCGTCAGCTCGTCCAGGCCCTCGACAGCTGGCACACACGCATGCACATCCTGCATCTCCGAATCCCCGAAAGTAGCTTCCAGTGCGTGCTACGTCGAAAGTTCAGCGAGCACCGGAATATAAATTTGTGTCCTCTTTGGAAGTGATTATAATTTAGGTGCCACGTGCTCTCAACTGTCCAATGCAGACCATCGTTTCCTGGGTTCACCGTTCCGCTCCGTGCCTCATCGTCCCGCTCGCGCTCTGGTGCGCGACCGCCGCATACGCGCAAGAGAGCGGAATCTCTCCCGGCAACGTCAAGGGGTTTGCTGAATCCACGTTCAACTCGCCGGTATTCAAAGACCTGGTCAATGGGTATCAGCAGCAGAACGCATCGGTATTGAAAAGTGTGTCGAGCGATGTCGTCGACCGAGCAAAGGCGCTTCTCCCGAAGGCGAGCCAACTCGGTGAACGACTTCGCTTCGGTGACCACAACGTCGTCTCCAACGATGGCGAGACGATCGTGATGTGGATGATCGAGGCGGCAAACGCACCTGCAGACAAGCGAGCGGGAGTGCTGCGTAAGCTCGCTGATCTCAGTGCTCGTGGACTCCCCGAAGCGATAACTTTCGAAGGATTTGTCGCAGAGTACGGACTCTTCGGCGCCTCCAAGGATCCGGCTCGCGCGATGAACCTGTACCGGTCTGCTGCGGCCCTGAACTATCAGCCAGCGATCTACAACCTCTCGATCGCGGCAGCCTACGGGAAGCTCCAACATGCCGACCTGTCCGCGGCCCTGTCGTACGCGGGCCAGGCGGCAGCAATTGCACCTGACGCGTCCTATCGAGTGTGCGGATTCGCGTCGTTCCTGAGCTACAGGCAAGGCGATCGCGGTCGCGCGCTTCAATACGCTTCGTCGTGCTGGTCCGACCTTGCGGGAATCGCGCGCGGTCGCTACGACCCACGGGCGACGGTATCCGAGCGGGTAACCCTGCTGCGGAACTCCATCGGAACCGGGATAGACGACGGTTACACGCTGCTCGAGCAAGTGGCTCGTGAGGCCGGGCCGGATCCTCAGTACCTTGCCTGCAAGTATGAACTCGTCAACAAGTATCGCCGTGCAGGAACGGCCAACACATTGCGTGACGACGCCATCCAATGTTACCGCCGGACCACACCGACAACCAATTCGCGCGACGCTGCCATTCGATTCAATACCGTCGTCCCGGGCATCATCGGATTCGTTCCGACCGAAATCCGCGCCCTCGACAAGCTTCGAGCATCGAACAAATTTCACTACGGATGGAGTGTTCCGTATCTCCCGTTTCGGCAACAGGACGTCGACATGTTTGCCCCGTACGTGACCCACGCCAAGCAGTGAAGGACGCCCGTATGCCCAAGTTCTCCCTGGCTCTAGCATTGAGCCTCGCTCTCGCGCAATCGTCAGCTAATGCCGCGCCGGATGGGCCGCAAAGCGTGCTCACGCTCGCGCTCACGAATGGATCGGCAAGTGCGAAGCTCGACGACAACGGTCAGTACGCCGCCGCGATTGCTGCGATCCATAAGCGAACCGGCGACACCGGGCCGGTGGTTGTCCTAGCGAGGCGAGTCCAGTCGTTCAAAGACCAACCACGATGCGGACGAGTCGCCTTTGTCGTCGCACAGCCGTCGTCCAAGATCCTGTGGACCGATATGGGAGGGGAGCTGAACATTTGCGAAGACGGCAATCCTCCCTTGCGGGCTTGCAAATCTAATCCCCGGAAGCTTGTCCTTCCGGACTCTGCGTGCTCCGACGGTTCGACGCCGGTGGACACAGCCGAGGTTGCCGCAGCGATACGGAGCGCGACAGCTGCAGGGGGCCTCGACCCACGCGAGGCGGCCCGCCGCGTGCGAGCAGCCGCCGGGTCCGCCAGTTCGGCCACCACCGGAGTCCGTGAATGAGAGGCCTCGTCATCGCAGCGCTCCTTGCGGCGGCAAGCAGCGCGTCTGCGCAGAACGCGTCCGACGTCAACAACGGTCGGGCTTTCGCGAATTCCATCGCACCGACATCGCAGACGCAGATCGTCAACCCGGCCGGTGTGAACGCGAGCGCTTGGTCGGGGCAGACCAACATGCCGACGAGTGTCCCCTCCGGCTTTGCCGCGTTCTCGAACCCGAATACAAGCTCGAACGCGCTGACAGCAGCACGTGGTAGCAGCCTCACGACGCTCGGCAATCAAGCCCAGATCGACTGCGCGAGCTTTGTGCCCGGCAATGACCCGTATCAGAATCAGTACTGCGCGGCGGTCAATTTCCTCAACAATCAATGCATGCAGCCGACCACCGGACAGAAGTCGGTATTGGGGAAGACTGGACAGACGATCACGAGCAACGCCAACTGCGCCGGCACATACGGAGCTGGGCAATCTCACTTCGGTTACGGCGACCAGGTCACGATCGACGATCCCATGTTCAAGGTGATCCTGGGTCTCGGCGACAGCGCAAAGGATGCGCTCTCTACGATTTGCACGCCCAAGACGGTAGTGACACAACCCGCCCAGTATGAAAATAACACCTGCGTCGTCTCCGTCGACAAGGAGGAAAACGTCTGCTCGCAGTACTTGAACGCGACGATCACGAACTCGATTACCCAAGCCATCTCCGTAGAGAATTGCCCTGACGGAACGAGTATGCAGGGGGGGATGTGCTTGCACCAAGTGACCTACAACCCTTGGATTTCGTGCCCGGCAGGCTACATTCAAAGCGGCCCGAATCACGACCAGTGCGTGCAGATATCAAATCTCCAGGGCACGGCCTACTGTCCGGGGGGCTTTGGAACCGGGCATACCGACAACGGCACGATGGTCTGCGTTTCTATGTCCAACTATCCGGATCCGCCTCCGAACGTGCTAAACAACATGCCACTGATCGACCGCGGCGTCTGCATCGGAGGCACCTGCTACAACCCGTCTTACTTGCCACTGCAATCGTGTCCTGATGGCTATACCTTCGACGGCACCCAATGCACGAAGACGACCACGATCGGCGCCACCTACAGTTGCCCGAATGGGGGCGCCCTGCAGGGCCAGACCTGCGTCACCAGCGAATCGACGAATCCTACCGTGACGTATAGCTGCCCGCCGGGGCAAACCTTGAACGGCTCAAACTGCGTGAAGCAGGAAGTCAAAACGAGTTGGACCGACACCTGTACGGCGTACGAGCAGAGCGCCGGCGTCGCGCTCCCGACTCCGGCGAATTGAGGGCCCACCGATGCTCACCACTCGTATCCGCGCCGGGCTCCACGCTCTCACTCTCGCGGCATTGTTCGCACCCGTTGCGGTCGCGGCCCAGACCTACGGCCCGGGCGCGTGCTCGCCCGTACCTGGCTCGCAAAGCTGCATCGACACGACTCCTTGCAAGACGTCCGGAACCGGCCAGCAGATCTGCCTGTCGACAGCTACACCGCCGGCTGGCGCGCTGCAGGTTCCCTACAGCTGCTGGCAGTACTCGTACAGCTATGCTTGCACCGGGACCACCGTCGACACCTGCGGCCAATATCGCAGCAACTCTGCCTGCGGCGTTGTCGGCAGCGTCTGCAACGACACGATCGCCGAAACCGGCCAGTGTGACGAGTGGACCTATACGTACCGCTGCCAAACGAAGGCCGAACAAACCGGCCAACAGATGAACTGCTCGAACGGTCTCTTCGACAACAGTGGATTTCCGACCCCGCCGAACAACAACAACTCCTTCTTGAACGGAGCACTCGGCCTCGAGCTGCTTGGAGAGGCACAGAAATACACCGACGGGAACAACATCTTCTCGGGTGTGGAAGAAAGCTGCCGGAAGGGGTACGAGGGGATCCAGAACTGCTGCAAGAGCACACCGGGCGGCCAGTCGAACAACGTGGTGATGAACGCAGCTATCGGCGCGGCCGGCTCGGTCGCGAAGTACGCGGGAGAAAAGCTGATCGACCTCGCCTCGCCGTATGTCTTCGACGCGATGTACACGAACGGTATCTTCTCCGAGGCGCTAACCCAAAACTTCACGACGGCATTCTCGCTCGACGCGGCAAACGGTGGAGGGCAGCTCGGCACGCAACTGGCATCCGGCGGGATCCAGTTCGGGGTATACGGCTTTACCGTTGGCTTTGGGACAATGACACCCGGGCTCTTTGGTGCCAACATGCAGCTGGCATCGTTCGGGTCGAATGGCTACCTCGCATTCAACCCCTACGTGTTCGCGGCGATGGTCGCGATTCAGGTTATACAGGGCCTCGCGAAGTGCTCGCAAGGGGAGCAGCTGCTTGCTTTGCATAAAGGTGCAGGACTGAGCACCTTTATCAAGGAGGAATGCGCGAAGAAGGCCCTGGGCGTGTGCGTCCAGTACGTTGACACCTACTGTTCGTTCAACTCCCAGCTTGCGCAAATCATTAACATTCAGGGGAAGACACAGCTCGGCCTGCCCCTCGAAGGTTGTCGCGGCCTGACGCCTGACCAGATCAGCAAAATCGATTTCAAGAAGATCGACTTCAGCGCCTTCGCAAGCCAAATGATGGATCAGGCGATGAAGGGGCTCCCGAAAAATATCACCGGCAACTACCAGCCGATCATGCAGAACACACCGAGCGGGACGTCGCAGAAGGGCGGCTCGGCGGTGCTTCCGACTTACTGAAATACTAACAACGAGACCAATACGAACATGAACCTCCAGAGATTTGCGAAACGAGCACTCGTCGCCGTTGGCGTCGTTGGGCTCGTTGTCTCCCTAGGCACCACAGGCGTCATCTACAAGATGAACCGCGAGTTGACCAGGCAAAATCAAGAGCAGACGGCGCGAGTCAAGACGTTGACGGATGACGTAGAGAAGCTCGGAAAGCGGCTGACGGCAAGCAATGACCAAATCGCGGGCCTCCAGAGCCAGATGGCAGGAAGTCAATCCGAGCTCGAGAAGCTGAAGGACAACGTCGACGCCTTTGCTACCCAGGCGGCCGCATGCGATACGTTGCGTCGTACGATGAAGGGTGGGGCATAACATGGTCCGCGCTCAATTCGCCACCGCCTGGGTCGCCGTCGCGTGCTCTGTACTCGGCACTGGTCCCGCACATGCCGCGCCTGTCGAGTTCGATACCGCCGCCGCTCACGTCATCGTTGTCCGCCCGATCGACAGTTGGTCGGGCGACTCGTCCGCGCTTAAGCACTCTCTCGAGTCCCTTCGCGACCGCACCGTTTCGTACGACGTGGTGATCGCCGGCACCCGATACCGCGGGAGTCCGCTGGTCCTGCAAGGCATCAGCGATCACCCCGTGACGCTCGGCGTTGAAGCTGCGCTCCGGGGAGATGGATTCTCGCTGGTCCGCAACGCGTCCTACCTCTTTCATGTCCTGGACGCGTCGCCCTTAACCCCTGCGGACTACCCGGCATTTTCCCGGGCCCAGGCGGAGTACTACAGGCGGTTCGTGGAGCGTTCGGGCGACCCAAAGACGCTACCCGCCCGGTATGGCGTCCGCAACCTGATCGGCAACGCTTTGTCGATCGGAGCCCTGTTTCTGCCGAGCCAAGGCCTGGGGATCGCGAACGGTGCACAGGTGATGGTGAACTCCGGTTTGGCCGAGGATATTGGCCGTCTGCCGCGCGCGGCGCGCGCCGCGCTCGTGCCGGCGCGACTGCCCGATCTCGACCTCGCGAGCTTCCGCCAGATTGACGTCCGGCGCGTCGACTACAAGCCCGACACGCCCGGCGAAATCATCATCGCGTATCGAGACGAGAAGACGCCCGAAGCAGAACAGGACGCGCTTGTTAAGGCGATCGCAGTTGTCGCCGGCGCCAACACCACCGCTGATGCCGTCGAGACGGCACGGCAAGCCGATTTTCAAGAGCGCGTCTCGCTTTGGGACGCATGTGTAAGTGAAGGAAAGTGCCAAAAGGAGGCCAACCATGACTGATTCGACCAAACAACAAAAGCCGGTACCGAAGATCCTGAAGAAAAATGGGCTGCTCACGTGGCTGGCGTTTGCACTCATCGCGCTCGTCGCCATCAATTCGATTTGGAAACACGTCGGTTGATCGGTCCGCGTCCCGACCTTCATCTTGGAGGTCGGGACACATTCAACACCGTCTAGCCAGCACTTATGCAAGGAACATACCTGCGGTGGTACGAATCGGCGGTCAGCCGGTTCGCCAGCCCGCTAGCCAACATACAAAGGCAAGCCGCTGTAGCTGCCCTTGTGGCTGGCGAGCCAGTCGTCATCGATGAGACGGTACTGAAAGTCGAGCGGTGTGATTGGCCTGCTCCTGATGGGTTTGGATTCCAAATTTTTGGGCGGAATGCCCAACGAGTAGAGTTGTGCGTCGTGCTCGACCTTGACCATCCGCAACCGTTGCAGATCGAAAAAGTTGTAGCCGCAATTGCTTGGGCTGAACAACAGCCAACGCACCGGTCAACACATCCCGATGGTCCGGGGATGGAAATGAACGACTACGACGACCCACCTGTAATAGGTTGATTCTTGGTACATGGGGCGCGCCGTTGCGCGACCTCGACAAACAGGTAAGGAGCAGAAACAAATGGCTTCGCCAGAATGGATCGAGCAAGCGTATCCGCTTCAGCAGATTACGGTACAAGTTCAAGGCACACGCCATAGCAACCGCGCAGCGTTGATCGACCAGCTCGAAACGGTGATCGCGAGGCTTCGCGCGGGCGATCAGAGCGGATCGGTGCATGACGACGACTTTGGCTATCGCTTCGTGGTCGCAGAGTCCATCAGCGGTCCGTCATTTTTCGATGACCCCGCGGGATCGGATTGATGCGCCGCTCGACGGCCGGTTTCTGTTACGCGGATTCGCGCCATGAGCCTTGATCCACCGTCGATGAGACGCCAGAAAACGCAACGCAAGCAAACGTACCAATTGTCCCCGCTAAGTTCAATTGTCGGGCTTCCAGCTAAATTGAAATGTCGTGGTGTTTGGGCTTTTTCTTGTCCTTATTCAAGGTGTTGGGGTGGGGCGGCGAAGCCGCCCCCCGTTCCCTGATTCCTTCGACGCTGACTTCAAGAATGGCTTGATTCAGGTCGGCAAGCTCGATGGCACGCTGCTTCTTCAGCCCGATGAGGGCCTTCTTTGCCTGGACCTCGGCACCGCAATGGGTGCGCGACGGTGAGCCGGAAGCGCGGCGATCGTCACGCATATTCTGGATGCGCCGTGCGACTTCCAGGGCGCTGGACAGCCGCTTGTTCTCGACCTCGGCGCCTTGATCGATGCGCGTGATGCGATCGTATTGCCGGCACGACAGCACCGCGCCGTTGGCCTGTACCTCGATCATCCCGTCCGGATATTCGACGACCTCGACGTATTCATGCACGAGGCTCCGATTGGCCACCGAATCGGCGAGCAGGTACATCACGCGGTCGTACTGCACCGTCAACGCGTTGGATACCTTGCGCGGCACGCGATACGACAGTATCTGTCTCAGATCCTCATCAGCACGCAGCGGCCGGTGTGCGTTGTGATCGCTCTTCGGCGGTTTGCCGAAACGACGGTTGAAATCAGCGATGAAGGAGGGCGCATACGCGTTGGCGGCCTCCCGTGTGCTGATTCCTCGCAATCTAAGCTCTTTGACAAGCCGGTCCTGCAACGTCAGGTTGGCCCGTTCCACACGCCCCTTGGCCTGACTTGAGTTTGCACAGAACGCGTCGACATTGAGCTCGTACAGCGCCCGGCCAAACTGCGTGACGCCTTTGCCCGCGGTCTCCGAGCGCTTCTTCACGTAAAAAACGCTGGCCTTGTCGCTGTAGAACGCCACCGGCTTGCCATGCGAATCCAGGTACTTCGACAGCGCCTCAAAATAGCTGAAGGTCGATTCGTTCGCTGTGAAGTGCAGCGCCATGAGCCGTCCGGTTGCATCGTCAATGAACACCAGCAGCGTGCAGGCTGGCGCACGGTCCTCGAACCAACGATGGTCGCTACCGTCGATCTGAATCAGTTCCCCGAGGCATGCACGGCGGTTGCGCGGTTGGTAGACCTTCGGCGGGCGTTGTTTGCGTGGAATCCAGAGGCCAGAAGCCCTCATCAGCGTACGAACCGTTTCGACAGCCAGGTCAATGCCATGACATTCGCGCAGCTTCTCGCAGGCCAGCGTCGGCCCAAAATCCGCGTAGCGCTCGCGGATCAATGCCAGCGCCCGCTGCGCCTTTCCAGCAGGCAACTGATGGTTACTCGGGCGCCCACGCTTGCCTGACACCAATCCGGCGACGCCGGCAGCGCGATAGCGCAATACCAGACGCTCAACTTGCCGCACGCTCAAATCCAGCCGTTCGGCCGCCTGGCCGGGCTTGAGCCGACACTCGGCTACAGCCTCAATGACCTTCAGCCGATCCACTTCACGCATCGTCATGGTGATCGTCCCAGTCGCGTTCATCGCCAGCGCTCCCAAGGGGGCAGGCGATCAACCTACAGGCTAAAACACGACATTTTTATTTAGCGGAAACGCGACATCTGAACTTGGGACCTACACCAATCCGGTTGATAGATACAATTATGTAAACTAGACAGGAATCCGAATTACGAGGAGATCGGCTGAATGGATCCGACTAGCATTCTTGCACCTGGCGACAGCCCCCTCGCGGTACTGGGCTGCGGTATTTTCACTGTTGGCGTTGCCGCGGGCCTTAGCTATCTTGTTGGTAGCGTAACTAAACCTGGGGGGTTAGTCGCGGGGATCGTTGGGGCCTTTGCCGGCCTCGCGATCATGCTGCAGCTCTTTCTCAAGTGAAGTGCCTTGGCGAAAGCCCATGAACCCCGCAGTGGCAATAGCAACTGCGGTCGTGGTCGCTGATGTCGTGCCTGTCGCCGTCGTGGTCGGCCCGCAGCCTTCCTTGTCACCCCCTTTCTGCGTTCGGGCGGTGCTGCGCGATTTTTTCCGATTCGCAGGCGTAGTCTTTCAAGACGCTCGACCCGCGTGTCGGCAGCCTAGGTACACCCCAAACGACCTGTAAACCCAACCGCTCGCGGGCGGTTGACGCTGCAAATCGACCTGGTCCATAATGCGACCGTTGCTCGGTTACCGTGTCGGTGCTGCTACCACCGCCGGTCAGCAATGACCTCTGTTTTACCCGTCCTTCCCCCCGTTGTTCCTGTTGTACCGATGCGCCCTTTGCCAGCATCGCGTACGACCCTCTAGCAAGTCGTGCGCCGGTGTCCAGGCAAATCTCGATTCTTCAAGGACTCGAAATGGCGTATCCCATTGTGCTCGCGGCAAAGGCCGCAGCCGATCTTATCTTGGCAGATGACCTGCCACTCACTCCCCAGGCTTGCCAAAACCTTGTCACCGCGGCGCTGGTTGCCGACGCGGCCAAGAACTTCGAGGACGCGATGGCAAAGGACCTGCCGATCGTGACCGACAAAGCCCAGGCGGCCGACACTCGCGGCGTTCCGCCCATCTGGAACCGCCAATTACGGGACGACGCAGTATCGGACCGTGCCGGCAAAGCGCTGATGCGCGCGCTCGAGCGGTCAGGGCAGCCGCTGCCGCCGGCGCTCGAGTTCAATTTCCTGAAGTTGCGGGTCACCGAAATTGTGACGCGCCAGATCCGTGAGCGGGGCCTTTTCGTCTACACGCAGAGACTGCTTTTCTCGCCCGAGTTTGCGACGACCGGGATGCAGGTGCTCGCGAAAATGAAGCTGCCCGAGTTGCCGCCCGTGGCAGCAAGTGTCGCCGTCGCGACCGGCGAGGTCCCGCCGCTGCCGTCGCGCAACCTCAAGGAGCACCTGCAATTCCTGAATACCCCGACGATGCGAGGTTGGCGCGGACCGCGGGGTTCTTTCGCCGACTGGGTCGCGAAAGCGGCGCCCGCTGTTGTGGAGTTCCCGGCGCCGAACGTTGCGGCCGGCCGGACGTGTCGCTCGGACCGCTTCAGTACCGGATACCGTCGCTCCGCTGAACTGGGCATGGGCTTCTTTCTCGCGACCGACTTCGACCAGATTGGCGACCGCCTCAACATCGTGACGCCCATGCTGTTCCATCACGCTGCACTGGACGGCAATCCGCAGCCTTGGCGGGCAGAGTTTCTCAGCGAGCAGGTACACCGGCGCTTCACGCCCCGCGAGGAGGATGCCCGACTGCAAAAAGCAATGGGCGAGAGCCCCAGGCTGAAGGTTTGCCCCTCCTGCGCCGAGATCTACTCCGACGATCGCGCTGACCTGAAGCTGCGCTGCCAGTGCGGCCGCTAACACCTACGGAGATGATCGTGGCAAAAAATGGACTCATCGTTAACGATGTCGATCGTTCAATCGACCAGGAGGTCAGCAAACT
>NZ_QTPZ01000043.1:0-73139 GCF_003853505.1 Burkholderia sp. Bp9015
AGCCACGTGATGCTGGTGGACCTGCGCGCGAAGAACATCACGGGCAAGGCAGCGGAAGCGGCGCTCGGCGCGGCGCATATCACGGTGAACAAGAACGCGATCCCGAACGATCCGGAGAAGCCGTTCGTGACGAGCGGCATCCGCCTCGGTTCGCCTGCGATGACGACGCGCGGCTTCGGTCCGGCGGAAGCGGAGAAGGTCGGCAACCTGATCGCCGACGTGCTGGAAGCACCGGAAGATGCCGCGACGATCGAACGCGTACGCGGTCTGGTCGCGGAGTTGACGCAGCGTTTCCCGGTCTACGGCTGAGACGCGGCAATCGGGTTCGACTGCCGACGCGGTTGAACCTCGCTCGTTCCGAAACGATGTAAAAAAATCCGGCTCGCACACCGCGAGCCGGATTTTTTGCGCTGCGTGCGAACCGGTGTCGCGTCACACGGTCGGATCGACGTTCGCCTCGAGTTCGCGAATACGCTCGTCGTTACGCGTGTCCTTGAGCACCGGCGGCCCGGCGAAGGACTTGCGCACGCCGAACCCGTACCAGATCACCATCAGCACGCCCACGAACGCGACGAGCACGTAGAGCACCTTCTCGTTCGGCGGCTGGATGCCGACGTACGCGAGCACGCACGCGCCCACCAGCGCGAGCAGCGCGCACGGCTTCGACCAGATGCCCAGCTGGAACGGGCCCTTTTCGGTCCACGTGCGCCCTTCGGCGAGCATCCCGGAACCGATCGGCATCGCATACGAGATGAACAGGAACACGGCGCTGCCCGCGCTCAGTACCGAGAACGCGTCGCCGTACAGCGTGACGACGATCGCGAGCACCGCGCAGGTCCAGATTGCCGGGCCGGGCGTCCGGTGATTGTGATTCACGCTGCGCAGCAGCTTCGACGCCGGCAGCCCGCCGTCGCGCGCGAACGCGTACATCATCCGCGACGTCGACATGATCGCGGCGAGCCCGCACACGTAGTTGATGAAGAACATCGCCAGCTCGAGGCAGACGCGCAAGGTCTTCGGGATCGGCGCGAGGATCGCTTCGAAGAATCCGGTGCCCTGTTTCATCGCGGCGGTCAGGTCGGGCATGACCAGCACAAACGTGCACACCATCACGTAGCCGAACACCGCGGACCAGAACACCGAGCCGATGATGCCGCGCGGCACGTTCTTCGCCGCGTCGTGCGTTTCTTCCGACGTATGCGCGGACGCGTCGAAACCGGTGATCGTGTAGGTCACCAGCAGCAGGCCGGACAGGAACGCGAGCGGCGTGGTCTGCTTCGGCCAGGCGCCGCCGTCGACGCCCGTGTAGTTGGTGAAGGTGACGAGCCGATGCAGGTCGAACGTGACCGGCGAGTAGACCAGCAGCGACACGACCAGCGCGATCGTCACGACGAAGATCAGGTAGCCGGACAGGTCGGTGATCTTGCTCGCGATCCGGATGCCGCGTGCGTTCAGGATCGCCTGCGAAATCGTGATGACCGTGATGAACGCGGTCTGATGCCACCACGTCAGGCTGTCCGGACCGACGCCGAACATCGGTGCGATCAGCGTCTTGAAGAACGGATCGTAGGTGCCGAAGTTGATCGCCGCGATCACGAAGATCAGGCCGATCAGGTTGAGCCACGCCGTCATCCACCCCCATTTCTTCCCGCCGAGGATCGCGCCCCAGTGATAAAGGCCGCCGGCGGTCGGAAACGCGGACGCGATCTGCGACATCGACACCGCGACGATCAGCGCGAACAGCGAGCCGAGCGGCCAGCCGAGGCCGACCGAGGCGCCGCCGGCTGCGGAGAACGCCAGTTGAAACGCGGTGATGCCGCCCGACAGAATGCAGATCACCGAAAACGACACGGCGAAGTTCGAGAAGCCGTTCATGCGTCTCGACAGCTCCTGCGCATATCCCATCTTGTGGAGGAGGCTTACGTCGCTGTCGATACCTGCATCAGGCTGGATTTTCGCATCCATATTCGCTCCGTCACGTATGTCCTGCGAGGCAGGACCGTCATCGCTGCCCGGGCCCGGTGCTGCGGCCCGCTCCTGGAATTCGTCGGCGGGCACGCGTTGTCATGCATCGATGGCGATCGCGTATCCGGTCCGATACGGAACGGTATGAAGCCAAATCTCGCGGCGATATCGGATTTCGGCAATCCGGCGAAACTCCGGACGGGTGCACCGTTCGGGGGCATTGCGTGGCGGGCTGAATATTTGTAAGGAATCCATGCGGATCGCGATGATCCGTACTTGTCGAAATGCGACAGCCGGGGAAAAAGTGCGCTCCCGTGAAGGGCGACATGGCCCGCAATCGCCTTCTGAAGTCGACCGCGCCCCGTGTCGCAATCCCGTGAGTCGGCCCGGCAGGGAACCTGGAGCGGCCTACTCGGCTTGCTGCTTGCCGGGTTTCTGTCCGAACCGCGCACGGTAGTCGCGCGGCGATATCCCGACCCGCTTCGCGAATGCACGTTGCAGCGCATCCACGCTGCCGAACCCCGAACGTTGCGCGACCCGTTCGAGCGGCCAGTCTGCCCGCTCCAGCAGCGCCTTCGCGCGCTCGACGCGTGCGGCCAGCACGAATTGCGCGGGCGGGAGCCCCGTCTCCTTGAGGAAATTGCGCGCAAACGTGCGCTCGCTCATGTGCAGGCGCGCGGCCAGCGCGGCGACGCCGAGGTCGCCGGTCGGGTCGTCGGCGATCGACGTGAGCAGCGCGCGCATCGGTGGCGTCGCGTTTGCCTGGATGTCGAGACCGACGCTGAACTGCGCCTGTCCGCCGGGACGGTGCATGAAGAGCACGAGCTCGCGCGCGACCGCGAGCGCGGTCGGCGCGCCGCAGTCGGCCTCGACGAGTGCGAGACACAGGTCGATGCCGGCCGTCACGCCGGCCGACGTATGAAACGGCGGATCGCTCACGTAGATCGCATCCGGCTCGACCCGCACGTCGGGGCAAAGCGCCTGCAGCGTCGCACACTGATTCCAGTGCGTGGTGGCGCGCTTGCCGTCCAGCCATCCGCCCGCGGCGAGCACGAACGCGCCCGTGCAGATGCTTGCGATCCGCCGCGTGCTCGCGATCCGCGTGCGCAGCCAGGGCAGCACGCCGGCGTTCGACGCCGCGTGCCGCAGCGCCGCTTCGCTGCCGCCTGCGACGATGATCGTGTCGATGGGCTCGGGCAACGCCGCAAGCGCGGTCGGGCCGGCAAGACGCAGGCCCGCGTGCGTGACGATGTCGTTGCCGTGTTGCGATGCGAGCGTGAGCCGATAGCGCGGGACATGCCCGGGAAGATGGCGGTTCGCGACCGCGAACACTTCCATCGGGCCGGTGATGTCGAGTGACTGGACGCCTTCGAAGCCGACGACGACGATGTCGCGTGCCGGACCGGTTGACTGGGGCATGGCGGAAAGTGCGGTGGAGTTGTCCTTGTGACCGCGTGCATGATCCTTGTAATTTTCCGCACATGCAATCGATTGACGCGGGTGGGCGATGCGGGAATGGAACAGAAACGGGGCGATGCGCGTGGCGGTTGCGCTGCTCGTGTGTGCGGTGCTGGGCGCGTGCATGTCGGGGCAGTCGGGGCAGTCGGCCGCGCACGGCGCACGAACGGTCACGCAAACGCTGAGCGTGAACGCACCGAAGGCGGGCCGTACGCGGCCGCTCGTTGCGATCGTCGCGGACAACGCCGGAACGGAGACGACCGATTTCATCGTTCCGTACGCGATTCTGAAGACGTCGGGCGCGGCCGATGTCGTGGCCGTGTCGGCCGACGCCGGCGCCGTCGAACTGATGCCCGCGCTGCGGATCCTGGCCGATACGACGTTCGACCGGTTCGACGCGGACGTGCCCCTCGGCGCGGACGTCGTGATCGTGCCGGCCTTGCATCGTGCCGACCGGCCGGCCGTGCTCGCGTGGCTGCGCAAACAGGCCGCTGCCGGCGCCACGATGGTGGCGATCTGCGATGGCGCGGCCGTGCTCGCGAACGCCGGGCTGCTGCGCGATCGCATCGCGACCGCGCACTGGTATTCGCGCGACGGGCTGCGTCGCCGTTTTGCCGAAACGGCGTGGGTCGACGATCGCCGCTACGTGATGGACGGCAACGTGATGACGACGAGCGGCGTGTCGGCGTCGATTCCCGCGTCGCTTGCGCTGGTGAATGCGCTGGCGGGGCCGGTGGCCGCGCGCGAAACGGCACGCGACATCGGCGCGCACGGATGGAGCGACGTTCACGACGGCAGCCGGTTCGGGTTGACCGCGCGTGCCGTGGCGACCGCACTGACGAATCGCGTCGCGTTCTGGCGGCATCGGACCTTCGATCTGCCTGTCGCGAGCGGATTCGACGAACTTCCGGTTGCGCTCACCGCGGATGCGTGGGCGCGGACGTGGCGCAGCGACATCGTCGCAACGGCGGACGCGCACGTGATCGAATCGAAGCACGGGCTGCGCTTGCTGACGCAACCGGCCGATGCCGGCCACGCGCGCGTGACGATTCCGGACGGGCGGCGCGGCGAAGCGGTGCTGCCCGGTGTGCTCGGCGACGTCGCGGCGAGCTACGGCGACGCGACGTCGGACTGGGTGGCGCTGCAACTGGAGTATGCGAGGTAGCGGGTGCCGGGCTTGCGCGTTACCGGGCGCAAACCGTGCTCCGACGCCGGAAACGGCCCGAACGGGATGATGTGCCGATCGACGAGCCCGGCCTGTGCCAGCGGACATGCGTGCAGCACTTCGCGCGCACTTCGCGCTTTCCACCGACTTGCATTCGGCGTTTGATCGCGACGCCCGGGCGGCCACGCGTCGAAACGTCGGTTTCGAGCATGAACGTGGACGCGCGCGATGCTTCGTTACATGCGGGCTGCGCTCAGACCGTCGCCGTGCGCCGCGCCGTCAGCCGGTTCCACAGCATCCCGGCGCGGCTTCCGCTTCGACAGTAGGCGAGCACCGGCTTCGGCAGCGCATCGATCAGCGCGCCGAACGCGTCGACTTCCGCATCGCCGATCCGGTCGCGTTCGACCGGCAGATAGCGCGCGTCGAGGCCCAGTTCGCGGGCGGCGGCGGCGATTGCTTCGAACGCCGGTTGATCGGCGCTTTCGCCGTCCGGCCGGTTGCAGATCACCGCGCGAAAGCCGGCGCTGCGGATCGCTTTCAGGTCCGCCGGCGTGATCTGTCGCGACGCGGTGAACCCGGTCGCTGCCGCGGCCCGGCATTGCTCGAGCGCGCGCGCGAAACATGCGATCGCGAAATCGACGTCCTGTTCCGTCGTGAAGCGGCCGAAGCTGATCCGCACCGTGCGGCCCGCGGCTTGCTCGTCGAGGCCGATCGCGGTCAGCACGTGGGACGGCACGCCGCTGGTCGAGTTGCATGCGGAGGTCGACGACACGGCGAGCGCATCGCCGAGCATGAACGGGAAGAAGCCCGGCACGTTCACCGTGAGGCTCAGCGTGTGCGGGATGCGGCGTGCCGCTGCCGCGTTGTGCGTGATGTCGCCGAGCGCGAGCAGCGCGTCCTTCAGGCGTGCGCTGAGTGCCGCGATCCGCGTGGCTTCGCGCTCGAGTTTCTCGGCGGCCAGTTCGCACGCCACGCCCATCCCGACGATCTGGTGCGTCGCGAGCGTGCCCGAGCGCAGGCCGCGCTCGTGCCCGCCGCCGTGGATCTGCGGCGCGATGCGCTCGGCGATCTCGCGGCGGACGAACAGCGCGCCGATGCCCTTGGGGCCGTACACCTTGTGCGCGGACATCGACAGCAGGTCGATGCCGAGCGCGCGCACGTCGATCGGCGTCTTGCCGAGCGCCTGCGCGGCGTCGACGTGCAGCAGCGCGCCGGCCGCATGCACGATGCGCGAGATCGCGCCGATGTCGGTCAGCGTGCCGAGTTCGTTGTTGACGAGCATCAGCGACACGAGGCCCGTATCGGGGCCGATCGCCGCGGCCACGGCGTCGACGGTGATTTCGCCGTCGGCGGTGGGTGTCAGGTAGGTCGCGGTCATGCCGCGCTTCGACAGGTTCGCCATCGTGTCGAGGATCGCCTTGTGTTCGATGCGGCTCGTGACGAGGTGGCGCTTGCCGGTCGCGGTCTCCGCGTAGCCCTTCAGCGCGAGGTTGTTCGATTCGGTGGCGCCCGACGTCCAGACGATCTCGTCGGCCTGCGCGCCGATCAGCGCGGCGACCTGCGCGCGTGCGTGCTCGACCTTTTCCTTCGCGAGCCGGCCGGCGGCGTGCGAACTCGACGCGGGATTGCCGAAGATGCCGTCGGCACCGAGGCAGGCCGTCATCGCTTCGATCACGCGGGGATCCGCGGGGGTGGTGGCTGCGTAGTCGAGGTAGTGCAGCGGGGTGGTATCGCTCATGTCCTTCTCTGGTTCTTTCTCTTCGGAATGGGAGAAATGATACGAGGGAGGACGGGGAAAAAGGATCCAAAGTTGGCTGTGAATTCAGAGCGATGTGGAATAACGTTTTCTTTTTGTTTGATACGGGGGAATTTGTTTTCGTCTGGACCTGACGGAAGATCGGGAATTGTTCATGCGGATGCCGGCGCGGCCGGGCGCTGCCGATGGGCGTTGCCCGGCCTGCCTGCGACGTATCGGATGTCCGTGAACGCCTTGAGGGGCGCGTCGATCACGTCAACTCGTCTTGATCGGGCTGATTCGATAAACGATGCGCGTCCTGCACCCAGGCATGCAGCGCTTGCTCATATTTCGTGGGGATCGTAATCGTGAGCGTGGTGAGGTGCGTGACGTTGCCCGGTAGTTCCAGATATCGCTGCCACGCCTTGCGAACGAGCTGCGACATTGCCGAGCGGTTCATACCCAGTTTCGCGGCCAGCTCGCGCTGTGGGCGGCCCTTCACGAAAATCTCGTGCAGGGCCCATTGGTTCAACGGTTTGATGCGGGTATCTTGAAGCCGCAGCAGTCGGAACTGTTCGGCGGTCATGCGTCGTGTCTTCAGCATTCAGGGGCGCCCGGAGTTCGGAATGGAAGAAACGAGCGTCGCGCCGCACGAAGTCTTGTGACCGTCGAATGCGGCGGCCCGACCTTCGACGTCGAAGGCAGTGTCGCCGGCGGCAATCGTGCAGGTGCCGTGGATCGGACACGAACACGTGTCGCCGAAGCGCGCGACCGCGCGCCCCATGACCTTGCTGATGTCGGCGCCGGACTCGACCCGGCCGCCGTGGGTATGGCTGTCGCCTACCCGGATGATTCCTCGCATATGACTCGTCCTCTCGATGATTCGGGCGGCATTGGCGTTTTACTCGCCACATGCCGCGGTGCTGGTTTGCATCACCACGAATAGCCTTGCATGCCGTAGTCGGTGTCGTGTCGACGTCCCCACCAGGGGAGGTACGCGTTGTTGCCGCCGCGTGCACGGAACCAGTCTTGGTCCGGATCGATCGGGGTGAGCTTCGACGGTGGTCTGACGACGACGGCGACGGGGTGCTCGGGGTCGGTCGTGCCGGCTACCAAGGCGTTGCCGCCGAAGTGGTTGATCCGGCCGATTGCGAGTGCGACATCGGTCAATGCGCTGCCGGTTCCCATGTCGCCGAGCAGGGCGGCCGTGTTGAAGGTCTGATTCGTGTGGTCGTATTCAGGGAGGGTTTCGGTCAAGGTTTGCGCGAGGGAGACAACGCGTAACGACGCTGCGTCGCTGGGTACACCTGCGTCGTGGACGATGTAATTCAGGTCCGTGACCGCGACACCGGCATTGCGTGCTGCTTCGTCGATCGTGGCTTTCCATGCCTGCACGGCACGTGTCGTGCCGACCTTCGGCGAAAAATCGTGCGTGTTGCCGGTTGCGGCCTTGCCGATCCAGGCGAGCGGCTCGCGCTCGGTGTTGAAGTTCGGGCCGGCGAGGAACAGCACGACGAGGTTCTCGTTGATCTGCGCATCCGTGGGCGGGAAGTTCGGGGCGTCCCAATTCATCGCCCATACGGTCTTGTCGGGGTTCGCCTGCAAGTAATCCAACGCGTTGTTCAGCGATGTGAAGCCGGCGTTTGCGCCGCCTTGAGTGATTTGTACGTCGGGAGGCGTGTCGCGGCTCCACATCGTCGGGAAATGCGGATTTCCGATCAAGAAGGTATCTGCAATTTCCTTGGTCAAAAACTCCCTCGACTCGGCGATTTCGAGTCGTTCAGGGATTGCCTGCTCAACGTGGATGCCTGCCAGCTCGCGCCAATCCTGAGAGTTCTCGGATTTAACCGTGTAGAAGTACGATGCATTCATCGCGTAGCGGTTGCGTAGCAGATCCAGGAATTCTTCCATGTACTTATGGTAGAAGCCCTTGAACGTTTCCTGCCCCTCGTTGCCGTACGCAATGCCGGCTACTGATTGCACTGTAGTAAAGGACTTCGGATCCGTGCGGACCATATCGTCATTCTTGTTTGGTGCTACAAGCCCCTGCGCCCAAAGCAATTGCCACTCTGTGGGATAGTCCTTGCGTTGCAACGGATTCAGCCAGATCAGGCCGATGACCTGGGCAATGATCGGCTTCGCCGTTTTTTCTATAGCAGGTGCTGCATTCGCTGCTGGCTTCAGAGTGGAGCCGGCGTGCGCAGCGCGCATCGCAGCCGTGGTGAACAGAAGCACCATAAGAGCGACCAAACCAGGTAAGAGAACCAATCGTTTCATCCAATCACCTATTTCCAGATGTGCCGGGTCGGGTTGTTCTACGTACGCGACCAGCGAAGCCATGAACAGGATAGTGATCAGCCATGCCGAAACGGCAAATGCGATTCGGCGCGGCCATGTAGCAATCAGTGCCGTCATATCAAGTCTCCGGCCTTCAGATAGAACTCACCTTCGCGTTCATCCAAGATCGTGCCTGGTAGGTTGCCCTCACTGTTTTCTGCATGAACCCATTTATGCATGGGGAGTCCATCGACGGTGCCGGATTTGAAGTACTTCGCAAATTTCTTGTTCCGATCGTCATCCGAGATTCCACTTGCCATGCGCCAGTCGGCTTGAACGCGCAGCGCGTTGATCTGCTTTTCCGTCAGATAGCACAGGCCCACAGCGACGTCATACGCAAGCGCCTTTTCGGCATGCTCTGGGTTGGTCATCGTCGTCGAGTGATTCGTCGGGCTGTTGGTCGTGCCGCGATCGAGCCAACCGACGATCTGTTTGTCGCGCCAATCCTTGTAGCCTTCGGGCATCGCGCTTTTGCCGTCCTCGCCGATCACGTGGCCGTCGCCGTCGAGCCATTCGGTGTTTAGCGTCCGACGCGCTTCCATTCGCATCAGCGCGCGGTCCTCGTAACGTTGTCCGGCTTCCGTTGCGGCCGTACCTTGAGCGACGCTGTCCTGGTTCTTCGCCTTGTACTGGTCGTACGGATCGTCAGCGCGCTTGTCCGCGTCAGCCTTGTTCGCGTCGCGCCATGCAGCCGGCGGATCGTTGCCTTCGTTGAAGTCGCTGATCGCGTCGCCGTCCTTGGTCGCGACTGACTTGCCGAATCGCAATGCCTTCGGCGGGAATGGCTCGTCAAGCGCCGGGGCATCCGCAACTACCGTCCAGCCCTTCGGCGGATCGGCGTTCACACGGAGCATGTTCAATGCCGAACTGATGCCGGTCACGACGAACATGAGTGGCGCGGTCACGAGCGTCGCCGCCACACCGAACACAGACTCGTTCCCTCTGATCGCACCCACCAGATTGAATTTGGCTGGCGGCGACGGCGGATACCAGAACCCCGGCTTCGTTCCTTGTTTGCCGTGTCGCCAATCGTCTTCCCAATACCGGTACGGTTTCTGCACGCCGACCGCGAAACCCGATGCAAACACGCGCTGCGTCAGGATACCGGCCGCGCCGATATCGTCGAGTTCGTGCTTACTGATGCCGCGCCAGCCGATCCCTTGCACCGTCACCGCCGAAATCACCTGATCGTGCGGACAGCAATATGCGGTGACGCGGCCATACGTCGATTCATTCAGCCCGTGCCTCGCGCGATCCTCTTGCGCCGCATAAGACCGCTTGCTCGTAGGCGATACCCGCTCGTTTTCCATGTCCTCATCGATTTTGTCGGCAGGCTGTTCGTAAGCTTTTCGAGCACCGATGATCGACAGGAATGTGCCGAATGTCTTCGTGCGCGCAGCGTAGGTTTGTCGTCCACGCCGGCCGCTGCCGTCTTTCGTCGCGCGTTGCGACCAGGTATCCATGAATGTGTCGGACTTGTTCGGGCCGTCAGCATTGGCGAGACTGTACGGTGCGTTCGCCAGCACGTAGGCGTCCGCCACGCAGTGGCCCGTGCGCCCCCACGGATCTTCGACATCGGGGAATGCGTCGCCGAAGAACGCCGCCGTGAGGCCCACGATATTTCCTTGGCTGTGGCATACGACGGTAATCGGGACATCGGCCTGCATGCTTCGGATCGACTCGATCAGTCTGGCCAAGCGCAGCGCCGCGAGTACGCCATACGCTCGAGGCGGCGCGCGGTACAGCGGCCGATTGGTCGGATTGATGCCTTGCACGGTCATCCAGCCCATCGTTCGATCATCCAGCCCGCCGTGCCAAAGATCGGGCAGACTGGCACAGCCGTTCGTGAACGGGCCGCCGCCCCAATAGTCTTTTTCGTTGAGAAAGATCTTGTCGCCGTACTCCTTCAATTCCGCAGCTGTCGCGCGATAGCCCCAGCGGAAATGAATGACGGGCGAGAACGACGGCTCGGGCTTGATGTAGTTTCCGGACCAGAGCTTCGGATTGAGAAACCCATCCGGCGTCACACTCTCCGTGTACTTCGCGGGCGTCAGTTGTCCGGCATCGATACCGTGATACATCATCTGATCGTCCAGACGTCCGAGCCTGCGATTCAGGCCTTTGCACAGCCCTTCCTCCGACGCCTCGAACCATTCGCCTTCGGAATTCACCCCATGCACGAAGATCACGATACCGGGCAAGGGCAATTGCTTGATGCAGATGAGCGGCGTGTTCTTCGCAAACATCGTCACGCCTTCGCCCCGGCCGACGACGATCGGCGGCGGTGCCGGCCGCGACACAGCTACGTCGTCAGCATTAACTTTCGCCGCAGGTTGGTCGCGATGAGCAGTCGCCATCAGCGGCGGGTCAAGAAATGAATCAGTCATGCAGTTTCCTTCGCGATCCTATGTATTGTTTTTGATGAACTGCACCGCCAGTCTCTCGAACTGGTCAGCATCGACAGCCGGAAGTTGGCCGGCCGCATCGCTCGACAAGTTCGATAGCGGTCCGGACGGCCTTTTGATCTCGCCCTCGAATCCCGCAGCCGCGTTGCCGTCGGTGGATCGGACCAGCTTCGGTACTCGGCCAAGCGTGTCCTGACCAAACTTCGGCATATCCGCACTCATGCTCGCAGGCCCGTCCCACACATGCCCCGCCGACTTCACCGTGAATGTCCCCGGACATCCCAGTTCGATATCCCCGCCGCGCAGCTTGAGATACGCGCCACCGGACGTGACGAACACGACTTCATCGCTCGCCGTGCCGACGAGGTTTCCGCCACTGGCCGTCAACTGAAGGTTCTTCGCCGAATCGACTTGCGTATCGTCGTGCTGCGATTGAATCGTGACCTTCCCTCGATTCGCGATCGCCGACACGCCGTCGCTGTGCGCGAACATCGCGACGCCACGACCGGCATGCAGCTTGATGCGCTCGCCGCTGCTGACCTGAACGTGTTGCTGCGCGATCTGATCGATGTTCTCGCCCGCATACATGACGTGCGTTCTGGGCGTGACGTTGAGCGACCCCGACTGCGCGCCGAACGCGATCAACGCGGGCGCATCGCCGGTCGCACCGGGCCGCGCACCGTCAGGCGTCCAGTTGCGGAACGCATCGGCGACGTTGCCCTGACCGGCGGTATCGGCCGACTGTCCGCCATGCTCGCCGGCATAGTCGCCGAGCGATTTGAACAGCGCCGTGCATTCGTCGAGCAGCCGAATCAGTTCGTCTCGATCGAGCTGACCGCCGGTGGCCCGTGTGCGCGCATAGGTCGACAACAGGATGCCCTGCGCCGCGCGCAGAGCCGCGGCGGCGTCGGTGCGCAGCTCGGCACCTTCGCCGCGATCTTTCCCGTGTCCGCTTTCGCGCGGCTGCGTCAGATAGCCGAGATTCAGTTGGGTATGCGCATGTTCGCTCGCCAGCTGCGCCGAGATTTGCGACGGCGTATCGTCGAGACGAAGCTGGTTGTATCGCCGGCCGTTGATTTCCTTGGTCTTGATGCCCGACAGGAAGCGGTTGCCGGGGAGCGCGCCCGTATGGGTGAACGTCACGGGCGGGTTCGCGCCGTTGCTCAGCACGCCGATGATGACGAGCCGGTCCGGATCGCCGGACAGACATCCCAGCAGCACTTCCATGCCGACGCGCGGCAGGAAGAGCGCGCCGAAGTTGCCGCCGGCGAGGCTTGTACCGACGCGAATCGGCGCACTGTCGCCGGCCCGGCCGTTCGTTCCGGCGCCTTGCGCGTGCGCGTGATCGGCCGGATCGTGCCCGTGGATCAGCACGCGCACGCGGCCGGCCCCGTCGCAAAACACTTCCTCGCCCTGCGCGCCGACGATCGTGCCGGTCAGCAGGTGCACCGGCGGTACGTCGACCTTCGGATCATAGGCGGGCTTGAGCGGCACGCCGCGGCGCACGCACGTGAAACGGTTTTCATAGCGCGTGTCGGTTTGCTCCGGCAGATCGACAGGTGCCGGCGCAGCCGTTTGCGCGAGGTTCCGGCTCGCCGCGAACAATGTGTGCGCGCGGCCCGCGAGCGGCTTCGGCAGGTTGTTCCAGATATCGTGCCGAACCGACGTGACGACGAACTGGCGACGATCGGCCGGCCGCATGTCCAGCTCCGGGTCGCCCGTCAGCGTGAACCAGTGGCCGACGGGCAGGTCGCGTACGCTGCTGATTCCGTCGTAACGCTCGGCTTCGAACTGATGCGCCAGTATCCGGTCGCGCGTGATGCGATCGTGATCGCGCCATGAGTCGCCGACGTGCGGGATGTCGATCGCGACGTCCGTCAGCAGGCGCGCAAGGTCGTTCCCGGCTTCGCCCTGGTCAAGGTCCGTGACAGCGGTGGAGTCATCTGCACGGGCTGGCTTGTAGTCCCAGGACGCGCGGCGGACCTGGCCGGGAGACACGCTCTGGCAGTGCGCAAAAAGCGTCACCGTGTCGCGTTGTTCGGTTCCGGCGTCGCGCGGGTGAAGCCGCAGCGTACCGGCCGGCGCTTCCTTCAGGCGATGCGGGTCGTCGCAGAACACGAGCGTATGAATCGGCCACGCGTCGTTCATGCCGCGCGCGCCTCCGGCCGGCTCGGCCTTCGCGAAGACCGTGATGCCTTCCCGGCGCAGCAGACGCCGGATGAAACGAGCGTCCGACTCGTTGACCTGCCGCGTGAGTTCGCGCACCGGATAGCGATCGGCCTGCAAGCCGGACAGGTCGAAATCGAATGCGCGCGCGAGTGCGTGGCTGCGCAGTTTCCACTCGTTCATCAGCGTCGCGAGAATCTCCGTCACGTGGCGCGATCGGAATACGCGGGCGTTGGTGCGACGGTCCATCAACGACAGCGCGTCACACACGTGCAATTGATAGACGGTCAGTTCGCCGTCGGATTGACCGGTTCGCACTTCACGCACGATCGCATTGATCGCGCGCGTACTGCCGCGGTCCGTCGTCAGCCGGACCGATACGGGCAGGCCGAGAAACAGCGTCGGCGACAGATGATCGTGGCTCGACACGCAGGTCAGCTCGCCGTCGATGCCGGACATCAGGCCTTCGCGGATATCGGCGTGATGGAGCGCAAGCAAGTGGCCGACCGCGCGCTGCGCCCGGCCGAAATGGAGATCGACGGGTCGCGAGTTCCCGTCGGTCAGACTGGACGCAAATTCCCGAAATGTTCTTGCTATCGACATCGCCATAATCTCATTGCTTTTTTATTGATTAGGATTTGTTTGAAATGTGGTCCTGTTTGAATTGAAAAAATCGGATCGAAAATTCGCGTCGAGAATATCAAGCTTGTCGGTCTCGATAAATGTATTTTTGTTTTTGTCTGGCTGGATGATTGGTTTGAAACGGTATTTTTCTTTTTCGGCGATTCGGATGATTTTGAAAGGTCTCTTATTGATCGGTAAAAAGGGCGGGCGCAAGGTGGTTCTGTCAGATTGTGTGGTTGTCGTGCAGGTCTTTTTATTTAAATAAAATCGATTTATGGATTTCGAAGATAGGATCCGTCTGATATCGAAGAAAATGGCGGCGTATTGCGCTGACGAAAAACGTGTGGACGGATTGCTTCGTGCCTGCTCGGAGCGCATCTGCCGGTTGCCGGTCTCGTCATTCGCCGCATCCTGATCGGCGCGCGGCCGGGCGGCGCGCCGAACCGCGTTCATCGGCCGCGCAAGCGGCGTCGCGTGCGGGCCTCGCTGATGTCTATGAGGGATTCCCCCGTAACCGAGGAAGGAGCGCTGCTTCAACGCTGCCGCCGTTCGCACAGCGCTTCTCCATCGACCTTTCCCGCCTGCCGCACCCGATTATTTGCGTTTCGCGAATGGCGCGTTCGCCGGTTGTTCCATACCCGATCCGCCTGCGCGCACCTATCGTTCGGGCGTCGGCTGATTGAATTCGACGCCTGCAACCGGAACGAAGCCGGACAGGCGGCCGCCACTTCCTCGCGACTCACGTCGCGTCGCACACCCAAGACAACGGACCTGGCCGATGCGCGGACGCCCCGGCGCGCGCAAGCGGACCAATCCACGGAGACAGACATGAAAGCAAACGAGTGGGATACCTCCTATGAGTGGAAGGCGGTGACGCTGCTGGCGCTCGGCTTCGGCCTGGTCGGCCTCGACCGCTGGCTCATCGCGCCGCTGTTCCCTTCGATCATGAAGGACCTGCACCTGAGCGCGCAGGACGTCGGCAACTGCATCGGCGTGCTCGGCCTGTCGTGGGGCATCTTCGCGGCGCTGATGGGCGGCATCTCCGACAAGGTCGGCCGCCGCAAGGTCCTGATCCCCGCCATCATCGCGTTCTCGCTGCTGTCCGGCTTCTCGGGCCTCGCGGGCGGCTTGCTCGGCCTGATCGCGATCCGCGGGCTGATGGGCGTCGCCGAAGGCTCGTTCTGCCCGACCAGCTTCGCGGCCACCGCCGACGCGTCGCACCCGCGGCGGCGCGGCCTGAACCTCGGGCTGCAGCAAAGCGGCTTCGCGCTATTCGGGCTGGCGCTGTCGCCGATCATCGCGACCCAACTGCTCAACGTCGTGTCGTGGCGCTGGGTGTTCGCGCTCGTGGCCATTCCCGGGCTGATCCTCGGCGCGATCATGTTCTTCGTGATCCGCGAACCGAAGCGCGCGAAGGAGGTCGTGTCGGAGCACGCGCCGGCGTCGCTCGGCCATGTGCTCAAGAGCCGCAACATCCTCGTCGCGATGGCCGCCCTGTGTTGCGCGATGACCGGCGTGTTCGTGCTCGGCGCGCTGCTGCCGCTGTACCTGACGGATTACCTTGCGCTCGGCACGCAGAAGATGGGCCTCGTGGTGTCGGCGATCGGCTTCGGCGGCTTTCTCGGGCAGTTCGGGCTGCCGGGGCTGTCCGACGTGGTGGGCCGCCGCCTCGCGAGCATCGCGGGCTTCGCCGGCACGGCGGTGATGCTCTACATCTTCCGCGGCCTCGGCCCGCAACCGGTCGTGCTGTTCGTTGTCCTGTTCGTCGCGTCGTTCTTCACGCTCGGGCTGGTGTCGCTGCTGTCGGGCCCCGTCGCGACCGAAGCCGCGCCCGTCGGCCTCGTGTCGACGTCGATCGGCGTGGTGGTCGGTTGCGGCGAGATCTTCGGCGGCGGCATCGCGCCGGCGATGGGCGGCTACGTCGCCGCGCACTTCGGGATCCAGAACATTCTGTGGCTGCCGATGGGGGCGGTGCTGCTCGGCATCGTGGTCAGCATGCTGCTGCGGGAGACGGCCCCGGCCGTGTTGCAGCGCCGCGTAGGCGTGCAGCCGGAGCTGTCGGCGGGCAAGCAGCCGTAACGTGCCCCGCGGTCATGCGCGCAGCCGGCGGGATTGACACCCGTCAGGTGACAGTGTGACGCGTTCGGCGTGACCCACCCGGCCGGCAGGTGCGGTTAGACTGCCGGTTTGGCTTTCGGGAAAGGTGCGGCATGGACCGGTTTCTGAGCATCGAGGCGTTCGTCAGGGTCGCGGAGGCGAGCAGCTTCGCGGAAGCGGCGCGGCAGCTTGGGGTCACCAGTTCGGTCGTGACGAACCGCATCCAGCAACTGGAGAAGTTCGTCAACGCGCCGCTGTTCCATCGCAGCACGCGCCACGTGCGGCTGTCCGAAGTGGGCGAGACCTTCTACCGCGAATGCGCGGAAGTCGTGGGGCGCGTCAACGAGCTGACCGACCAGATGCGCGAGCTGCGCGCGACGCCGACCGGGCGGCTGCGCATCCAGATGCTGCCCGGCTTCGCGCTCGATCACTTCGGCGTGCCGCTCGCCGAATTCAATCGCCGCTATCCGGGCATCCAGCTCGACATCATCGTCAATGACCGTGTCGTGGACCCTGTCGAAGAAGGGTTCGACATCGCGTTCCAGATCTTTCCGCCGATATCCGAGTCGCTGATCGAGCGGCGCCTGTTCGTGGTCCGACGCCTGTTCTGCGCGTCGCCGGCCTACCTCGACGCGCATGGTGCGCCACAACATCCGCGCGAATTGCTGCAGCACACCACGGCGCTGTATTCGGGTTATCCATCACGCAACCGCTGGACGCTGACACGCGGCGACGAGGTCGTCGAAATGGAGCTGCCGGGCATGATCCGCTCGAACTCCGTGCACCTGCTGCGCGAGTACGCGCTGACGGGCGGCGGCGTCGTGTGCCTGCCCACGCTGGTCGCGAGCGACGCGCTTGTCGCGGGCCGGCTGGTGCCCATCCTCACCGACTTCCAGATCGCGCCGCTGAGCTTCGCCGCCGTTTATCCCGCAACGCAGCGACAGGCGCTGAAGGTGAAGGCGCTGGTCGAATTCCTCGTCGAATACATCGGCGACGAGTCGCCGTGGGATCGTCCGCTGCTGGAGCGCGGCTGGGTTCGTTGAGCGAAGCGATTATTCGCGAAACGCAAATGCCGTAGTCGCGCTCCGTTGCCTTGTTGACGGGCGTCGTCGCCCCTAAAGTTGAATCCAACAAGCGGTTCAACTCAGGAGACAGCAATGACCGACACGGCATTCCACACCGTCTTTGGCTCGCTCGACGGCTACACGAAGGGCGAGATCGAAATCACCAGCGGCAGCGCAAAACACTACGCGTTCTCGAACGTCTTCGAGATCGCATCGAAGTCGGCCCCCTACGAAAAGGTCGTCGCCGGCAAGAACCTCGAATACGTGATCGAAGTGCTGCGCACCGAAGGCCAGTCGCCGTGGTTCGCGTGCGCGCACGACGAGTTCGCGATCCAGATGGACGGCGAAGTCCGCATCGACTTCATCAAGCTCGACAACCCGCCCGCCACCGGCCGCGGCACCGTGAACGCCGGCACGCAGCCGGCGGGCCGCGAGATGGGTTATGTCGTGCTGCGCAAGGGACACCAGGCACTGCTGCCGGCCGGCTGCGCGTATCGCTTCACCGCCAGCAAGCCGGGCGTCGCGCTCGTGCAGACCGTGCTCGGCGAGCTGTCCGTCGAGAAGTGGGCCGACATCTGCCTGCACTGATCGATTCGATCGCGAAGATTCAACTATTCCAGGAGACACGTTATGGCCACCCTCGAGACCCTCGATCTTTCCGCAGGCTTCGGCGCCGATCTGGTGCAGGCCACGCAAGCCGATGCCGTCACCGGTTACCGCCGCTTCCACCTCGGTGAATTCGCGTTCCAGCGCGACGAGTATTTCGTGAAAATCAGCTGGCCGGCGAAAGGCCAGACCCGCACGCACGCGATCCCCGCGGACGCATTCCTGCGCGCGATGATGCGCGACGTCGCGTGGGGCTTCTTCTACGGCTGGGTGAATTTCGATCACGTGTTCGGCACGCGCAATCACTACGGCAAGGTCGACGTCTATGCGGGCACGTTCAACGGAATCCTGAAGGAAGCCGGCGTCGACTACACCGAGACGTTCGAAACGCCGACGATCATGGCGACCTTCAAGGCGATGCTGCACGACTGGACCAACGAAGGCTTCGATCCGTTCGCGGCGCCGGAGGAAACCGGCACGGCGTTCGGGCGCAAGCACGGCGAGAACGGCTCCGCGATCGAACGCACGCGCATCGCGACGCGCCGCATGCCGGGCCTCGAAGGCGACTCGCCGCTGCGCGACGATCTGCCGGTCAACCGCGCGTTTCTCGACGTCGCTCAGGACGAGCCGGAAGTGCACGTGAAGCCGGGCTTCGAAGGCGAGCTGCATGCGTTCAACCTGTTCAAGTACCTGTCGCGTTCGGACGTGACGTGGAATCCGTCGGTGACCTCCGTGTGCGGGCGCAGCCTGTTCTGCCCGACCACCGAGGAATTCATCCTGCCGGTATTCCACGGCAACGACCGCGTCGAATGGTTCCTGCAACTGTCCGACGAAATCGTGTGGGACATCGGCGACAAGAACACCGGCGCGCCGCGCGCGCGCGTCACGATGCGCGCCGGCGACATCTGCGCGATGCCCGCCGACATCCGGCACCAGGGCTACTCGACGAAGCGTTCGATGCTGCTGGTCTGGGAAAACGCGACGCCGAACCTTCCGCAGCGATACGAGAGCGGCGAGCTGGCGCCGTATCCGATCGAGTTCTGAGCCGCGCCGGCTCGCACAAGCACACCATCGAGGACGATTCATGCAAACCCAACTTTTCATCGACGGCCGTTTCGTCGACGCCGTCGAGCGCGGCACGATCGACGTGCTCAATCCGCATGACGGCTCGCTGATCACGAAGATCGCCGCCGCCACCGCGGCGGACGTGGACCTCGCGGTCGAAGCCGCGACCCGCGCGTTCCCGAAGTGGTCGGCGATGCCGGCGGCCGAGCGCGGCCGGCTGCTGTTGCGCCTCGCCGACGCGATCGAAGCCAACGCGGAGGAACTCGCGCAGCTCGAATCGCTGGACACCGGCCACCCGATCCGCGATTCGCGCGCGCTCGACGTGCCGCGCACGGCCGGCTGCTTCCGCTACTTCGGCGGCATGGCCGACAAGCTGCAGGGCTCGGTGATTCCGGTCGAAACCGGCTTCCTGAACTATGTGCAGCGCGCGCCGATCGGCGTCGTCGGCCAGATCGTGCCGTGGAATTTCCCGCTGATGTTCACGAGCTGGAAGATGGGCCCGGCGCTGGCGGCAGGCAACACCGTCGTGCTCAAGCCGTCGGAGATCACACCGCTGTCGACGCTGCGCATCGTCGAACTGATGGCCGAAGTCGGGTTTCCCGAAGGCGTCGTCAATATCGTTCCCGGCTACGGTCATACGGCCGGCCAGCGTCTCGCCGAACACCCCGGTGTCGGGAAGATCGCGTTCACCGGTTCGACGGCGACGGGCCGCCGGATCGTCGAGGCGTCGCAGGGCAACCTGAAGCGCGTGCAGCTGGAACTCGGCGGCAAGGGCGCGAACATCGTGTTCGACGACGCGAACCTCGACGCCGCCATCAACGGCGCCGCGTGGGCGATCTTCCACAACCAGGGGCAGGCGTGCATCGCCGGTTCGCGGCTCGTGCTGCATGAGCGCATCGCCGACGAATTCCTCGAGCGCTTCGTGTCGCTGGCGTCGTCGATTCGCGTCGGCAACCCGCTGGACCCGGACACCGAGATGGGTCCGCTGACGTCGAAGCAGCATCTCGACCGCGTGCTGTCGTTCGTCGACGTCGCGCGCGAGCAGGGCGGCCGCGTGCTCGCGGGCGGCAGCGTGCCGCAGGACGCGGCACTCGCGAACGGTTACTACGTGCGCCCGACCGTCATCGAAGCGAAGAGCGCCGCCGACCGCGTCGCGCAGGAGGAAGTGTTCGGCCCGTTCGTCACCGTGCTGCGCTTCGGCAGCGACGAGGAAGCGCTGGCGATCGCCAACGCGACCGAATATGGGCTCGGCAGCGGCCTCTGGACCAACGATCTCTCCCGCGCGCACAGGATGGCGTCGCGGATCGACGCGGGCATGTGCTGGATCAACTGCTACAAGCGCGTCAATCCGGGCAGCCCGTTCGGCGGCATCGGCAAGTCGGGCTACGGCCGCGAGATGGGTTTCGAGGCGATGCACGACTACACGGAAGCGCGCTCGGTGTGGGTCAACGTCGACGGCAAGGTGCCGCCGCACTTCAAGCGCTGAGGCCGAGATGGAGCGCTTCGTCTATCAGGGAACGCCGTCCCGCGTCGTGTTCGAATGGGGCGCGCTCGAACGGCTGCCGGACGAGTTGTCCGCGCTCGGCGCGCAGCGGGCGCTGATTCTGTCGACGCCCGAGCAGCAGCCGCTCGCCGAACGCGTCCGGGACGTGCTCGGCGAGCGTGCGGCCGGCGTGTGCGCGCAGGCCGTGATGCACGTGCCGGTCGAGGTGGCGCGGGCCGCGCGCGAGATGGCCGCCGAGCTGGGCGCGGACTGCTGCATCGCGATCGGCGGCGGCTCGACGATCGGGCTCGGCAAGGCGATTGCGCTCGAGTCGTCGCTGCCGATCCTCGCCTTGCCGACGACTTACGCGGGCTCGGAGATGACGCCGATCTTCGGGCTCACGGAAGGCCGGCTCAAGCGCACCGGACGCGATGCGCGCGTGTTGCCGCGTACGGTGCTGTATGACCCGTCCCTGACGCTGTCGCTGCCGCCGGGGATTTCCGCCGCGTCGGGCGTCAATGCGATGGCGCATGCGGTCGAGGCGCTCTACGCGGAAGATGCGAACCCGGTGATCAGCCTGATGGCCGAGGAGTCGATTCGTGCGCTCGGCGAAGCGCTGCCCGCGATCGTGCGCGCGCCCGACGACCGCGAGATGCGCAGCCGCGCGCTGTATGGCGCTTGGCTCGCCGGCACGTGCCTGGGTGCGGTCGGTATGGCGCTGCATCACAAGCTTTGTCATACGCTCGGCGGCACCTTCAACCTGCCGCACGCACAGACGCACGCCGCGATGCTGCCGCATACCGCGCACTACAACCATGCGGCGGCGCCCGACGCGCTGCGCCGCGTCGCGCGGGCGCTGGGCGGCACCGACGCGGCCGACGCCGGCCCGCTGCTGTTCCGGTTGAACCGGCAACTGGGCTTGTCGGCGGCGCTGGCCGACATCGGAATGCCGGAAGCGGGCCTCGAGGAAGCCGCCGACCTCGCGTGCCGGAACCCGTACGCGAATCCGCGGCCGATCGAGCGCGCGCCGATCCGCGAGTTGCTTCAGCATGCGTGGGAAGGGCGCGAGCCGCAGTGAGCGGCCGGCTGCATACAAAGGAGACGAACGTGACGAATGATCATCATGATGACGGCGACACTCGGCTGACCGAGCAGGTCGTCGCCAGCTTCGACGGTACGCCGAACCAGCGCTTGCGCGTGCTGATGCAGAGCCTCGTGCGGCACCTGCATGCGTTCGTCCGCGAAACGGAGCTGACCGAGGCCGAGTGGATGGCCGCGATTCGCTTCCTGACCGAAACCGGGCAGATGTGCGACGACGTCGTGCGCCAGGAATTCATCCTGCTGTCGGACACGCTCGGCGTGTCGATGCTGGTCGATGCGATCAACCATCGCTTCGCCACCGGTGCGACGGAAACGACCGTGTTCGGCCCGTTCTACATCGAGGGCATGCCCGAGCGCGCGTATGGCGAGAACATGGCGTTCACGCCCGGCACGCCGGTCGTCGTGCATGGCCGCGTGCTCACTACCGACGGCGCGCCGGTGCGGGACGCCGTGCTCGACGTGTGGCAGACCGCCGAGAACGGCATGTATTCCGGGCAGGATACGGCGCAGCCGCACGGCAACCTGCGCGGCCGCTACCGGACCGATGCCGAAGGTCGTTACGCGATCACGACGATCCTGCCGGTCAGCTATCCGATTCCGACCGACGGCCCGGTCGGGAAGATGCTCGACGCCACCGGGCGCCATCCGTGGCGGCCGGCGCACCTGCATTTCATGATCGATGCACCGGGCTACCGAAAGCTCGTCACGCATCTGTTCGACGAGAACGACGCGTATCTGCAGTCGGATGCCGTCTTCGGCGTGAAGCCGTCGCTGATGGTCGCCTATCGGCCGCGTGCGGCGGGTGACGCGCTCGCGCGCCGGGTCGGCTTGAGCGGCCCGTATCGCGAGGCGACGTACGACTTCGTGCTCGACCGGAGCTGACCGACATGGCGCGATTCTTTGCGGTGTTTGCGACGGACCAGCCCGGGATGCGCGAGGTGCGCGACCGCGTGCGGGCGACGCATCGGACCTACCTGCGTTCCGCCGCGCAGCACGGCGTGTATGTGCGGCTCGGCGGGCCGACGCTCGATCCGCAGGGCGATGCGATGAACGGCACGCTGCTCGTCGTCGAGGCGGACGACATCGATGCGGTGATGCAGTTCGTCGGCAACGATCCGTATGTGAAGGAAGGGCTGTTCTCGCGGGTCGAGGTGCGTCCGTGGGACTGGAGCCTCGGCAATCCCGAGCGGAGAGCGTGAGTCATGGGTGCCACGCAACTCTGTCGCTTCGCCGATGTGCCGGATGGTGGCGCGCGGGTCGTCGATGAGGCGTGCATCGGACGCCCCGTCATCGTCGTGCGGCGCGGGGAGCAGGTGTGGGCTTACGTGAATCGTTGCCCGCATTTCTCGGTTCCGCTCGATTTCGTGCCGGGCAGCGTTTCCTGTTATCGATCCCAGGTGCTGATGTGCGCGCATCACAGTGCGCTGTTCCGGTTCGACGACGGTGTGTGTATCGACGGGCCGTGCTCGGGTGCCGGGCTGGAAGCCGTGGCCGTCGAGGTGGATGCGGCGGCGTGGGTGATTTGCCGGAGCGCCTGAATCGGCGGAAGGGTCGATTGCACCAGGCTGGATGAAATCGGAAGTGCGTGGGATTTCATTCGTCCGAGTCAATAAGTAAAACTAAATGAATTTTATTGTACCGGCCCGGATGCAAGCCTGATCCGGGTGGGGGAAGGTGTTGTTTCACGAAGCATGAGCGGATCGTTCGCGACGTGGCGGGCGACCGGCTCGAATTTCAAAAAAAGACGGAGACGCAATGAAGCTCAGGTTTGGAGTATTCGCGATGCTGGCCATCGCGCAGGGTGCGTACGCACAGAGCAGCGTGACCATGTTCGGTCTGATCGACAGCGGCATCTCGTACGTCAGCAACGAGGGCGGCGGGAAGAACGTCAAGTTCGACGACGGCATCTTCACGCCGAACCTGTTCGGCTTTCGCGGCACGGAAGATCTCGGCGGCGGATATCACGCGACGTTCGCGCTCGTGAACCAGTTCTCGATGGCGAACGGCAGCATCATCGGGACCGGGATTTTCGGACGTAATGCATACGTGGGCATCGAGAGCGACCGGTTCGGCAGCGTCAGGCTCGGGAATCAGTACGACTTCATGGTCGATTCGCTGTTTGCGAAGGGGAATGCGATCTCGATGGACATCTCGGGGCTGTACGGATTCAGGAATGGCCCGTTCCAGCGTCTCGCGCTGCCTGGTAACCCGACCGGCGCGTTCGACTGGGATCGCACGGCAGGCAGCAAGCCAGTCGCGAACTCGGTCAAATACAGTTCGCCGACGATTGCAGGGTTGTCGGGCGGCGTGATGTATGCGTTCGGCGGCGTGGCCGGTTCCATCGGCGCGGACAATGCCGTGAGCGCGGGCTTGAACTACGAAGTCGGCGCGCTCGGCATCGGTGCCGCATATACGAACGAGAAGTACGGCCCGGCGCCCGGCACGCCGTCGACCAGCGTGCGCAACTGGGGTGTCGGGATGCACTACGACTTCGGTGCGGTGAGCGCGAAGGCACTCCTGACCACCGTGCACAATTCGTTCAACGACGCCGGCGTGTGGATGGCCGAGGCCGGCGGCGTGTGGCGCATCAGGCCGGACGTGTTTCTCGGCGCGAAGTACATGTACATGAAGGGCAACGAAGCCGTGAACGACAACCATGCGCATCAGGTCAGCGTCGCGCTTCAATACCTGTTCACGAAGCGGACGATGGTCTACGTGTCCGCCGATTATCAACGCGCGAACAGCGGCGCGAACGCGCAGATCAACGGCGTGCTCGATCCGAACGGGGCGTCGAGTTCAGCGAGTCAGGCGGTGGCGCGGGTCGGCCTGCATACGATGTTCTGATGGCGCGGCGGGCGGGACCGGCGTCGCGGTCCGCCCGCCAACCGGCTACCGCGCCGCTGCGGCCGCCTCCTTGGCCTTGTCCTGTTCCGCCGCCAGCGCCGCATCCGCCGCCTGCGCGCGCTGGATCGCCGGGCGCGCCAGTACGCGATCGATGTACGCGCGAATGCGCGGCGTTTCGGGTACCAGCTTGAACATCGTCGTCCAGTTCAGTGCCGAGCCCCAAAGCACGTCGACCGCCGTAAAGCGCTCGCCCAGCAGGTAGGGCCCTTTCGCCAGTTGCGCATCGATCCGCATCATCACGGTATCGAAGTCGCCGTACGGCGACGTCGAGTAGGCGGCGGGCGGGCGATTCATCGAGCGGTCGACGATGGCCGGCTCGAGGCACGAGCCATAGAACGTCATCCAGGTCAGATACGGCCCGCGCAGCGCATCGCCCGGCGCCGGCGACAGGCCGGCTTCCGGATACAACTCGGCCGCGTACATGTAGACGGCGGCCTGCTCGGTGACGATCACGTCGCCATGACGCAGTGCGGGAACCTTGCCCAGCGGGTTGATGCCGAGGTAGTCGGCTTCGTGATGTTTGCCGGTGGAGAGATCGAACGCATGCAGTTCGTAGTCGGCGCTCAGTTCCTCGAGCAGCATCCGCGCGCCGGCCGAGCGGCTGCGCGGGGAGTGGAACAGGGTCAGGTGACGGTCTTGCTGCATCGCGGGCTCCGGTGTGCATTCGGGACAGGTCGACCAATATAGGACGGCCGCGCGGCTTCGTCTTGGAAAAATCCGCTGCGGCGGTGCATCATCACGCAGTCACCTCAACGGTTCGTCACCATGGCCGACTTGCGTCACGTGACCGACACGCCCAAAGGTGTCGTCGGCCCGAAAGCCTTCAATCAGCGCTTCCGCCTGAATCGCTATTACCCCTGTGCCGACCTGGCCGGGGTGCTGGATCACCACTGGATCGTCGAATGGGATCTGCGCGACCAGCCGGCGTATGTGCAGCGCACGCTGCCGTATCCGTGCGTGAATCTGGTGTTCGACCGGCGGCGGACGGGGATCTTCGGCGTGGTGTCGGGGGCGTTCGAGACGACGTTGGCCGGGGCCGGGCGGGTGATCGGCTTGCGGTTCCGGCCGGGCGCGTTTCGGGCGTTCTTCGGCAAGCCGGTGCATTTGTCGACCGACAAGGTGCTGCCGGTGTCGACGCTGCTCGATTGCGGCGACGCGCAAGCCGAAGACGCCGTGCTCGGTGCCGAGGATGACGCCGGGATGGTGGCGGTTGCCGAGGCGCTGCTGTTGCGGGTGCTGCCGCCGGCCGATCCGCAGGTCGAACGTATTCATGGCATCTTGCAGATGCTGCAGCAGGATATCGGGCTCACGCAGGTGCGCGATCTGGCTGAGCGCGCGGGGTTGAGCGAGCGCACGCTGCAGCAACTCTTTTCCGACTATGTGGGCGTGACGCCGAAGTGGGTGATCTGTCGTTATCGCCTGCATGAGGCGGCCGACAAACTCGCCGGCGGCGAGCCGGTCGATCTCGCGGAACTGGCGCAGGCGTTGGGGTATTTCGACCAGGCGCATTTCACGCGCGATTTTCGCAAGCTGGTCGGGAAGGCGCCGGCGGAGTATCGGCGGGAGGATCGGCAGGGTTGAGGTTGCGGATGAGGGGGCGTCGGCCTGCTTTCGGCTGACAATGAACCGGCGAAGGGGCGCTCAGGGCATCGGTGAATTTCAAACAATGGATGCGTTGCCTATCATTCCACCCTATAGTGCTCGTCGTTGACCGATCCGCAAGAAAATCAGGAGCCTTCGTGTTTCATCGGAAATCCAAGTTGGGGCGTTCGAGCTTCGCGTGCGTCGTCGCTTTGACGATGATCCTGGCGCCCGTCGCGGCGCATGCAGAGGCGGAGGCCGTCGACGGCACGACCCACGTCGCGCCTGCTGCCGATCACGACGCGTCGCCCGCACGACCGATCGTCGGCGACGACCCGGTTGCCATTCGGGATGCCCTGAAGAAGCTGCACATCAGCCCCGCGCCGCCTTCCTTGAGCGACCGGGTTCGCGGCCTGGTCTCCGACGCAACCGACCGGTATGCCCCGAATCCCGACCTGGCGGCCGTCGGCCTGGATCGCGACGTGACGTTCGTGGTGCCGGTGCAGTACGGGCTGAGGTACCGGTCGCAGCGGCACCTGTTGACGCTGGACATCGACCTGTTCGACGCGGAGCACGGCGACCGGACGGGCGTCCTGCTCCGGAAGGTCACGAAGGGGCCACGAGGGCGAGGGCTCGTGATCGCCCCCGAAGCGAAAGCGAAAGGGTACATCCAGCAGATCGACATCATCGAACTCGATTCCGGGCATGGGAAAAAGACCACGGTTCGCAGCCGGATGCGGATTTCGCCTGCCGTGTACGCTCAAGCGCATGGCGACTTCGCGCTCGTCTTTTCCGGGCGGCTGGTTCGGCCTTATCTGACCGAGCAAGTCGAGCATGCCGATCCGAGTATCGACGAGCCGACGGACATTACGACCCGGATCTCCAGGTTGCATATGGATATCAATGCGATCTCGCTGGTGAGTCCGTCGAGCGGGGTTGTGTTGGCGAAAAAGCTGAAGTTGTCGAAGTAGGGGTTTTCGTGCGCGGGGCGGGGATACTGACCGGCTTGCGGGGCGCACGCATGCTCAAATTTTGGCGTTGCGCAATCTCAGCGCGTTCGAGATGACCGAGGCTGAGCTCAGGCTCATCGCCAACGCCGCGATCATCGGCGACAGCAGCAGCCCCGTGAACGGGTAAAGTGCCCCGGCCGCCAACGGGACCCCGAGCGCGTTGTAAACGAACGCGAAGCCAAGATTCTGCTTCATGTTCGCGACGGTTGCCTCGGACAGCGCTCGAGCACGCGCGATACCGCGCAAGTCGCCCTTGACGAGCGTCACCTGAGCGCTGCTCATTGCCACATCCGTGCCTGTTCCCATGGCCACGCCAACATCGGCCTTGGCCAGCGCGGGGGCGTCGTTTATGCCGTCGCCAGCCATCGCGACGACATGCCGGGCTTGCTGAAGCCGTGTCACCAGATCGAGCTTGTCGGCAGGCTTCACCTCGCCATGGAATTCGTCGACGCCGAGCTTCCCGGCCACGGCCTTGGCAGTGACCACCCCGTCACCGGTCGCCATCACGACTCGGATACCGTTCTCCTTCAACGTCGAAAGCGCCTCTGGCGTGGTCGCCTTTATCGGGTCAGCGACCGCCAGCAGTCCGGCCAAACTGCCATCGACTGCCAAGTACATGACGCTCGCGCCTTGCGCACGCAGGCTATCCGCCTCCCTGGACAGCGATTCGACGGATACGGCGTCAGTCCGCATCAGCGCGGTGTTGCCAAGTGAAAGTCGCCTGCCAGCGACGACTCCTCTCACGCCGATACCCGTTGCGGATTCGAAATTTTCCGTGCGGTCCAAAGTCAGCTTCTTCTCGCGGGCTGCCGCAACGATGGCTGCAGCAAGCGGATGCTCGCTGCCTTGGTCGAGACTCGCCGCCAGACGAAGCACGTCGTCGGTCGTGTATCCGCTTGTGCCTACGGCCTGCTCGAACGCAGGACGCCCCTCGGTCAGCGTCCCCGTCTTGTCGACAATGAGCACGTCGACCTTGCGCAAATTTTCAATCGCAGCGGCATCGCGAAAGAGAATCCCGGTCGTGGCTCCTTTGCCGCTCGCGACCATGATGGACATGGGCGTCGCAAGGCCCAGCGCGCAGGGGCACGCAATGATGAGCACCGCCACCGCATTGATGAGACCGAATACCCAACTGGGCTCAGGCCCAAAGATGCCCCACACGAGGAAGGTCAGGAGAGCGATGCTGACGACCCCGACGACAAACACCCCGGCCACCTTGTCGGCCATGCGCTGCATGGGCGCACGGGAGCGCTGCGCCTGCGCGACCATCTGCACGATTTGCGACAGGACGGTCTGGGCGCCGACCTTTTCCGAGCGGATGACGAGACTGCCTGTCGCGTTCATCGTTGCGCCGATGACGTGGTCGCCAACGCGCTTCGTGACCGGAATGGGCTCGCCGGTAATCATGGACTCGTCGAGCGAACTCGTGCCGTCCGTCACCACGCCGTCCGCGGGGACTTTCTCGCCCGGCCGCACGCGAAGCAGGTCTCCCACATGAACATGGGACAACGGAATGTCTGCTTCGGAACCGTCCGGGTTGATGCGCCGCGCGGTCTTGGGTGCGAGCCCGAGGAGTGCCTTGATGGCGGCGGACGTTTGCGAGCGGGCCTTCAGTTCGAGCAACTGCCCGAGAAGCGTCAGCGAAATGATGACTGCCGCCGCCTCGAAATACACGCTGACCCGGCCGTGCGCGCTGTACGTTTCGGGAAACACGCCGGGGAAGAGGGTCGCGATGACACTGTAGATATAGGCCGCGCCTGTCCCGAGCCCGATGAGCGTCCACATGTTGGGGCTGCGGTTCATGAATGAGCGCACGCACCGCTCGAAAAACGGCAGGCCTGCCCACAGGACGACCGGCGTAGAGAGGATGAACTCAACCCAGCTTTCGGTGCCGGCGCCCATCAATCGTAGGCGATGGCCAAACATCGCCAGCACGAAAACGATGGCGGTCAGTGGCAACGTCCACCAGAAGCGGCGTCGGAAATCGACCAGTTCCGGATTCTCGCCTTCGTCGACGCTGGGCAGAATCGGTTCCAGCGTCATGCCGCACTTCGGGCATTGCCCGGGATGGTCCTGTCGAATTTCCGGGTGCATCGGGCACGTGTAAATGGTGCCCTCGGGTAGTGCTTGCGGCTGCTCGATGGTCGAAGGCTCAACGTACCTGGACGGCGCTGCCTCGAATTTCGTCAAGCAAGCCTGGCTGCAGAACGCGTACCACTTGCCATTGTGTTCGCGGCGCAAGCGTGACTCATCGGTCACCGTCATTCCGCAGACGGGGTCGCGAAGCGGATCCGTGGAGCGTACGTGTTTGTCCTGGCCATCATGGTGATGAGCATGCTTGTCGTGTCCATGCCCGGCGAAAGGGGCGTGCTCGTCCGTCTCACGACCGTGACGTTCGTCCGATGACAAGTGCCCGGACATCCTTTGGTGATGAAGCTCGTCTTCGCCGGGTTGGCCGCTCATTTGACGCTCCTTTGCTCACCCGTTCCGTTTCCATTGAGGCTCGTCGCTCTGCGCGTTCGATATTGACGTGACGACCGTGCTACGACGTGAGTTACCTGTATCGAGGCTAGCTGTTGCCTCGATCTTCTGATTCCCGAGACCGACACTGGCAACATGCAGTTCGGGAGAGAGGTATGGGCGTACGGAATTGCATTAGTTCGGTCCACTCAGGCGGTTGTATAACCACGCAAAGAAGGCACCGGCCGCAAAGAACCAGACCGCGAACACAAGGGCCGGGTAGACAACAAACCACCAGGACAATGACTCGCCGGTCTGAAGGCGTCGGAAATCGAGTCCGTGAAAAAGAGCGTTCATGAAGTTCATGAACGGTCCAGGAAGCGCCATCCATACGAGTGTGCACAGGACATAGAACAGCACAACCGTGGCTGAAAGCGTCGCGCCAGTCTTGAAGGGTTTCATGGCAGCCTCCTCATCCCGGAAGATTGCGATCGAGTTCGGCAGTGCCAGCTACGGGTGAGCCGCCTGAAATCAATGCACTTGAGCCGGGCGTTTCCCAAACAAGCTGGGTACGAAGCGCGGCGTGTGTGCCGCGTATTCACGCCACGCAGTGCCGAACCGCGCCTCCGAATCATGCTCCTCTTGTATGGCTAGTCGAACGTACATGAAAACGAGAATGGGGAACATGGCCAAAGTCACGAGCGTGGGCCATTGGAGCAGGAAACCCAGCATGATCACGACGAACCCGACGTACTGAGGATGCCTGATTTTCGCGTAGGGTCCGGTGGTGGCCAACGCCTTGCCACGCTGAGCTTCATACAGTACGTGCCACGCCGTGGACAGCAAGTAGAAGCCGCCCAGTATGAAGAAGAAGCTGAGGAGATGCGGAAGTCCGCCATGCGGGTCGCCGTGCCTGCCGGTCAAGGTCCACCACAGGTGCCCTGCATCGTGAGATAGCAAATTCGTGTGCGGAAATCGCGTCTGCAACCAGCCCGATAGCAAGTAGACGGTGAGCGGAAACCCGTACATTTCTGCGAATAGCGCGACGATGAAGGCGGAGAATCCACCGAACGTTCGCCAGTCCCGCTTTGTCGCTGGCTTGAAGAAGCTGAACGCGAAGATGATGAAGACGAGAGAATTGATGGCTACGAGGCTCCACAGGCCGTAACCGTCACCGATGCTGGTCATGACCGTCTCTCGAATGAGGGCGCCTGCCGGTCGATTTCGTCCCGTCGTGCCTGTGTCCGTGGTGCATGAACAGATGCATCAGCGGGCACGAGAGCAACAGTAGATATGGCAAGACGCCAAGGAAGTGGGCGCGGTGTTCGGAAAGCAGGAGGAATAGCGCTATTGCAGTGAATGCTACGAGTGCAATGGCTGACCGTGATTTCCAGAACGGCCGGGCACCATGCGAGCTGTCATCCATGGTTGTCTCCCGTTTCGCATCGTCTCACTTCTCGGCCGGATGCTCTTGCGCAGCCTGACGGTCCATCATTGCCTGCATCATCATTTGCATCATATCCATCCGCATTTCCATACTCTCGTGCCGCGACGACATCGGCATACCGGACGAGCGAGCACCCATCATCTCCATCATGCTCATGCCGTTTTGCATGACTTTCATTTGCTCGTCCATCAGGGCGGCGCGTTCTTGAGGCGTCTTCGCGTTCATCATCTTTTCATGCATGGCGCGCATGGCCTGCATCTGGTCGTCCGCCTCGCGGTTTGACTTGTTCGGCGCTTTTGCGGCTGCCTTATTCGGATGATGGGCATCGTGAGCTGCATTGTCGGCGGCCACCGGCGTGCCGGCGATTGCAACGGCACTGATCATGCCGAGCGTCGCAATTGCGATTGCGAGTTTGTGCAGGAATGCCATCTTGTTCTCCAGGAGCATGGTTCTTCAGAGCCGGTCGAACCCTGAAACCACTCTATGCTGACGCTCCTTCGATGGCTTGACGTGGCTCAACGAATCACGCGCCGAATTCTTCATATGTAGCGCGGCCGTGGAGCCGACACGCGCCCGAGACGGTGCATCGCTCCGGGCGTGCTCGACAATGCAGCATTGACGTGCATCAACCCTGCGACCGCCGAGCTACTTACGATAGGCAGTGCACCGGTGAGCGGCGGAATGCCGGGAATACAAGGCAGAGGCGCGTCCATGTCGAAAAGTTCTATGGCAATGTCCGCACGGCGCCGTCTGGCCCGCGCGCTTCTGACAGGCGCATTGGCGCTGAGCTTGCTGTCTCTCTCAGGGTGCGGCTATAACGCCATCCAGAGCCAGGACGAGCAGGTGAGGGCCAGCTGGTCGGAAGTTCTCAATCAGTATCAACGGCGTGCCGACCTGGTTCCCAACCTCGTCAACACAGTGAAGGGGTACGCGGACCAGGAAAAGGAAGTGCTGGTCCGTGTGACGGAGGCGCGGGCGAAAGTGGGTGAGATTCGCGCCACACCGGAACTCATTGCTGATCCGCAGGCGCTCGCAAAATTCGAAGCCGCGCAAGGACAGCTCACGTCGTCTCTATCACGGCTGCTCGTGGTTTCGGAAAACTATCCGCAATTGAAGTCGGACGCGAATTTCCGGGACCTGCAGGCGCAGCTCGAGGGTACGGAAAATCGTATCGCGGTAGCCCGAAACCGATACATTCGCTCCGTTCAGACGTACAACACGACGATACGATCGTTCCCGAACAATTTGACTGCAAAGGCCTTCGGCTATCTGGAGCGCCCCAACTTCTCCGTAAGCAACGAAGCTGAAATTTCCAGACCGCCGCGGGTCGACTTCGGCTCGCCGCCGGCCTCTGCAGGCGGGACATCCAATTGAACGTGCTCCGACTGGCGCTGGCCGTCGTTCTAACCTCGTTTCTCCTGGGCGGAGCCGGTGCGCTCGCGGACGTCCCCGTCCCGCCGTTGACGTCGAGAGTCACCGATGAAACTGGAACCCTGACCAGCGACCAGTCGGCCAGCCTCGAGAAGACGTTGAGAGAGTTTGAGGCGAAACGAGGAACGCAGTTTTCAGTTCTCATCGTTCCGACCACGGAGCCCGAAACCATCGAACAGTATTCGATGCGAGTCGTCGAGCAATGGAAGCTCGGCCGCAAGAATGTGGACGACGGCGCGCTCCTGATTGTCGCGAAAAACGACCGAGCGCTTCGAATCGAGGTCGGGTACGGCCTCGAAGGCGTGCTCACCGATGCAGCGAGCAATCGCATCATCAACGAGGCGATCGTTCCGCGGTTCCGAAACGGGGACTTCTACGGTGGCATCACCGCCGGCGTCGACGGCATGATACGCGTCGCCAGCGGCGAGGCGTTGCCGCCACCGCGGCGATTACCTCGGGCAAGCGACGGCGCCGGACGGTTGCTTCCCGTTCTCTTCCTCCTGACGGTCATGGCCGGTGGCCTGCTGCGCGCCATGTTCGGGCGATTGCCCGGCGCCGTCGTGACCGGCGGTGTCGTCGGGGCAATCGCGTGGATCTTGTCGCAGGCGCTTTTTGTCGCCATCGCGGCGGGAATGATGGCGCTGCTCTTCACGTTGCTGGGGGGCGGTATGAGAGCCGCTGACGGGCGCTTCATCGATGGTCGCGGCGGGCGTTTCGGCCGTGATTCGAATCGCGACATCTTTCGCGGCGGCGGTGGGGGCTTCGGCGGCGGTGGCGCATCGGGACGGTGGTGAGCATGGACCTGAAACGTCTCTTCCGACATCTTTTCGCGACCCGCTGGCGGGTCGACAAGGCATTTTCACGGCGGACGCTGATCTCGATCGAAGAGGCTGTACGTGCCAGTCATCGCGTGCACGTGGGTCAGGTCAGGTTTGCTGTGGAAGGGGCGCTGCATATCGGCGCGTTGCTGAAGGGCACCTCTGCGAGGGACCGTGCCATCGAGGTTTTCTCGGACCTCCGGGTTTGGGACACGGAGCACAACAACGGCATTCTCATCTATCTGCTCCTTGCGGACCGGGACGTCGAAATTGTCGTGGACCGAGGCATACACGCCAGAGTGGACCAACGCGAATGGGAGGCGATTTGCGAAGCCATGGAGGCTCATTTCCAGCAGGGCGACTATCGGTCAGGTGTTCTGCGAGGTATCGAGCAAGTTACGGAGCTGCTGAAAAAACACTTTCCGATTCACGGTCCGTGGCTCGATGATCTTTCGAGTGCGCCCGTTGTGATATGAGTTCCGAAGCTCGACATCGGTCCTCTTGAACCTGTCCACACCGACAAAATGCCGACTCCCAAACGCCCCGATTTCGAGGAGCAGATGGCCACCCGAAAAAAGGGGCACTGAAAAAAGCTCCAGCGCCCCTTTTGGCTTTGATGCTGGTTTGCGCTCGTCAGGTAAGGCGCAGCCGGCAGGTAAGCGTCCCGTAACCCAAACCACAACAAGGCCCGTAACCGAAACTAATGGAACTCGGCACAGCCCGGCCCTCCACGATATACCCTCACTCCACCGTCACCGACTTGGCCAGATTCCTCGGCTTATCAATATCCGTCCCCCGTGCCAACGCCGCGTGATAAGCCAGCAACTGCATCGGCACCGTATGCAGAATCGGCGACAACGGCCCGTAGTACTCATTGAGTCGAATCACCTCGATCCCCTCACTCGGCACCAACCCGCAGTCCACATCCGCGAACACGAAAAGCCTGCCGTTCCGCGCGCTGACTTCATGCATGTTCGACCTGAGCTTTTCGAGCAGCACGTCATTCGGCGCCACCGCAATCACGGGCATTTCGTTACTGACCAACGCCAGCGGCCCATGCTTCAACTCCCCGGCGGGATAAGCCTCCGCGTGGATATACGAAATCTCCTTCATCTTCAGCGCGCCTTCGAGCGCGATCGGATAATGCATTCCGCGTCCGAGAAACAGCATGTTGTCGCGTCGCGCGAGCAGCTCCGACCAGCCCATGATCTGCGGCTCCAGCGCGAGCACCTTCGACATCGCATCGGGCAGATGCCGCAGCGCACGCAGATGCGCCTTCTCCTCGTCGTCGCTCAACCGCCCGCGCACCTGCGCCAGTGACAACGTCAGCAAGAACAACGCCACGAGCTGCGTCGTAAAAGCCTTCGTCGACGCCACCCCGATCTCGATCCCCGCACGCGTGACGAACTGCAGCGCGCATTCGCGCATCAGCGCGCTCGTCGCGACGTTGCAGATCGCGAGCGTGTGCAGCATCCCGCGCTGCTTCGCGACATGCACGGCCCCGAGCACGTCAGCCGTCTCGCCGCTCTGCGACACCGCGACGACCAGCGTGCGCGGATTCGGCACGCTGTCGCGATACCGGAACTCGCTCGCGATCTCGACACTCGCCGGCAGCTTCGCGATGCTCTCGATCCAGTACTTCGCGGTCAGTGCTGCGTGATAGCTGCCGCCGCACGCGAGCAGCAACACCGAATCGACGTCGTTGAACACGCGCCACGCGCCGTCGCCGAACAGCTCCGGCATGATCGACCCGACATCGAGCAGCGTATCGGCCACCGCCTGCGGCTGCTCGAAGATCTCCTTCTGCATGTAATAGCGATACGATCCGAGGTCGGCCGCGCCGCTATGCGCGGCCACCCGCTGCACCGCACGCTCGACGCGCTGGCCGGCCGCATCGACGATCCAGTAGCGATGCAGCTGGATATCGGCAACGTCACCGTTCTCGAGGTAAGCGATCCGATCGGTGATGCCCGACAACGCGATCGCATCCGACGCCAGGAAATTCTCGCCATCCCCGACACCGACGACGAGCGGCATCCCGTCGCGCGCACCGACGATCCGGTGCGGCTCGTCGCGGCACATCACCGCGATCGCGTAGCTGCCGCGTAGTCGCGCGACCGCGCGGCGCACCGCGTCGAACAGGTCGCCGTCGTACAGGTGATCGATCAGGTGCGCGATTGCCTCGCTGTCGGTCTGGCTCGCGAACACATAACCATGCGCCTGCAGTTCCGCGCGCAGTTGATCGCAGTTCTCGATGATCCCGTTGTGCGACAGCGCGATGCGCGCGTTGTCGTCGCTCGGCGAGAAGTGCGGATGCGCATTGAGCGTGACGGGCGCGCCATGCGTCGCCCAGCGCGTATGCGCAATGCCGGTGTAGCCCGACAGCGCATGCCCGGCGATCTCGCGCTGCAGGTTGGCGACGCGGTCGACGCTGCGCGCGCGGGCCAGCGCGCGATCGCGATAGACCACGACGCCGCACGAGTCGTAGCCGCGGTATTCGAGCCGCTTCAGCCCGTCGACGAGGTTCGGCAGGATGTCCCGCTGGGCAACCGCCCCGACAATTCCACACATAGCGCGCTCCGTAAATGTCCTGTCTGGACCCGTGACAGCGATGGTAGAGGCGCATGAGTGGAATTAAATTTCAAAATATATAAGAAGATGAAACAGACAGGCGATCGTCTATCATGTTGAAATTAAATTTCACACCCTGACCGGAAGGAGCCGTCCATGGCCGGCATCACGCTCGACGATCTCGACCTGCGCATTCTCGCGATCCTGCAGGACGACGCATCGGTGTCGAACCTGCAACTCGCCGAGCGCGCGCTGTCGTCGCCGCCGACCTGCATGCGTCGCGTGCGGCGGCTGACGGAAGCGGGCGTGATCCGCCGCCAGGTCGCGGTGCTCGATCCGGTCGCGATCGGCACGCCGGTCACGGCGTTGATCGAGATCAGCCTCGACCGACAGACGGCCGAAGACTACGACGCGTTCGAGGCCTACGTGTGCGCGGAGCCGGCGGTCACGCAGTGCTACCGCGTGTCGCCGGGGCCGGATTTCGTGGTGGTGGCCGACCTGGCCGACGTCGCCGAATACGACGCGTTCGCGCGGCGGCTGTTCACCGGCGCATCGAACGTCCGCAACGTGCGGACGTTCTTCTCGACGCATCGTGCGAAGTTCGAGGCGAACGCGCGGGTCGCGCATGCGATGCGCAAGCGTGCGTAGTCGTGCGTAAGCGCAGCCGTCACGCCGCGGCGGCCGCCGCGAGTTGCAGCGGCTTGCCGTACCCGAAGCAGTGCGCCGGCTCGGGAAACACGCGCTGCCGCACGTCGTGCGCGTACTGGCGGATCGCGTCGCGCATCACCGCGTTCGCATCGGCGTAGCGCTTCACGAAGCGCGGCGTGTACGCGTCGAATGCGCCGATCATGTCCTCGGTCACGAGCACCTGCCCGTCGCACGCGGGCGATGCGCCGATGCCGATGGTCGGGATCGACAGTGTTTCGGTCAGATGGCGCGCGAGCGCTTCCGCGGTGCCCTCGACGACGACGCTGAACGCGCCGGCCCGCTCGGCCGCGCACGCGGCGTCGAACACCTGCGCGGCCGAGCGCGGGTCCATCCCCTGCGCGCGGAAGCCGCCGGTCGCATTGGCCTGCTGCGGCATGAGGCCGACGTGCGCCATCACCGGAATGCCGCGCTCCGTCAGGAAGCGGATCGTGTCGGCCATCTCGCTGCCGCCTTCGAGCTTGACGCCTTGCGCGCCGGTTTCGGCGAGCAGCCGCGCGGCGGAGCGATACGCTTGCGCGGGCGATTCCTGATACGTCGAAAACGGCAGATCGACGACGACGCACGCCTGCGCGGTGCCACGCACGACTGCCGCGCCGTGCGCGCTCATCATGTCGAGCGTGACGCGCAGCGTATCGGGCATGCCGTACAGCACCATGCCGACGGAGTCGCCGACGATGATCACGTCGGCCACTTCGTCGACGAGCTTCGCCATCGGCGCGGAATAGGCGGTGAGCGAGACGAGTCTGCCGATGCCTTTCGTCGCGCGGATCGCGGTGACGGTCTTGCGGGTGGTGCGGGTATGCGCGCTCATGAACGGAAGCCGTGAGAAAGAAGAGTCGTTACGGTAGCATCGCGATCGTGCATGCAATGACCTTCGGAGGACGTCTTATGTCGCTGGCGGGACAATCAGGTGATCCGTATGCGGTGCCGTCGATGGCGCGCCTGCCGAGGCCGCTGTTCGTGCGCGCGTTCGGGATTCCCGGCAACGCGAGCGTCGACGCGCATAGTCACCCGTGGGCCCAGCTGATGTATGCGACGAGCGGCGTGCTGGAGGTATCGACACCGTCGGGCCGGCATCTGCTGCCGCCGCACTATGCGATGTGGATTCCGCCGCACGTGCCGCACGCGGTGTCGACGCGCGATTGCGTCGCGTTCCACAGCCTGTATCTCGACGATGCGATCGCGCGCGACGATGCCGCCGACGATTGCATGATCCTCTGCATGACGCCGCTGTTGCGCGAGCTGGTGATCGCGACCGGCGAGTTGCCGGTGGACTACGACGAGTCGGGGCCGGACGGTGCGCTCGTGTGCCTGATCGCCGACCGGATCGCGCGGATGCGGCCCGCGCCGCTGACGGTGCCGCTGCCGCACGATTCGCGTCTGCTCAAAATCGCGCGTGCCTTGCATGCGCATCCGGGCGACACGCGCAGTCTGGACGAATGGGGCCGTCAGGTCGGTGCGACACGGCGCACGCTGTCGCGTCTGTTCCGGCAGGACACGGGGCTGTCGTTCACCGAGTGGCGACAGGCCGTGCGGCTGCTCGCGGCGCTGCCGCTGCTCGATGCGGGCGAGCCGATCGGCGCGGTGGCCGCACAACTGGGCTACGACTCGACGTCGTCGTTCATCGCGCTGTTTCAGGCGAAGTTCAACGTGACGCCCGGCGTGTATGCGAAGCGTGAAGCGCGCCGGCCGGCATTGAGCGCATGACGCGGCAACGCGCGCCGCGGATCTTCGTTCAGAACGCCAGCGACTGCTGCATCGGATGACGTTCCCCGCGCGCGAACCCTGCGCCTTCGAGCGACAACAACGCGCGTTTGCGTTCGATGCCGCCTGCATAACCGGTCAGGCTGCCCGACGCGCCGATCACGCGATGGCACGGCACCATGATCGACACAGGATTGCGGCCAACCGCGCCACCGACGGCACGCGCCGCGCTCATCGGCAGCCCGACGCGTTCGGTGATGTCGCCGTACGAAACCAGCTCGCCGAACGGAATCGCGAGCAGTTCCTTCCACACGCTGCGCTGAAACGCGGTGCCGCGCAGATCAATCGGCACCGAGAAGGTCTCGCGCGTGCCGGTGAAGTATTCGGCGACTTCCTCGGCGACCTTGCGCGCGAGCGGCGACGCGCTGCGTACGTCCGCGTCCGGCGCGATCGCCAGCGACGGATAGTATTTCTGGCCGACGAAAAAAAGGCCTGTGAGCGCATCGTCCTCGATACGGATGGCGATGTCGCCCAGCGGGCTCGGAATCAGATGAGCGTGCGTCATCGCGAAGCTTCTCCATGAAGGCGCCACACATGCAGTGCGGCATACGCGCGCCACGGCGCCCAGTGCGCCGCGTGCGGCGCGGATGATGCGATGTGCAAACGCTCGGCGGCGGCGCGCGGAGCAAGCCACGCGTCGTCGGCGGGAAACGCGTTCGGCCAGGCCATCGCACGCATCGCGACGTACTGCACCGCGCATTCGTCGAAGCCGGGCAGCGCGCGCAACGCGCGGAGCGTCGCATCGAGCGGCGCCATCGGTTCGAGCGCGAGCGTGCCGTCGGCGACCGCACGTGCCAGCGCCACGATCGCCTGCGCCGCATCACGCGTCACGCCGGTTGCTTCGAGCGCCGCCGGCGGCACACTCGCCAGCGTTACTGCCGAAGGCAATGCATGCGTGAGCCCCGGCGGCGCGTGGTCCACCTGCGTGCCGAAGCGTTCGGCCACACGCGCCAGCACCCCACCAGCCGGCGTCGCCGCAAGTCGTTCGCCCGCGATCGCACGGATCGCGATCTCGAGCCCGTCGAACGCGCCGGGCACGCGCAGGCCGGGCGAGCCGCTCGCGAGTGCGCCGAGATGCGCGTCGATCACGTCGGGGCGGCTGTCGAGATCGAACAGCCGCCGCACGCGCGCGAGCACGGCCGGCACGACGGGCGTCAGCGCGGGCGATACGGTCACCGCGAGCGCAAACCGCTGCGGTACGTGCGTGACGGACAGCCAGCCCGTCAGATGCGTGTCGCCGTTGCCGTTCGGCAGCGCGACGACGCGCGCATAGCCGTGCGCGTCGATCCGCTCGACGCCGCCGATCCGCCGCTGCGCGAGAAATTGCATCAACGCGGGCCACGCGAACGGCGGCCGGTACGGCAGCGGAAAGGTCATATCGCCACCGGCGGATGGGCCGGCGCCCTTGCGCAAGCGCAGCGGATTGAGGCCGTAGCGTTGGCGGAACAAATCGTTGAAGCGTCGCACGCTGCCGAATCCGGCGGTCGAGGCAACGACCGCCACCGGCAGCGCGGTATCGGTCAGGAGACGCTTGGCCATCAAGAGCCGGTGCGTCTGCCCGAACTCGACCGGCGACACGCCGAACTGCGCGGCGAAGATCCGGCGCAGATGGCGCTCGGTCACGCCGACCCGCCGCGCGAGCGCGTCGACGGAATGCTCGTTCAGGAAACCGTCCTCGATCAGCGTGGCGGCCGCGTCGGCGAGATTGCCGGACAGGTCGAGCAGCCCGTGGCCGGGCGCGAGCTCGGGCCGGCAGCGCATGCACGGGCGAAAGCCGGCCTTCTCGGCGGCCGCGGCGGTCGGGTAATAACTGCAGTTCCGCGCCTTCGGCGGTTTCACCGGGCAAACGGGGCGGCAATACACGCCGGTCGTCGACACGCCGACGAAGAACCAGCCGTCGAAGCGGCGGTTCCGCGCAAGCAGGGCGTCGTAGCAGGTGTCGGGATCGAGGCGCATGCGACGACTGTAAACCATCCGCGCCGCCGATTCTGGCTGGAATCGGACATGTGTATCGACGCGCCATCCCGCGTCGTGGCCCCGTTTCGCATGCGGGAGAATCCCGGAAAAACGGTTAATGCCACTCTGCGAAACAGTCATCTCTTTTTGCGCGGCCAATTTTGAGATGACTCATCGAAATCCCCGACTGACACGGCACCGGGCCACGCCCTATCCTTTGAAAAACGTTTTCCAGAACTCGACGGACGACCGGCCGCGCCACGCAAGGGGCGTGGCCGCCGCCCGCCCCGGCGCCCGTCGCCGGTCACGGACAGCACAATCCAGCGGCGCGACGGGCGCGACCGCGTATCGGAGACATTCATGCAATCCGCCGTCGTCGGTGCCGTGCGCACCGCGGCCAGCCGCTACCGCTGGACCGTTTGTGCGCTGCTGTTCTTCGCGACCGTCATCAACTACATGGATCGACAGATCCTCGGCCTGCTCGCGCCGATGCTGCAGCACGACATCGGCTGGAGCCAGGTGCAGTACGGCCGCATCGTGATGGCGTTTTCCGCGTTCTATGCGATCGGCCTGCTCGGCTTCGGGCGCATCGTCGACTGGCTCGGCACGCGCATCTCGTATGCGGTCGCGATGCTGGTGTGGAGCATCGCGGCGATGCTGCACGCGGCGGTCGGCTCCGTGACGGGCTTCGCGGCGGTGCGCGCGTTGCTCGGGATCGGCGAGGGCGGCAACTTCCCGGCCGCGATCAAGACGACGGCCGAGTGGTTTCCGCGCCGCGAGCGCGCGCTCGCCACCGGCATCTTCAACTCGGGCGCGAACATCGGCGCGGTGTTCGCGCCGGCGATCATCCCCGCGATCGCGGTGGCCTACGGGTGGCGCGCGGCGTTCGTGATCATCGGCGCGATCGGCATCGTGTGGCTCGCGGTATGGCTGGTGATGTATCGCACGGCCGACACGCGCGCGCTCGCCGCGGAATACGACGAGCCGCGCGATGAAGCCGAAGCGCTCGACGCGGCGAACGCGGATGCCGGCGCGCCGCGCTGGGGCGAACTGATCCGCAAGCGCGAGACGTGGGCGTTCCTGATCGGCAAGTTCCTGACCGACCCGGTGTGGTGGTTCTATCTGTTCTGGCTGCCGAAGTGGCTCAACGAGTCGCGCGGGATGGACATGCAGCATATCGGCCTGCCGCTCGTGTGCATCTATGCGCTGACGACGGTCGGCAGCATCGGCGGCGGCTGGCTGTCGTCGGCGCTGCTGCGCGCGGGCTGGAGCGTGAACGGCGCGCGCAAGACGGCGATGCTGTTCTGCGCGTGCTGCGTGCTGCCGATCGCGTTCGTGTCGCAGGTGCAGAGCCTGTGGATCGCGGTGCTGATCGTCGGTCTCGCGGCCGCCGCGCACCAGGGCTGGTCGGCGAACCTGTTCACGACGGCGTCCGACCTGTTCCCGCGCCGCGCGGTCGCGTCGGTGGTCGGCATCGGCGGGATGGCCGGCTCGATCGGCGGCGTGCTGTTCTCGGAAGTGATCGGCCAGGTGCTGCAACGCACGGGCCACTACTGGGTGCTGTTCGCGATCGGCGCGCTGGCCTACCTGCTCGCGCTGGCGATCATGCACATGCTCACGCCGAAGATGAAGCCCGCGAAGCTCGACGCGTGATCGCGTGACGGCAAACGAACGCGCCGCCCGGAGGCGGCGCGTTTTTGTTTGCGAAGCGACGAAGCGACGAAGCGACGAATCAACGAATCAACGAATCAACGAATCAACGAATCAACGAATCAACGAATCAACGAATCAACGATACGCCGAAGCAGCGATACAGCGGATATCGAACGCGATGCGCGCTTCAATCCACCGCGGCCGTCGACGCGCGCATGATCAGCCGCGGCTCGAACGTCGAATAGCTCGCCTCGGTACGCCCGGCGAGCGCGTCGATCAGCTTCTGCATCGCGAGCTCGCCCATGTTTTCGCTCTGGATGTCGATGGTGGTCAGCGCGGGCGCCGCGTATGCGCCGTACGGCACGTTGTCGACGCCGGCAACCGACACGTCCTGCGGCAGCCGGAACCCGAGCGACGCCGCTTCCTTCATGAAGCCGAGCGCGATCAGGTCGTTGTAGCAGATCACGGCCTGCGGACGCTGCGGCCCGAGCATCACGCGCGAGCATGCGCGCTCGCCGGCTTCGGCGGTCGGCGCGTGCGCGTCGTGCACGTCGAGCGTGAGCCCCGCTTCCGCGAGACAGTCGCGCGCGCCCTGGATCCGTTCGTCGTTCACGCGCGCGGGCCCGAAGCCGAGGTACGCGATGCGCGTATGGCCGAGATTGAGCAGGTGACGCGCAAGCATGTAGGTGGCGAGCCGGTTGTCGATGCCGACGCTCGGAATCGGCAGGCCGGGGCTGCGCCGCAGCAGCACGAGCGGCTTGTGCAGGTCGAGCATCCAGCCGGCCTGGTCGTCGGGCATCCGCGTGCTGACGATCAGCCCGTCGACGCGCTGCGCGAGCGCCTCGATCAGCGAGCGTTCGCGCGCCTGGTTCTCCTCGGTATCGACGAGCAGCAGCGTGTAGTCGTGCTGGAGCGCGACGCGGTTCGCGCCCTTCACGACGTTCGTGAAGTGCGGGTTGCTGATGTCGAGGATCACGAGGCCGATGGTGCGCGTGCGCCCGGTGATCATCGAGCGCGCGAGCGGGTTCGAACGGTAGCCGAGTCGCTCGATCGCTTCCTTGAGCCGCGCTTCGACGGTCGGCGAAAAGCGCTGCGTGCCGTTCACGTACTTGGAGACCGTCGCGACCGACACACCGGCTTCCGCGGCCACGTCGCGGATCGTCGGGGAAACTTTTTTCATCGGAAGGGTAACGTTTTCGTTCGATTGCACCGGATTGTGGCAGAAAAAGCCGGCGTCCGGCCGCCGGACGATATCGGGAAAATGCGGATGGGGGCGAACAGGTTCAACCATTGACGTTCGGCTTTTGCCCCGCGTATAGTTGGAAAACGTTTTCCGATTTTTTGCCGGCTCTGTCGGTTTCGGGCAACGTCCAGGACACCTCAGAACAGATTCAAGGAGATTCGATGAACGCCACATCCACCGGCGCACGCAAGCCGTTCGGGCGCCTGCTGCTGACCGGCGCGGCCGGCAATCTCGGCCGTCAGCTGCGCGGCGCGCTGGCGAACTGGGCCGACGTCGTGCGCGTGAGCGACATCGCCGCGCTGGGCGACGCCGCCCCGCACGAAGAAACCCGGGTCGTCGACCTGGCCGACCGGCCCGCGGTGATGGAACTCGTCGACGGCGTCGACGCGATCGTCCACCTCGGCGGCATTTCGGTCGACGCGCCGTTCGACGATCTCGTCGATGCGAACATCACCGGCACGTACAACCTGTACGAAGCCGCGCGCAAGCACGGCGTGAAGCGCGTCGTGTTCGCGAGCTCGAACCATGCGATCGGGTTCCATCCGGTCACGGAAGTGCTCGATGCCGATTCGCCGCAGCGTCCGGACAGCCTGTATGGCGTGACGAAGTGCTTCGGCGAGTCGCTGTCGCGCTACTACTTCGACCGCTTCGGGATCGAGACGGTGTGCCTGCGGATCGGCTCGTCGTTCGAAGTGCCGAAGAACCCGCGCATGCTCGTGACGTTCCTCAGCTATCGCGACTTCACCGAGCTCGTGCGCTGCTCGCTGCTGACGAACCGCGTCGGGCACGCGATCGTCTACGGCGTGTCGGACAACCCGGTGAAGTGGTGGGACAACACGAAGGCCGGCTTCCTCGGCTTCCGGCCGCAGGACAGTTCCGAGCAGTTCGCCGGGCTGTTCCCGGTGACGGCGCCGAGCGCCGAGTACGACGATCCCGCGCAACGCTTCCAGGGCGGCGGGTTCGTCGTCGGCGAGCCGATGGAGCGCAACGCGAAGTAAGCGAGGCGGGCTCGCGCACGTCGATCAGCGCAGGATGTCGGTCGCCTTGTGCCGCTCGTCCACGCCGTCGATCAGGATCAACGGGCCGCTCGCGTGCCGCGCGCGCAGCGGCTGGATCTGCCGGTACGCGTCCGATTCGTACCACGCGCGCGCCGTATCGAGATCGGGAAACGCGATCGCGATCAGGTCGCCGCGCCACTCGCCTTCGCGCACGTCGGGCCGCGCGCCGTGAATGACGAAACGGCCGTCGAACGGCGCGAGCGTGCCGTCGATGCGTTCGAGGTATTCGACGATGTCGTCGCACATGTGAACGTCGTGCAGGTGGGCGATGGCGTAGGCGGTCATGGCAGGCTCCGGGGTGTCGATGCGATGCGTCGATCGTTCGTCGTTGATCGGTGAAGCCATGATCCATGCGCACGCGGCGCGCGTCGATTACCTGCGACGTAAGCAAATCCGCGCAGCCGTGCGCGCGGGCCGCCCCGCGTGAACCACACCGCAAGACCCGGCGCACGCGTGCGCTCGCCGCGCCTACGCGCGCTTGCGCATCGGCCGAGGGTGCGCCACCGGCGCAGGCGCCGGCACCGACTCGGCTTCCTCCTTGCACAGCTTGTCGAGCATGCGTTGTGCGGCGCCCGCGCAGTCCTCGCCGGCGGGCTTGTTCGCGATCTCGTCGATCAGCGTCTGCAGGTTGCGCCGGTTCTGCGCGAGCCGCTGCTCGAGCAGCGCGATTTCGTCGACCTTGTGCCGCAACGCCTCCAGCAGTTCGTCGCGCGGCCATGCGCCGAGATCGGGCGGCAGCACCGCGCGAATCTCGTCGAGCGCAAAGCCCGCGCGCTGCGCGCGGTCGATGATCGCGAGCCGCGTCAGCGCTTCCGGCCCGTATTCGCGATAGCCGTTCGCCTGCCGGCGCGCCGGTTCGAGCAGGCCGCTCGCTTCGTAGAACCGGATGCGCGACGCCGCGATGCCGCTGGTGCGCGCCAGCTCGCCGATTTTCATGCTCGTGCTCCAGTGGGGCTTGACCTTGAAGCTGACTTTAAAGTTATGGTTGGGCATCGTCAATCGAGGAAGTCCACCATGAACCTGTTTGCGCCCCTCACGCTGCCCAATGGCGCGGTGATCCCGAACCGGCTCGCCAAGGCCGCGATGGAAGAGAACATGGCCGATGCGGATCACGCGCCGTCCGACGCGTTGCTGCGCCTGTACCAGGCGTGGGCCGACGGCCGGGCGGGCCTGATCCTGACCGGCAACGTGATGGTGGACGGCCGCGCGATGACGGGGCCGAACGGCGTCGTGCTCGACAGCGACGCGCATCTCGACCGCTTCCGGCGATGGGCGCAGGTCGCGCGCTCCGGCGGCGCGCACGTGTGGATGCAGATCAACCATCCGGGGCGCCAGATGCAGGCGGCGCTCGGCCAGACGACGCTCGCGCCGTCGGCCGTGCCGCTCGCGCTCGGCGCGCTGTCGAAGCAGTTTCCGGTGCCGAAGGAGATGACGGAAGCCGACATCGCCGACGTGCAGCAGCGCTTCGTGCGCGCCGCGCAGCTTGCCGAGCAAAGCGGCTTCACCGGCGTGCAGATCCACGCGGCGCACGGTTACCTGCTCAGCCAGTTCCTGTCGCCGCTGACGAACCGCCGGCAGGATGCGTGGGGCGGCAGCATCGAGCACCGCGCGCGGTTGCTGCTCGACATCGTGCGCGCGGTGCGTGCGACGGTATCGCCGGCGTTCGTCGTGTCGATCAAGCTGAATTCGGCCGATTTCCAGCGCGGCGGCTTCAGTGCGGACGACGCGAAGCGCGTCGTCGAACTGCTGAATCCGCTGGGCGTCGATCTCGTCGAACTGTCGGGCGGCAGCTACGAAGTGCCGGCGATGCAGGGCGAGGCACGCGACGGACGCACGCTGGCCCGCGAAGCGTATTTCCTCGAATTCGCACGGGACATCACGGCCGTCGCGGCGATGCCGCTGATGGTCACGGGCGGGATCCGGCGTCGCGCGGTGGCCGAGCAGGTGGTCGCGAGCGGCGTGGCGATGGTCGGCATCGCGACCGCGCTGTCGATCGAGCCGAACCTGCCGCGCGACTGGCAGGCCGGCAAGGACAGCGCGCCGGCGCTGCAGCCGATCCGATGGAAGAACAAGGCGCTGGGCGCGCTGGCGAACATGGCCGTCGTGAAGTTCCAGCTCGCCCGGTTGAGCGTCGGGCGGCGTACGCATCCGGGCGTGTCGCCGCTGCGCGCGCTGGTGTCACAGCAACTCGCCGCGCAGTGTCAGACGCGGCGGTACCGCAAGTGGATGGCGGGGCGGGCGGCGCGCTAGCCGCGCACGCGGCGCGTCGGGCTGCCCGAGGCCCGCTCACACCGGATACGCGTCGTCGACCTTCAGGTTCGCGAGCCGGAACAGCGTGCGCAGCGTCTGCGGATGAATGTCGCGGTGCGCGGCGAGCGACGTCAGCATGAAGTCGAGGACCTTCGCGTAGCGCAGCAGTACGAGGCAGTGCGCGAGATCCGCGCTGCCGCCGCGCATGGCTTCCGCGTAGCTGACCATCCGGGTCGACAGCGTGCGCGCCATCTCGAGTTCCATCTGCTGCTTTTCCGTCCATTCGGGCTGCGGCTGTTCGAGCAGTTTCGCGAGGAAGATCTGGAACGACGTATCGGACGAATTGGGCAGCGCATCCATGATGTGCCTCGCAGCTTGCGTGGATCGTTCGGGCGTATCCGGGGGACGTCCCGATCCGGGTTCGTGTTCGCGCCGATCGTCGGCGCGGCTGTCACTGCAATGCGAATGCAGGTTCCGTACCAGCCCTCGATCCGATTGTTGAGCACTGTTGACGCGGGTCGCGGCAGCGGTCGTTGCGTCCCGCCGGGACTGGCTTGCGCGGAAAATCGAGCAGGGCGCCCATCCGCCGCGCGCGATCGCAGTCGGCCGCGCGACAGGGGCCGGACGGACGAAATGCTTCAGCGATGTAACGTAACGCCGGGTTGAAAACGGTCGAGTGTGTCGATCGACGAAGCGCTGCAAGGTCGCGGAGCATGGGCGTCGGCGGCGTCCCCGCGGCCTCGGGACGGTCTCGTGCGGCGAGCCGCGACGCCACCCGCCGCGCGTTGAAGGCGCGCGCCGCATGCGCCGGATGTTTCATATCCGAGACGTTTTTTTCGCGGCCCGCCGGACGCGCCGTCCCGGCTTCAGCGCTTCAGAAGATGAAGCCGGTGTTGATGAACTTCGAGTAGTGATCGGACACGATCGAATCGAGCAGCTGCTTGCTGCCGTCGGTCTGCTTCGCCGCGACCATCGAGCGGATCGAGAACGCGCGCAGCGCGTCGCTCACCGACAGCGTGCCTTCCGCCGAATCCTTGCGCCCGGCGAACGGGAACACGTCCGGCCCACGCTGGCACTGGCAGTTGATGTTCACGCGGCACACCTGGTTCACGAGCGGATCGACGAGCGCGCCGATCTGCGCCGGATCGGAACCGAAGATGCTGACCTGCTGCCCGTGCTCCGAGGTCGTCACGTAATCGAGCGCGGTTTCCACGTCGTCGAACGGCGCGACCGGAATGATCGGCCCGAACTGCTCCTCGCGATACAGCTTCATCCCTTCGGACACCGGATACACGACGGCCGGGTAGAACAGCGTCTTGCTGAACTCGCCGCCTGAGTGGTTGACGACCTGCGCGCCCTTGGCCTTCGCGTCGTCGATCGCGTCGGTCATGTACGCGGTGCGATGCATGCCCGGCAGCGGCGTGATGCTCACGCCTTTCTCCCACGGCATGCCGATCTTCAGCTGTTCGAGCGCGGCGGTGAAGCGTTTCAGGAATTCGTCGACGATCGAGCGGTGCACGAGCAGCATCTTCAGCGCGGTACAGCGCTGGCCGTTGAACGACAGCGCGCCGAGCAGGCACTCCTTCACGGTGAGGTCGAGATCGGCGTCGGGCAGCACGATCGCCGCGTTCTTCGCGTCGAGGCCGAGGATCGCGCGCAGCCGGTGCGACTTCGGGTGCTGCTTCTTCAGGTGATCGGCGACCTTGCTCGAACCGATCAGCGCGAGCACGTTGATCTTGCCCGACGCGAGCATGTGCGGCACGACCACCGCGCCCGGCGCGTAGATCGTGTTGATCACGCCTTTCGGGAACGCGTCGCGGAACGCCTCGAGCAGCGGCTCGAACAGCAGCGTGCCGTACTGGGGCGGCTTGAACACCACGGTGTTGCCCATCAGCAGCGCGGGGATCAGCGTCGCGAAGGTCTCGTTCAGCGGATAGTTGTACGGCCCCATGCACAGCACGACGCCGAGCGGCGTGCGGCGGATCTGGCCGATCGTGCCTTCCGCGATCACGAAGCGCGAATTCGCGTTGTCGAGCTCCTTCAGCGCGTCGATCGTCTGCGTCATGTACGTGACGGTGCGGTCGAACTCCTTCTGCGAATCGGCGAGGCTCTTGCCGATCTCCCACATGATCAGGTTCACGACCAGCTCGCGCTGCGCGACCATCCGCTTGATGAAGTCCTGCATGCAGGCGATGCGCTGCTCGACCTTCATCGTCGGCCACTCGCCGCGGCCCGAGTCGTACGCGCGCACCGCGGCGTCGAGCGCCGCGTCGCTTTCCGTCTCGCCCATCACCGGATAGCTGCCGATCTCCATCTGCGCGACGCTGCCGTCCGGCTGGCGCACGCACACGGGCGACAGCACGGTCTTGGTCGAGCCGTCCCACGGACGCAGCTCGCCGTCGACCAGCGACACGCGCTGGTGGATGGGGGCTGCGAGCCGGAACTCGGCGGGGATGTCCTGATAGGCGGGAAACAGCTGCTGCAGGGAAGCGGAATCGGGCATGACGGTCTCGTTTGACGGGGGTGTCCGGTAAGGACGGGCGATGCGGAATCCTGAGCTGAACGATCCTCGATCCTGAATCGGCATGATGACGCGCGGACGACGGGACGTCACGCGTCGGCATGGCCGAAACGCGGAATGGAACCAGTTCCATTAAAAAGGAACGCCGAGCCGATTGCAAGATTTGCCGAATGCCATCGCACCACGCGTAAACAATTTGAAGGATTGTGTCCGAATGGCGGGTATAAGCCGCTCGGTGCATACGCAAACGTTTCACTTCGGCCGCATTGAGCGGATAATGACCCGGCGCGGCGAAGAAAAAATTGCCCGGAACCTGAGAGAAAACAGACGCAGTGAAGAAAAGAGAGAAGGTCCGCCGCGCTGCCGAAGCGAGGTCGGCTGCCCGGAGCGCCGGGTCGGGGTTGCCCGGCTCGGCGCGCACCGGACCTCCGGTGACGCGACGCGATCACTCGACGTCTTCGTCGTCCTCCGCATCCATGTCATCGTCCTCCCTGTCCCGCCCCGGCGCCGCATACGCGCTCGCCTGTTCCAGCAGCCACGCCCGAAACGATTCCAGCGGCTTGCTGTGGCTGAACTCCGTCGGATACACGAGGTAGTACGCCGAATCGCCGACCGTCGCCGCGTCGCACGGCACGACGAGGCCGAGCTGCTGCAACTGTTCCTCGACGAAGAACTTCGGCACCAGCGCGACGCCGAGCCCGGCCGCGGCCGCGCTGATCAGCATCGTGTGCAGCTCGTAGCGCACGCCCTGCATCGTGCGGATGTCCTCGACGCCGTGCGTCTCGAACCACTGCGCCCATGCGCCGGGACGCGTGGTCGAGTGCAGCAGCGGATACGCGAGCAGATCCTCCACGCGTTCGACCGGCCCGTCGAGCAGCGCCGGCGAGCAGATCGGCACGACTTCCTCGCCGAACAGGTAGTCGGACGACGTGCCGGGCCAGGTCGGCTTGCCGTAGTGGATCGCGGCTTCGAAGTGCGTGTCCTCGAACGAGAACAGGTCGGTGCGGCTGCCCATGTTCACGCGCACGTCCGGCGTGCGGTCGTAGAAGCTCTTGATGCGCGGAATCAGCCAGTGCGACGCGAAGGTCGGCAGCACCGCGAGTTCCAGGTAGCCGCCGCCGCTGCCGTGCGCGATGATCGACAGCGTGTCGCGGTCGAGCGCCTCCAGCGCGCGCCGCACCTGCGTGCCGTACAGCTTGCCGGCGCGCGTGAGCACGACGCGCTGCTTCACGCGCGCGAACAGTCGCACGCCGAGGCTCGCCTCGAGCGTCGCGATCTGCCGCGATACCGCGCTTTCGGTCAGGAACAGCTCCTTGGCCGCGTGCGTGAAGCTCTCGTGGCGCGCCGCGGCTTCGAAAGCCACGAGCGCGCCCATGTTGGGGATCTTGAATTTGCGCATGATGCTCGTTTTGTCTGACGAACGGACCGGCCCGCGGCGGGCCGTCGGACGCGTGTGGGGACCACGAATAATTCCAAAAACTCATCACGTGTCAATTTAATCTCGCTTTACGCCCCGCTGCAACCCTTTGAATAATGCATCCCACGCAAGGCCAGGCGCCCGATGGGCGGCCGGCCAATCGAGTTGCCGGCACGTTTGCCGGCGGTCCCCCGAACACGAGAATCCTGATGCGCAATCCGAATATCGAGAGCTTGCTGACGAAGCTGCTGGGACAGGCGAAGACCGACGCCCTGTTCGCGACCCTGAACATGCCGGCCATCCTCGACGAATGGGAAACCGACGTCGTCACGCGCGCGGAAATCGCGCAGGCGATGAACATGGCGCTGTTCGAAGGGCTGCTCGAACGTTCGGCGAACGGCCGCGCATATACGGCCGATGCCATCGAAAACGGCGGCTCGGTCTACTTCGACCACGGCGCGCTGCGCACGGTGCGCTGGCCGCACACGGGCGCGCTGCCGCCGGGCGAAGCCGCGTTCACGCGCATCCTGCGTCCGCTCGGCTTCCGCCTGAACGGCCGCTATCCGCTCGACAAGCTCGGCATGACCGGTCGCGCGTATGCGCACGAAGACGCGCCGGACGAGATCGCGCAGTTCTTCGTCAGCGAACTGCATCCGGAGCGCTTCTCGAAGGAATTCCAGCAGGCCGTGACGAACGTCGTGAGTTCGTCGCGCGATCCGCTGTCGCCGGCGGCCGTCGCGCTCCTGTGGGAGATCGAGCGCGAAGGCTGGCTGTCGCTCGACGCCGCGCATGCGCTGCTGCCCGAGATCGTCGGTGCGTTCGCGCGCCAGCACGACCTGCCGAACGAACTCGACTACGAAACGCTGCTGCTCGAATCGGCCGAGATGGCGTGGATCGCGACCGAAGGCAACGCGTTCAACCATGCGACCGATCGCGTGGCCGACGTGTTCAAGCTGTCCGACGACGAGAAGGCGAAGGGGCGGCCGATGAAGCCGGAAGTCGAGCGCTCGCGTTCGGGCCGTGTGTTCCAGACCGCGTATCGCGCGGACATCGTCGAGCGCGAGTTCCGCACGCGCGACGGCGGCACGGTGAAGCGCAACGTGCCGGGCTCGTTCTACGAGTTCATCACGCGCCGTCGCACGTTCGACCAGGCGGCGCGCCGCTGGGTGACCGACCTGCGTTTCGATGCGGGCAACGCGCAGGGCATCTTCAAGATGACGGCGAACGCGGCGAAGTAAGCGCGACGCCGTACGAAAAAAACGGGCCGGTGGCTGAGCATAGCCACCGGCCCGTTTGCGTTCAATGGGCGCCGCGATCGTCAGAACAGGTGCGTCACCAGATAGAACAGCAGCAGCACGCCGATCGGTACGCCGAGCAGCCAGGCGATCAGATACTTGCCCATGTCGTTGTCCTCTTCATGGCCGCGACGCGGGATGCGCCGCGGCGGGGTGAGACGACCGGCGCGTTACAGCTCGCGATCGAATTCCTTCAACTGCTTCTCGGCTTCGTCGCGCGCAATCCCGTAACGCTCCTGGATCCTGCCGGAGAGGTAGTCGCGGTTGCCTTCGGCGACCTTCAGGTCATCGTCGGTCAGCTTGCCCCACTTCGCCTTCATCTTGCCGGTCAGCTGCTTCCATTGACCCTTGATCTTGTCCTCGTTCATGATGCGCTCCTGTCATAAGGGGAGAAAAAAGTGCGGCACGCGGCCGCGTGATAGCTCAGGCCTTCGCCTTCAGGCCGGCTGCGTCGACGTGCTTCACGCCCTTGATCGAGCGCGTCGCGGCGATGGCCTTCTTCACCGCGACCCGCGACGGCAGCACGCCCGTCAGCGTGACGACGCCGTCGACCGTCTTCACGCTGATGTGCGTACTCTTCACGCCCTCGGTGGTCGCGAGTTCGCTCTTCACCTTGGTCGTGATCCACGTGTCGGTCACGGGCTGGTTCGATTCCGTCTTCATGCCTTCGTCGGACGACGACGCCTGTGCGTTCGTGAGCGGGGCGGCGCAAAGCAGGAACGCCGCGCTGACGGCGAGCAACGCCGACAGGTTCGAGGTCTTGTTCATGGGATGTGCTCCTTCGATTGACGTGATGGATGGGCGAGTCGGTGCAGGCGCGCCGCGCGTCATCGCGCGATCGGCGTGTCGTAGCCGGGCTCGCGCGGCGGCATGTCCGGACGCGGCACGTCGGGCGGCAGCGGCACCGGCGGATCGGTGCCGGGCGACGGTTCGGGCGGATTGTCCGGAGCCGGCTCGGGCCGCGTCGGATCGGGTGTCTGATGCAGCTTCATCAGTTGGTCCTCCTCTGCGGTATGGAAGGGCAGCGCGTGAGCGCCGATGCAGTACCAGCGTACCGGCGCGAACGCATGCGGGCATCGCGCAAATTCACCGGATCGGCTAGTGCGTTTGCACGGGGACGGAACGGGGAAGCGGGAACGGGAAATGCGTCGTGACACGCGCGATGCGGGACGACAGACGCGGGAGGCGCGCCGCGCGCCGCTTGGCGGGACGGCGCACGCAGGCGGCGCGGCATGCGAATGTACTATTGCGCAGGGTGCATCCGTGCCTCTCGACCGCGTCGACCGCACGCGATCATCGCGGCGCGCGCCGGCCGCACATGTCGGCGCTTATCGGCGCGGCGGCGACCCGCCCGGCAACAATATCGACCACGTGGACCACCGATCAATGGACGAACGAGTCAACGAACAGGTGCTCAAGTCGCATACCGACCGGCGCCAGCTGCATCAGATCATCGCGGGGCTCACCGAGGGCGTGATCCTCATCGAACCCGACCAGCGCATCGTATGGGCGAACGAGGCCGCGCTCGCGATGCACGGCGTGACCGAGCTCGACGCGCTCGGCGCGGACGTCACCGAGTATCGCGAGCGCTTCCGGTTGCGCTACCGGAACAACCGTCCGGTGCGCGACGGCCACTATCCGATGGACCGCGTGATCGCGGGCGAGGAGTTCAGCGACGTGACGGTCGAAGTCGAATCGGCGGCCGACGAGAACGTGAGCTGGGTTCACCGGATCCGCAGCCTCGTGCTGACGAACGCGGCCGGCGAGCCCGACTGTCTCGCGCTCGTGCTGCACGATGCGACCGAATGGGCGAGCGCCGAGGACCGCTTCGAGCGCACGTTCAACGCGAACCCGGCGCCGGCCGTGATCTGCCGGCTCGACGACCTGCGCTACGTGAAGGTCAATCAAGGCTTCCTCGAGATGACGGGCCATGCGCGCGACGACGTGCTCGGCCGCTCCGTCTACGAACTCGACGTGCTCGAACAGGCCGAGCGGCGCGAACTCGCGATCGAGCGGCTGGGCGAGGGCGCGACGATCCCGCAGATGGAGGCCGTGCTCAAGCGCGCGGACGGCGGCACGAAGGCGGTGGTGGTCGCCGGGCAGCCGATCGACATGAACGGCGAGCCGTGCATGCTGTTCACGTTCATGGATCTCGAGCCGCGCAAGCAGGCCGAGCTCGCGCTGCGGCAGAGCGAGGAGCGCTTCGCGAAGGCGTTCCGGATGGCGCCGGTCGCGACCGCGATCGTCACGGCCGACGGTTTCGTGCTGCTCGACGTGAACGACGCGTTCGTCGGGATGGCCGGCCATGCGCGCGACGACCTGCTCGGCAAGTCCGCGGACGAGATCGGCCTGTGGGCCGAACGCGGCGCACGGCAGTGCATCGACACGCAGCTCGCGCGCGACGGCAACGTGCGCAACGCAGATGTGCAGATCCGGACGCGCGACGGCGACGTGCGCGATTGCGTCGTGTCGGCCGAGCCGGTCGCGATTCACGGGCAGGATTGCCTGCTGATCGCGCTGCTCGACATCAGCGATCGCAAGCGCACCGAGATGGAACTCGTCTATGCGATCGAGACCGCGATGCAGGATGCGTCGTGGTTCAGCCGCACGCTGATCGAAAAACTGGCGAACGTGCGGCGCGCGAATGCGCCGGACGCGGGCGCTCAGCTGTCGGACCTCACCGCGCGCGAGCGCGACGTGTTCGACCTGCTGTGTCACGGCCTCGCCGACAAGGAGATCGCCGGCCGTCTCGGGCTTGCGCCGAACACGGTCCGCAATCACGTCGCGACGATCTACGCGAAGCTCGACGTGCATAGCCGCGGCGAGGCGATCGTGTGGGCGCGCGAGCGCGGGATTGTCGGCACGTCCGATGCGAACGGTGCGCGAGGCGAGAAAGCTGCCGACAAGAACGGCTAGAACTGACGCCTGCCGTCGGGCCATCGGTGCGAATGCACCATGCAGGCTGGTGCATCCGCATCTGCCGCGCGCCGCGCGCGGCTGCGATCCTGTCCACTCGGCGGTGCGGCGCGGGCTGCCGTGCCGTCGTCTCTCTCCCCAACTCATCGCAGGAGACGACCATGGACAGGAATCGCATCGAAGGCAAGCTCAAACAGGTGAAGGGTTCGGTCAAGGAAGCGCTCGGCAAGGTGACGGGCGACCGCGAGACGGAAGCGGAAGGCGTGGCGGAGCAGCAGGCCGGCAAGCGTCAGGAGCAGGCCGGCGAGGCGGCCGATGCGGAGCGCAAGCAGACGGGCACCGACCGGCATTGAGCGGCACCGGGCGCCATTGATCGAATCGCGCGAGGTGCGCTGCGTTGCCGCCGTGTGGCATGGCGATGATTCTCCATCGGCATGACCCGGCGCGGCCTTGGGGCAACGGTACGTGCGCGCATCCCGCTCGATGCGTTCGCTTCCAGGCCGCCGTCGCGCGGGCCGCGGATCGGTGGCACGGGCACTTGATGACAATTCCTCACAACATAGTTCCGATATTTCGTTTGCTGCACGCGTATTGGCTACCCACAATCGGTTCACCTCTTTCGCGCTGACAGGTTCCCCGGAGACGGAACCGCGGTGATCGACCGGCAGGCGATGCGCCATGAGCGATGCCCCGGCGACAGAAAAAAACACCGGCACGCGGGAGGTCGCCGGCGCGCGATGGTCGCGCGTCGCATCCCGACCCACAGAAGAAGGATTGGCCGATGACGTTCCGCATTCGTTCGCTTTCCGGCATTGCATTGACCGCTGCGATTCTCGCGTTCCAGACGGGCGCGGCGCATGCGCAGGAAACCGTCGTCAAGGTCGGCGTTGCCGTGCCGCTGACCGGCGGCGGCGCCGCGTATGGCAAGGACATCGAGAACGGCGTGCGCATGGCCGTCGACGAGGCGAACGCCGCGCACCCGACGATCGGCGGCAAGCCGGTGAAATTCGTCGTCGCGTCGCAGGACGACCAGAGCGATCCTCGCATCGGCGTGCAGGCCGCGCAGCAGCTGACCGACGCGCAGGTGGCCGTCGTCATCGGCCACTTCAATTCGGGCACGACGCTGCCCGCGTCGAAGATCTACGCGAAGGCCGGCATTCCGATGATCACGCCGTCGGCGACCAATCCCGACATCACGCGCGCCGGGCTCGGCACCGTGTACCGCGTGATCGCGACCGACGCGCAGAACGCCGGCAATGCCGGTGCGTATGCGGCGAGCGTGACCAAGGCGAAGCGCATCGCGATCATCGACGACCGCACCGCGTTCGGCCAGGGCGAAGCCGACGAATTCGAGAAGGCCGCGAAGGCGAACGGCGGCACGATCGTCGCGCGCGAATTCACGAACGACAAGGCCGTCGACTTCAGCGCGCAGCTCACGAAGATCAAGAGCACGAATGCCGACCTGGTGTTCTTCGGCGGCCTCGACGCGCAGTCCGCGATGCTGGTCAAGCGCATGCGCCAGCTCGGCATCCGCGCGCAGTTCCTGGCCGGCGGCGGCGTGATGAACGCGAACTTCATCAGGCTCGCGGGCAATGCGGCCGAAGGCGCGTCGGTGTGGGAATACGGACAACCGCTGTCGCGTCTCGCGAAGGGCAAGCAGTTCGAAACGAAATTCAAGCAGAAGTACGGCGTCGACATGCTCGCGTATGCGCCGTTCGCGTACGACGCGACGTGGATCGCGATCAACGCGATGCAGAAGGCGAACTCGACGAAGCCGGCCGATTTCAACGGCGCGCTGAAGGGCACGCGCTACGACGGCATCACCGGCACGATCGCGTTCACGAACACGGGCGACCTGAAGAACCCGAGCTCGACGCTGTATGAAGTGAAGAACGCCGCGTGGCAGCCCGTCACCACGCAAACGGCGGACTGAGGACCCGAATTACCCGAACGCGCGCGGACTTTCGCGGCGAGCCCGGACGTGCTGAAATAGCCCCAGCGATCGGATCCGATCGCGGCGCATGTCGGGGCGACTCGCCGGGGGCACGGTCTGCCGCGCACGGCGCCGCGCGCGACGCGGCACGAACAACCTTCGGGCGCGGCCGGCCGGCCGCGCCTTTCACGTGCAACTGGAGTCAGTCGTGAGTTCTCAAGTCGTCATCGTCGGCGGTGGTGTGATCGGCAGCTCGATCGCCTATTTCCTGCGCGCTACCGATCCGACGGTGTCCGTCACCGTCATCGAACGCGATCCCACCTATGCGAAATCGTCGTCGGCGCTGTCGGCCGCGTCGATTCGCCAGCAGTTCTCGACGCCGCTGTCGATCGAGATGTCGCTGTTCGGGATCGACTTCCTGCGCACGATCGGTGAGCGGCTCGAAGTCGACGGCACGCGCCCGTCGATCGATCTGCATGAAGGCGGCTACCTGTTTCTCGCGACGCCGGCTGGTGACGCGACGCTGCGCGAGAACCACGCGCTGCAGACGAAGCTCGGCGCCGATATCCGGTTGATGGATCGCGACGCGCTGCGCGTGAAGTTTCCCTGGCTGAACGTCGACGATCTCGTGTCGGGCGCCTATGGCGCGAGCGGCGAAGGGTGGTTCGACGGTTACGGGCTCGTGCAGGCGCTGCGCAAGAAGGCGCAGGCGCTCGGCGCGCGGTATGTGCCGGCCGATGTGACCGGCGTCGTGCGCGATGGTCGCAAGATCACGCACGTGGTGACGAACGACGGCGAGCGCTACGCATGCGACACGCTCGTCAACGCGGCCGGTGCGTGGACGCGCACGCTGTCGTCGATGATGGGCATCGACATTCCCGTGTACGCGCGGCGTCGCAGCATCTTCAATGTGTCGTCGCCGGCGAAGCTCACCGATTGCCCGCTGCTGATCGATCCGACCGGTGTGTATTTCCGGCCGGAAGGACGCACGTACATCTGCGGGACGTCGCCGAGCCCCGATCGCGACCCCGACGACCTGCCGCTCGACGAGGTCGATCACGACCTGTTCGACGAGGTGATCTGGCCGACGCTCGCGAATCGCGTGCCGGAGTTCGAAGCGCTGCGCGTGGAGAACTGCTGGTCCGGGTACTACGAGTACAACGTGTTCGATCACAACGCGATCATCGGGTATCACCCCGAGCTCGACAACGTCGTGTTCGCGAACGGGTATAGCGGGCACGGGCTGCAGCAAGGGCCCGCGACCGGGCGTGGAGTGAGTGAACTGATCCTGGGCGGGCGATACGAATCGCTCGACCTGTCGTCGCTCGGCTGGGAGCGTGTGCTCGAAAACCGGCCGATCGTCGAAAAGAACGTCGTGTAGCGCGGCGTGACCGCCCGGTGTGTGGTGGGCGGGATTCTCCTTGTGTCTCAATCTGATTGGCCCGGCTTTGCCGGGCTTTTTTTGGGTTCATCGCAGAGCAAGCGGCCACCGTGCTCTGTCACCCGCTGGTAGCGGCCCGGCCAGTCAAGCTTCTCCAGCGTCGGCCCACCGCAGCGTTCGCACCAGACCCGGTGTCGGGGCACGTGCAGCACCACCCGGTACTCGAACAACGGCAGATCACGTACCCGCCGTACGGTCGTTTCATGAATCTGGTGGCAACGCGCCCCCGATTGCTCGCAGTACATGACCTTGCTGACCGGCTTCAGGTAGAGCGACAGCGTGCGGCTATCGCCTTGCGGCCACTCCACTCGATCTAGCCGATAGCTGTCCAGCAGCCCAGTGCTTGCAGTGCCTTGCGATCGAGCAATTCTTCCTCCGACTTCCTCAAAATCAGGTGTCAGATTATGCAATCGCTCGAAAACCCTCCACGGTTTCCTGCGATGAACCAAATATAGGCACCTCAGCAAGTCACTTCGCTTGCCCCGAAACACGAACACGTGTCTAGAGATTAGAACTTTCTCCAGCACCGCCTGCACTGTAGCCGATGAGTTGAATCCCCATCGCATACGCCCAAACGCGCGATATCGCTGCGCCAATCACGCTGAACGCAGACCCGGTGATCTCACGCGTGACCGCGTCGGCCGCGAGCGCGTCGTCATCAGCAGCGGCGGCAGGCTATCACGAGACGTATGACGACGCTTGAATGGCCAGTAGAGCATGGTGAAACGACAGCCGGTCGGCAAGGCTTGTAAATCAATGCAACATCACGGATCGAAGGCTTGCCTATCTGATGCTGCTCGTGCAGTCTCATATTAGTAATCTGTTGTACTGCACGATGCCCGTCCACTTATAAGCGGCGAGCTAGCTCAAAGACTATTCTTGCGGGATCCCCAATGTATAAAGCGATTGCATACGCACTGCGTCATCCCGACCGCCCAAGATGGTTGCTTCCCGCCGTCGCTTTGGTCGCGTTGTACGCGGCCAATCCTTTCAATTTCGCGGTTCCATTCGTCGGAATTGTGGGCGACGGAGTGCTGGTTCCGATGGCGTTGCATTTGATGATCCGATGTCTTCCGACCCAGCTACAACATCTACACCACAGATGAGGCATAAAACCGGTCGGTCGGCATCTGGCTATCGTCAACAATCGGCGGCCTCATCAGATTTCCTCTGTCGCCCTTTGTTCGGTGGAGATTTTTAGACCATCGTTAACGGATTTTAATTCCACCAATGAGTAACAATGCCTTTATTGCTAAAGTCAATGAACAACTGACGCGCATATCCATTTTCTTTCGCTGCCTTCCCATCCTGAGCGGAAGTCGCGATCGTTTTGGCACCGTTAACCCTTCTATTTGCGCCATTAACTTGATCACTAACAGCGCCCACTGTATTTTGCGCCGTAGATAAACCCATTTGAGATAAACCGGAAGTAATTCCACTAAGCATCCCTCCCATGCGTTCCATTACATTTGGAGTCGATGCGGTACTTTCATTGTAATACCAAGTTTCCCTGCCATCATCTTTCGTTTGCTTGGAATTTGAATCTCCATATAGCGCAACCACATCGGCCTTCGTGGTTTTTCCTACAACAATGTGTTGCCTGACATAGCTCGGTGAAAATTTATCTATTTGATTACCGCTGCTTGACGGCATTTGCGTACAGGCTGTGGTGCTTGCCAGAATTGAAATTGCAAAAAGCGAAATCAACGTTTTCATATATTGGACCCTCAATGGTTCATTCAACCATCATAATGGAAGTGAAATTTGTCTTGCACCAGACGGTTGCATGAAAATACGAACGACAATTTGATCGAACGTCGGGGTATTAGACCCCTGGATAGTATCGGCCCCAGCCATTTTGCATGTGGACTCCCGTAATTATTATTCTCGATCGACGAATCGTCGACCGACATCAACTTCATCGCCGGTGCGACAGATCTAACGCCATGGCAGTAAGACAGAAATTGTCCGCCCCCAATTCGAATTAAGAAGTTGTTTTTTCTAAAATGAAAGAGGGTAATTCGCGGCACCCTCTCTTTGATAAGGTATAGCACTACGTAAGATAGGTGCAATGAAATCGACGGGTACTTTGCAATCCTTGACAGTTCACAATAGCTCCCTCGTCGAGCACAAGCTCAATCGATTTCGCCGTTGATACATGCTGCAATGCCGCGCTGGTACATATGAAAAGGTGAAGGACTGCGGTTCTACAACCGGCCACGTAGGGCCAATGGCCCGGACGCTGATGACTATCGGCCTTCGTCCATCTATGCCCATGGCTACCGGCTTGAGCGAGTCTGAAAGTGAGGTCGCGCTATTCAGCAACGGCGATCGGAGAGGCGCTGCCGAGCTTAATGACGTGTGTCAGCCGCGATCATGCGTCGACCAATCGGGATTTCCCTAAGGCCGCCATTTGTGCATCGTGCTCGATCACAACCCGCTCAAGCGCGATCCGCTCATGCTCGCTCGGTCGCCCACACTTCGTCCTTTGCATGCGAGCGACGATGGCGTTCAGAACATCTCCTGCTTCACGATAGCGAGACAGATCGACGTCGTCTGGATCTCGAGGAAAGAAGGCGAGATACACCACATTCAATGACGTCGCTATCGAATCGACGCCGGTACGACGCGTTAGGAGCGTAGCTAGTGCCCGGTGATGCTTGAGCGACAAGCGCTGCACATCCCGAGTCGGTAGCGGGAGAAGTTGTGCTTTCGTCAGGCGTCGACGTACAGCGCGTGGCTTCGTCGCGTTCATTCGTTTGGTGTGGCGACCTGCTCCCCGCGTTTAGTACGGTGACGGTGTAGAGTTCGTTCCAGCCACTGACGCAAGTCGGCAACGATCTTGGCATTTTGTGCGGGCGAGACCTGTATGCAAGGCGACACGGTTTCCTGCGATGAACCTTTTTTTATCGGAGCGGGAGGCCGGACGCGTCGTTCCGGCGCGAGCGACTCAGGCCAGCAAGCAAGCGATCAGATCATGCGTCGTGCGCACCTCGTACTTCCGCAGCAAGCTCGCACGATGAATATCGACCGTGCGCGGGCTGATGTTCAGCTCCTTGCCGATTTCCTTGCTGGTGAGCCCGTGAACCAGGAATGCCGCGACGTCGCGCTCGCGATCGGTCAACGTGCTGGCGACGTCGGGATGCTTCGCATCGCCCGACAGGTCGGTGAAGGTCCAGACGGCCAGCTCGAAAGGCCGCTTCGGGTTGTAGCCGAAGCCGCACACGGTGACCCAGAAATGGCTGCCGTCGACGCGGCGCATGATGCGATCGTCGCTGAACCCCGCACGCTTCGCGAGCAGCGGCGCGAGGCGACGGCCGGTCGTCGCGAAGTCCTTCTGCTGCGGATACAGCTTCGCGAACGACTGGTCGATGATGTCGTCGCGGGTCGCCCTGAACAGTTGCAGCGCCTTCTCGTTGCAGTCGATCATGATGCGCTCTTTCGCCACGATCGCGGCGACGGGAAGATGCCTGAAGAGATCTTCGTAGTCGAGGCTTGGCATCGTGTCGGTCATGTTCGGCATCGGGTCGGCGGGTCCGAACTGTGTTCGGACCCAGGCTATCGGGCAGGTTCGCTCCTGTCGGATTGTAGCCGTAGCGCTTGCGGCACATTCAACCGACGTGAAAGACGCAGCAGTCGTGCCCTTCGCCCGCGCACCGGAGTTCGGCCGAATGCGCACGCGGGCCCTTGCTCGCCGTGTCGGGCGCGGTGTCGTTGACCCAGTCCATTGCGCCGGCGAACCAGCCCGCGAACATGTAGCAGAGTTTGCCGTGCTTGTCGGGCTGGGCCAGTACGAAGGACGAGTGATGCAGATGGATGCGCGCGTGCGACGTCGCCGGATCGGCTTCGGCAATGCTGAACACGCCCCAGCCGCGCTGCGACAGCCGCTTCAGATAATGTTCGAACACGGCCATGCCGGCGATGCCGTGCTGCTTCGCCTCCTTGTCGCACCAGTGATAGGCCGACTTGTAGCCGGCCTTGTAGAGAATCGACGCGTAGGCTTCGCGGCCGAGCGCCTCTTCCACGGCGACATGATTGTTCGTGAAGAAATGGCGCGGCACGTACAGCATCGGCAGCGCGTCGGTGGTCCAGACACCGGTGTCCGGATCGACGTCGATCGGCAATTGTGGCTGCATGGCGGGTGCGTGGTGCGTTCGTGTCGTGTGATTCAACCGTTCCAGACTTCGCCGAACACCCGCAGCCAGTTCTCGCCCATCACCTTCCTGATGCGCGACTCGCTCCAGCCGGCGCGTTGCATCGCGGCCGTCAGGTTCGGGAATTCGCCGATCGTGCGGATGCCTTCCGGATTGACGACCTTGCCGAAGTCCGTCAGGCGGCGATAGCGGCCCTTGTCGTGCGTGATCCAGTCGAAGAACTCGGTGCTGTAGCCCTGCGTGAAGTCCGTGCCGATTCCGACCTTGTCCTCGCCGATCACGTCGATCACGTATTCGATCGCTTCGAGGTAATCGTCGATGGTTGCATCGGCGCCGCGTCGCAGGAACGGCATGAACATCGTGACGCCCACGAAGCCGTTCGCTTCCGCGATCTCGCGCAGTTGCTCGTCCGTCTTGTTGCGCGGATGTTCCTTCAGCGCGGACGGGCAGCAGTGCGAATAGGTGACCGGCTTCTTCGAACAGGCGATCGCGTCGGACGAGGTTTTCGCGCCGACGTGCGAGAGATCCACCATGATGCCGACGCGGTTCATCTCCTGGATCACTTCGCGGCCGTAGCCGGACAACCCGCCATCCGGTTCGTAGGAACCCGTGCCGACGAGGTTCTGCGTGTTGTAGCAGAGCTGCACCACATTCACGCCGAGTTCCTTGAACACTTCGATGTAGCCGAGGTTGTCCTCGAACGCATATGAGTTCTGGAAGCCGAGGATGATGCCGGTCTTGTTCTCCTTCTTCGCGCGCAGGATGTCGTCCGTCGTGCGCACCAGCGTGAGGATTTCACTGTATTCGCGGATCTGCTGCTTCATCTCCGCGATGTTGTCGATCGTCTTCTGGAAGTCTTCCCACACGGAGACCGTGCAGTTGACGGCCGTGACGCCGCCCTTGCGCATGTCTTCGAACACCGATCGCTCGAAGCGGGAGATGTTCAGGCCGTCGATGATGATGCTGGCGTCGTGAAGGCTCGTCATGGTGTTTCTCCATGCGTTGGTTTAGTCGGCCCCGTTTGCACGAGCGGGGCGTGTACTCAAACCGCGCCTTCGACGCCGCGCTTGGCGGACTGGCCGGTTCTCGCGGTTGCCGGACCTGCGTCTTCGAGCGCCGTCTTCGACGTTTCCGGCAGGGACAGGCCGCCGATCATCGCCAGGATCGACACGGCGATCAGGTAATAAGCGGGCGACAGGTTGGTCCCGGTCGCCGAGATCAGCCACGTGGCGACGAGCGGCGCCGTGCCGCCGAAGATCGTGTACGCGAGGTTGTACGTGATCGCCGATGCGGTATAGCGCGTTTTCGTCGCGAACACTTCCGACATCAGCGGTGCCGTCACGACGCCCGAGAACACCGCGCCGATCGCAAGCAGCGCGACGCCGGCCAGCGATTGCGACAGCACGCCCGAGCCGCCCAGCGAGAACGCCGGATACACCGACACGATGATGAAGAGGCCGGTCGTGGCGATCGTCGCGCGGCGGCCGACGAGATCGGAGAAAAAGCCGGCGACCGGGCACAGGGCCGCGGCGAAGAAGAGGGCGAGCACCGTCACCAGGAGCGACGTGCCGCGAGACAGGTGCCCGGCCACTTGGAGGTAGGTCGCGAAATACGTGGTGAACGTGTAGAACGACAGCGCCGTCACGGACACGAACGCGCCGAGCTTCAGGATATTCAGCGACTGCGAACGCAGCGTTTCCATCAGCGGCGCATGCGCGATGTCGTGCTTGCCTTCGAGTGCCTGGAACGCGGGCGTTTCATTCAGGTTGACGCGCAGGTACACGCCGATGAGGCCGACCGGTGCCGCGATCAGGAACGGCACGCGCCAGCCCCATTCGACCATTGCCTGCGACGACAGCGACGATTCGAGCAGATAGGCGACCACGGCCGCGCAGGCGAACGACGAGAAGGTCGACACCGGCACGAAGCTGCCGAAGAACGCGCGGCGGCGGCGCGGTGCGTGTTCCATCACGTACGCGCATGCGCCGGCGTATTCGCCGCCTGCCGAAAACCCCTGGACGCAGCGGATGATCGTGAGCAGCAACGGCGCCCAATAACCGATGCTCGCGTAGGTCGGGAGCAGGCCGATCAATGTGGTCGAGCCGGCCATCATCAGGATCGTCAGCGCAAGCGTGCGCTTGCGGCCGATCCGGTCGCCGATGACGCCGAAGACCAGGCCGCCCAGCGGGCGGAATGCGAAGGCCACCGCGAAGACGGCGAAGGTCTTCAGGAGACCGACCGTGGGATCGCCGCTCGGAAAGAATTCGCGCGTCAGGATGGTGGCGAGAAAGCCGTACGCGGCGAAATCGAACCACTCGACGAAATTGCCGATCGAGGCTGCGGCGATCACGCGTCGTAGCGTGCTGGTATCGACGTCCTGGGTGGTCATGGTCGTATCCTCTTCGTAGGTGTGGTTCGGTTCGCGTCGAAAACATCGTAGGGACGCCAATTACCTAGGTCCATACGTGTCAATTACCTAGGTAATCGGGGCGGGGCGGGGGGCGGCTGCCGGGCGACGTTGCCGGAGTTGAATAAGGGAGCGTGGAGGCTAGACTGGAAGTTCCCCATGCACACCATGGAGGGAGACATGACGACCATCTATGTCGTGAAGACCGGACTTCAGTTCCTCTGTACCGGCGAGGACGGCGACATCGGCATGGCACCGGAGATCGAGGAAGCGATGTCCTTTCTTTCGTATGAAGAAGCGAAAAAGGTGGCGAGCGAGAACGCCGATCCGGGGTACGAGATTCTGGCGGTCGATATTGTGTGCCGCTGATGGGGAGTTTCGCGGCGAGGGCTCGATGACGGAAGATGCCTCGGGGGCGCGCGCATCTTGGGGCTAGGTGCGGCGTCGCTTCCGTGCGGCCATCAACGCATGTAGCGGCACACCTGTAGTCACCTGTGACAACTGCCACGGCCGCGAGCCGCCGTGAAGCGCCAACACGTACCCGTCGAAAACCGTCGAACGTACTCTATTTATCCGCGCGGCACGGCCGCATCACGTCCCACAATCGATGATCAAACCGCAAGACATGATGCATATGGGTATCGTTTGTCGATATCGATCGCTTTGAGCAATCTTGTAGCCATTGGGCTACATCGGTGCCTGTTTCATCAATTTTTGTATCCCAGGGGATACAAAATCGCGGATGGCAATTTGTGCCTCGGGGATCGGTGATTGAAGCCGCCGGCTTCTCGGATACGGGCACGGCCGACAATGGAAGAGAAGTGATCGGGCGCTCGGAATTGCCTGGAGAGCGCGGGAAAGGGAGTTGATGCGGGCCACCGAGCAACACGGCGAGCGCCGCCCATTTGATGACCAAACCGCAAGACCTAGTGCATAGATATCGTTTGCCGCAGCGTTAATGACTATCGACAATCGTGGCTCGAATTCCCGCCGTTGGCGCCAGAAGTGCCTTGGCGGGCGGCACCTGTCGGCTATCCCGGCCGTCGCTGCCATCCAGCTCACGACGACATGTACGCGTTCACGCCCTCATTCCAGAATCCTGCCGGTTCGCCGATCCGCGAGCTGTTCAAATACCTCTCCGAGCCGGGGATGATTTCGTTCGCCGGCGGTTACCCGGCCAGCGACCTGTTCGACGTCGACGGCCTGAACGCCGCCGCCGAACGCGCATACGCGCAGCCGGTCCGCTGCCTGCAATACGGCCCGACCGACGGCCTCGCCGAACTGAAGCAGCAACTGATCGCGTTGATGGCGCGCCGCAACGTGACGTGCACGCCCGCCGAACTGCTCGTCACGACCGGCTCGCAGCAGGGCCTCGATCTGCTATTGCGCGTGATGGTCGGCCCCGGCGACGTCGTGCTGACCGAACAGCCGGCGTACCCGGCGACGCTGTCGGCGATGCGTCTGCAACAGGCGCGCATCGTCACGATCCCCGTCGACGGCGAAGGGCTCGACGTCGACCGCCTCGCGTCGCAACTCGCATCCGGCGCGATCGCGCAGCCGAAGCTGCTCTACACGGTCCCGACCTTCGCGAACCCGACCGGCGCGACGCTCACGCGCGAACGCCGGCTGAAGTTGCTGCGCCTCGCGGTGCAATACCGTTTCCTGATCGTCGAGGACGATCCCTACGGCGACCTGCGTTTCGCGGGCGAACCGGTGCCGTCGATGCTTGCACTCGCGAACGACGTCGAAGGCGCGCGCGACTGGATCGTGCATTTCGCGAGCCTGTCGAAAATCGTCGCGCCGGGGCTGCGCGTGGGCTGGACGATCGCGCCGGCCGAAATCGCGCGGCGCTGCGTGATCGCGAAGCAGACGGTCGACCTGTGCAGCACGCCGTGGACGCAAGCCACCGCCGCCGAGTATCTCGCCGACTGCGCACTCGAACGCCATCTGCCGCGCATCACGGCGGCCTACCAGCGCAAGTGCGACGCGATGTGCGACGCGCTGCGCGACGGTCTCGGCGACGCGATCACGTTCCATCGTCCCGAAGGCGGGATGTTCGTGTGGGCGCGCATCGGCGCGGTGTCGTCGGACGTGCTGCTGCAACAGGCGATCGCGAACAAGGTCGTCTTCGTGCCGGGCAAGGCGTTCTTCGCGGACAACGTCGACGCGGCATCGCTGCGGCTGTCGTTCGCCGCGCCCGATGTCGACGCGATCCGGGAAGGCGTGGCGCGCCTCGTGCGCGCGTATGGTGCGGCGCTGGCCGCGTGAGGAGACACACATGAACATGATCATCAACCACACCGCATGGATGGACGAAGCGCCGGGCATGGCCGATATCCGTCCCGTCGAGCACAAGTCGTCGCAGATCAGCGCGGGGCCGCAGTACGTGGCCGACGTACTCGGCCGCTTCGGCGCGGAGTCGACCGACACGCGTGACGCCGCACCGGCCGTCCTCGGCTACAACTGAACCCCGCGGCGGCGGGCTCGCAAGGAAAGCTCGTCGCCGAAACGGTTAAGCTGTCGCGATCGAATCGCGCAGGATCGCCACGCCATCATGTCGGACACCGACTCCCCTTCCGAATCGCTGACGGAGACGTACGACCGCCTTTGGTCCTGCCTCGAGTCCGGCGTCGGCACGCAGCGCTCGCCGTTCACGATGCTGCAGGCCGCGACGCTCGGCCTCGATGGTGCGCCGAAGGTGCGCACCATCGTGTTGCGGCAAGTGAGCCGCGCCGATCGCCTGCTGTCGTTCCATACCGATGTGCGTTCGGAGAAGGTCGCGGAATTGCGCCGTGACGCGCGTATCGCCATCGTCGCGAACGATCTCGATTCACTCGTGCAGATTCGCGCGGAAGGCGTGGCATCGATCTGCGACGACGAAGCGCAACGTCGCGCGGTCTGGCAATCGAGCCGTCCGCATACGCTGCTGCTGTATCGCGCACCGCTGCGCCCGGGCACGCCGATCGGGTCGCCCGAAGAGGCGCACGTCGCGGCAGGCGCAACCACAGGCACATCGGCCACCGACGACGGCTACCGGAACTTCTGCCTGCTCCACGTCACGGTGACGCGCATCGACTGGCTCGAACTCGCGCGCAGCGGCCATCGCCGCGCGGTGTTCGACGTGAACGACGACGGCTACGAAGGCCGTTGGGTCGCGCCCTGACGGCGACGTCCGCGTTTTTTTGCTACAAACGCGTACAAGTCAGACAAATCCCCGATACATCAGACCTTTCGAATGGGCAACGCCGCGTGACCGGCGTGTGCCCGAATGAAAGCGAAGGCGCGCTCGGACGCGCGGCATGTTCACTTTCCACTTCACGAAAGGAGATGCCGAACGATGTCTTCCACACCGTTTTCCCCGACGCGTCGCCACCTGCTGGCCACTTCCGTGGCCGCTGGGGTCTCCGCGATGCTGCCCACCGCCGCGCTGCGTGCGGCCACCGGCGGCGACGGCATACGCCCGTTCACCGCCCATATCCCCGACGACGCACTGGCCGACCTGCGCCGCCGCCTTGCCGCGACGCGCTGGCCGGGCCGCGAGACCGTCGCCGACGAATCGCAGGGCGTGCGGCTCGCGCGCATGCAGGCGCTGCTGCGTTACTGGGGTACCGAATACGACTGGCGCAAGGGCGAGGCGCGCCTGAACGGCTTTCCGATGTTCATCACCGAGATCGACGGGCTCGACATTCACTTCATCCACGTGCGCTCGCGGCACGCGAACGCGATGCCGATGATCATGACGCACGGCTGGCCCGGTTCGATCTTCGAGCTGCTGAAGGCGATCGGCCCGCTGACCGACCCGACCGCGCACGGTGCGAGTGCCGACGATGCGTTCCACGTCGTCGTGCCGTCGCTGCCGGGCTTCGGTTTCTCGGGGCGTCCGGCGAAGACGGGCTGGGGCTCCGACCACATTGCGCGTGCCTGGGGCGAGCTGATGGCGCGGCTTGGCTATACGCGCTTCGTGTCGCAGGGCGGCGACTGCGGCTCGGTGATCTCGCACCGGATGGCGATGCAGCGCGTGCAGGGCCTGGCCGGGATTCACGTGAACATGCCGGCGACGGTGCCGCCGGACATCGCGACGCTGCTCCAGACCGACGCGCCGGCACCGGCGTCGCTGGCGCCGAAGGAGAAGGCCGCGTACGAGAAGCTCGCGACGTTCTATCGCGACAACTGCGGCTACTCGGCGATGATGGTCACGCGTCCGCAGACGGTCGGCTACGCGCTGGCCGATTCGCCGTCGGGGCAGGCCGCGTGGATGTACGACAAGATCTCGCAGTGGACCTACAGCGGCGGCGTGCCCGAACGGTCGATCCCGCGCGACGAGATTCTCGACGACATTTCGTTGTACTGGCTGACCAACACGGCGACGTCGGCCGCGCAGATCTACTGGGAGGATCACTCGAACAACTTCAACGCGGTGGACATCTCGCTGCCGGCGGCGATCACGGTGTTCCCCGGCGAGATCTACCAGGCGCCGCGCAGCTGGGCCGAGCGCAGCTATCACAACCTGATCTACTTCAACGAAGTCGACAAGGGCGGGCATTTCGCGGCTTGGGAGGAGCCGGAACTGTTCGCCCGCGAAGTGCGTGCCGGGTTCCGGCCGTTGCGTCGCGCGTAAGCGTGGCTTGACGGGAAAACGCGGGCCGGTAGCGATGCCGGCTCGTGTCGCGCGTCGCGCGCGGCCGACCGCGAACGCCCGTTTCCGCCACGATTTTGAATCGCTGTATGTCGTACCCGAACACAGATACGTTGGGATACAAAGCGTCCGGGCGGTTCGGATATAAAACCGGTGAAGCGATTCACACGGCGGTGCGGTGCGATGCGCCGCCGCCGTGAATGGCGATACCGCATCGCCCGCACGTGCCGCGGGCCCCTTTCTTACCGATCGACAATGGAGAACGCGTCATGCCTGATACCGTCAACACCCGCCGCCGCCTGATTCTGGGCACGACACTCGCCAGCCTGAGCCTGGCCGACCTCGGGTTCGGCTCGCTGGCGCGCGCGCAGTCGGCGCCCGATGCGTCGACGCCGAAGCGCGCGGCCGGCGCGGCGTCGCTCGGCAAGATCCATCAGATCGACGCGGGCGTGCTGAACGTCGGGTATGCGGATCTCGGGCCGAAGAACGGCCCGGTCGTGTTTCTGCTGCACGGCTGGCCGTACGATATCTACAGCTACGCGGACGTTGCACCGCTGCTCACGGCGGCCGGCTTTCGCGTGATCGTGCCGTACCTGCGCGGCTACGGATCGACGACGTTCCGCTCGGCCGACACGGTGCGCAACGGCCAGCAGGCGGTGACGGCCGTCGACATCGTCGCGCTGATGGATGCGCTCAAGATCGACCGCGCGGTGTTCGGCGGCTACGACTGGGGTGCGCGCACGGCCGACATCATCGCGGCACTGTGGCCGCAGCGCGTGAAGGCGCTGGTGTCGGTGAGCGGCTACCTGATCGGCAGCCAGGAGGCGAACCGCAAGCCGCTGCCGCCGCAAGCGGAACTCCAGTGGTGGTATCAGTTCTACTTCACGACCGAGCGCGGCGCGCTCGGCTACGCGGAGAATCGTGATGCGTTCAACAAGCTGATCTGGCAGCTCGCGTCGCCGAAGTGGCAGTTCTCCGACGAGACCTTCGCGCGCAGCGCCGCGTCGTTCCAGAACCCCGACCACGTGGCCGTCGTGATCCACAACTATCGCTGGCGCCTCGGGCTCGCGCAGGGCGAAGCGCAATACGACGACATCGAGCGGAGGCTCGCGGCCGGCCCGGCGATCACCGTGCCGACGATCACGATGGAAGGTGATGCGAACGGCGCGCCGCATCCGCAGCCGGCCGCGTATGCGAAGAAGTTCACCGGCAAGTACCAGCACCGGACGATCACCGGTGGCATCGGCCACAACCTGCCGCAGGAAGCGCCGCAGGCGTTCGCGGATGCGATCCTGCAAGTGGAGCATCTGTGATGCAGGCAGGTACCTCTGGTGTCGTGCATCGCGGCGCGCGCCGTGCGCTCGTCGCGGGTGCGCTGCTGGCCGGTGCGTTGTCCGCGAGCGGCCCGGCCGCTTTCGGGGAGCAGCCGAAGCCGGCCGCGTCGCCGATCTACGGCGTGACGATTCCGCCCGGCTATCGGAAGTGGGAAATGGTCGCGCCGGCCGAGGAAGCGGCACCGCTCGACGAATTGCGCGTGGTGCTCGGCAACCCGGTCGCGATCCGCGCGCTCGAACAGGCGACGCTGCCGTTTCCGGACGGCGCGATCCTCGTGAAGCTCGCGTACAAGCGCAAGCAGTCCGACGAGTTCGCGCCGGCGACGGTGCCCGGCCAGGCGACGACCGTGCAGGTGATGGTGAAGGATTCGCGTCGCTATGCATCGACGGGCGGCTGGGGCTTCGGGCGCTTCATCAACGGCGTGCCGGCCGATATCGGTCAGCACCAGACCTGCTTCGCGTGTCATCAGGCGCGCGTGAAGAATCACGACTATGTGTTCACGCGGTTTGCGCCTTGAGGGGGCGAGCGTGGCGGAACCGGCGAATGCGTGTCGTGTGGGGTACGCCGTTCGCCGTTCACCATCGTTCTGATCGCCGGTGCTGAATTGCGGGTGGAGCGGCGGTGCGAACCCGGTCGCCAACGATTGCGCCGCCGCGTAGATTGCGTCACCACGAATAGCCTTGCATGCCGTAGTCGGTGTCGTGTCGACGACCCCACCAGGGGAGGTACGCGTTATTGCCGCCGCGTGCGCGGAACCAGTCTTGGTCCGGATCGATCGGCGTGAGCTTTGACGGTGGTCTGACGACGACGGCGACGGGGTGCTCAGGATCGGTCGTGCCTGCGACCAAGGCGTTACCGCCGAAGTGGTTGATCCGGCCGATCGCGAGTGCGACGTCGGTCAATGCGCTGCCGGTTCCCATGTCGCCGAGCAGGGCTGCCGTGTTGAACGTCTGATTCGTGTGGTCGTATTCCGGAAGGGTTTCCGTCAACGTCCGCGCGAGCGAGACAACGCGTAACGACGCTGCGTCGCTGGGTACACCTGCGTCGTGGACGATGTAATTCAGGTCCGTGACCGCGACACCGGCATTGCGTGCTGCTTCGTCGATCGTGGCTTTCCATGCCTGCACCGTTCGCGTCGTGCCGACCTTCGGCGAAAAATCGTGCGTGTTGCCGGTTGCGGCCTTGCCGATCCAGGCGAGCGGTTCGCGCTCGGTGTTGAAGTTCGGGCCCGCGAGGAACCGCACGACGAGGTTCTCGTTGATCTGCGCATCCGTGGGCGGGAAGTTCGGGGCGTCCCAGTTCATCACCCATACGGTCTTGTCGGGGTTTTTCTGCAAGTAGCCCAGCGCGTTGTTCAGCGACGTGAAGCCGGCGTTTGCGCCGCCTTGGGTGATTTGCAAGTCGGGAGGCGTGTCGCGGCTCCAAAGCGTCTTGGGTGACGGCGGGCCAATTTCGAAGAAGTTCATCATCCGGTCGACCATGCGCGACTTGGCAAAGGCCGGATCGAGTCGGGGCGGAACGGCGGCTTCGACGCGTATGCCGGCGAGTTCGCGCCAATGGCCTTGGTTTTCTGGCTTTACCGTGTAGAAGTAACCTGAGTTGCTAAAGTAGCGCGAGCGCAGGAGGAGAATGAACTTATCAATGTACTTCGCGTAGAAGCCCTTGAACGTTTCCTCGCCCTCGTTGCCGTAAACCAATGCTCCGATGGAGCGAAGTGACGAAAATTTTTCGGGCTTCGTGCGCACCATGTCGTCATTCTTGTTCGGTTTGGTAAGCCCTTGCGCCCACAACAATTGCCATTCGGTGGGGTAGTCCATCCGTTGCAACGGATTCAACCACATCAGCCCGACAACCTGAGCGGTGAATGGCATCGCCGGATCTTCGGCTGCTGGTGTTGAATTCGCCGCAGGCTCTCTAACAGGGGCGGCGTGTGCGGAGCGCATCGTGGCCGTAGTGAAGAGAAACACCGTGAGCGCAGCCAGTCCAGGTACGACAAAGTATCGTTTCATCCAATCCCCTACTTCCAAATGTGCCGGGTCGGGTTGTTCTACATGAGCCATCAGCGAGGCCATGAGAACAGTGGTGATTAACCAAACCGAAATGGCAACGGCGATACGTCGTGGTCGCGTAGTAATCAGTGCCCTCATACGGCACCTCCGACCTTCAAATAAAGCTGACCTTCCCGCTCATCCACGATCGCGAGCGGCATCTTGCCTTCGCTTTTCTCGGTGTGTACCCATTCGGGGAGAGGTGTTCTATCGAGAGTTCCAGACGCAAAATAGTCGGCGTACTTCTTGTTCGGATTTTCCAAGGGGATTCCATCCCCCATCCTCCAATCCGCCTCTATACGCAACGCTTTGAGTTGCTTCTCCGTTACGTAGCACAAGCCCACCGCGACGTCATACGCAAGCGCCTTTTCAGCATGCTCGGGGTTGGTCATCGTCGTTGAGTGATTCGTCGGGCTGTTGGTCGCGCCGCGATCGAGCCAATCGACGATCTGCTTGTCGCGCCAATCCTTGTAGCCTTCGGGCATCGCGCTTTTGCCGTCCTCGCCGATCACGTGGCCGTCGCCGTCGAGCCATTCGGTGTTCAATGTCCGGCGCGCTTCCATGCGCATCAGCGCGCGGTCCTCGTAACGTTGTCCAGCTTCCGTTGCGGCCGTACCTCGGGCGACGCTGTCCTCGTTCTTTGCCTTGTACTGGTCGTACGGATCGTCAGCGCGCTTGTCTGCATCGCTCTTGTTCGCGTCGCGCCAAGCAGCCGGCGGATCGTTGCCTTCGTTGAAGTCGCTGATCGCGTCACCGTCCCTGGTCGCGACTGACTTGCCGAATCGCAATGCCTTCGGCGGGAAAGGTTCGTCAAGCGCCGGGGCATCCGCAACGACCGTCCAGCCCTTCGGCGGATCGGCGTTCACGCGGAGCATGTTCAATGCCGAACTGATGCCGGTCACGACGAACAT
>NZ_QTPZ01000044.1:0-70122 GCF_003853505.1 Burkholderia sp. Bp9015
GCCTTGACGATCTCGTCGGCAACCGCGTTTGCGCCGTCCTGGTTCAGGTCGGCGATCGCCACGGCCGCGCCCGCTTTCGCGAGCTCCAGCGCGATTTCCTTGCCGATGCCGCTTGCGGCGCCCGTGACGACTGCGGTCTTGCCATTCAGGTTGCTCATTTCGAATTCCCGTGGTGAAAGGATTGACAGGGAGAAAGGACTGCGGACGTGTTACTGAGCCAGGTAATCGTAGACGACTTCGCCGAGGCCGAGTGTCAAATCCGCGACGAGGTGGCGCGCTTCGACGATCTCGAGCACCGGCAGGTCGGCCACCGGCGCGAGCGCGTGCGGTGCCAGTTCGAGCGACGCGGGGCCAGTCCACGCGCCCTTCATCCTGATGTCCTGCATGTAGTAGCGCACCAGTTCGCATACGCGCGCGGTGCCGTCGACGTGCGGGATGATCTTCAGCAGGAAGTTCGGGCCGGCGAGGCGCTTCGTCTGCTCGTCGATGTCGAGTTCCTTGTGCTTGTAGCCCATCGTGCCGGTCGCGACGCGCACCTTGCCGTAGTCGAGCGTGCCCAGGATGTGGTCGGTGTTCACGTGCAGCGTGGGCGACGCGAGTTTTTTCGGGAAACCCCACAGCTCGCGGCCGCCGGCGATCGGCGGGTGATCGTCGAGATACATCGCGAGCGTGTAGCCGCCGGCCTGGCCGTTGTACTCGACGGGGATCACCTGGCCGCTTTCCGTGTAGTCGCCGAAGCCGGTCGAATCGGCCATGCGAATGAATTCGTAATGGACGAGCGGCTCCTTGACCTGCAACGGCTCGGGCACGATTTCACGCAGACGGTCCGGATCGGTGCGGTACGTGATGATCAGAAACTCACGATCGACGAAACGGTACGGGCCCATCGGAAAGGCCGGGCTGGTCAACGGCATCGCAAACGCTTTCGATCGGACATCGCTGGGTTTCATGCGGACTCCTTGTTGTTGATCGCTTCGTGGATGAGTGCTCGTAAGCTCGTAATCCTATGCCTGTGCGTTGCCGTTGTGCGATGCCGCATATGGAATTAATTGTTGCCGATTTCGAATGATTTGCGACGCAAATATTGAGACGAACGGTGCAAACGGCATGGCGCGCGTGAGCGGTCCGATACTCGCACGGGCCGGTGACGCCACGATGTGAAAAAGGTGAGCCTTTACGGGATAGTCGGTGAGCTTTTACGGGAGACAGTCGCGCGGGAATGTGACAATTGTGTGAACTTGTGTTGCAGTACAGGCTCTAAGTGCGTTCGCGCGCGGGCCTCGGTCCTGGTCACCGGTCGCCCGGCGCATTAAGCACTGCTTAAGCGAGTGAGCACTAGCATCGTTCGCATCCGACCGGCACCGCCGGTCCCGTCACGACATCCCACGCAACCGGATTCATGCAGAACCTCAATCTCACCCTGTTTTCCGCCTTCAATGCCGGCGCCGCGCCGCACCCCGGCGTTGCCCACCTCGCGATCTTCGCCGCCGACTGGCTCGTCTATGCGCTGCCCGCGATGCTGCTGCTGGCCTGGATCTTCGGCGAACGCCCGACGCGCCGCCAGGCGATCGAGGCCGGCGTCGGCACGTGTGTGGCGCTGGCGCTCGCGCAGGTGATCGGGCATTTCTGGTTTTCGCCGCGGCCGTTCATGGCCGGAATCGGCACGCAACTGATTCCGCATGCGCCGGACAGCTCGTTTCCAAGCGATCACATGACGTTTGCCTGGAGTCTCGCGGTCGGCATGATGCTCGCTGGTACCACGCGGCTGACCGGCGTCGTGATGGCCGCGATGGCCGTCGCGATTGCATGGGGACGTGTGTATGCGGGCGTGCACTGGCCGTTCGACATGGCCGGCGGCGTGCTGGTCGGCACGGCCGGCGCGCTGGCCGCGCACCTGTACGGACAACGCGTGGTCGAGCTGCTCGAACGGATCGGCGACGTCGTGCACGCGGTGCTGATGGGGCGCGAGCGCACGCCCTGAGCGGCAGGACTACGCGGGAGAAGTGCGGGCCGGACGCCGTCAACCGGGCGTCTTGGCTGCTTCCGCCGAAGCGGACGGGCCGCCGCCCGCTTCATGCAGTTCGGGCGTCTCGCCCGGATGCTGCGCGGCGTCACGTTCGAGCGCGCTTTCCTTCAGGATCGCGCACATCGCGACGAACAGCGCGAGCACGACGACCGCCAGGCCGCAATAACCGGCGATCTTCAGATTGCGAAGGAAAGGCGAAGCGTGGCTTTCTCTTGTCATGACCGGGCGCTCCTGGGCGGGCTGCGGCGGCTGTCGCCCGACAGCGGCGTCGCAGACATAGATATATACCAGCCGCCCCGCCGATGCCAAGCCCGCCCGTGCGCGGGCACCCGTCCGCGTCAGTCTTCCAGCGTTTCGTGCACGGCCGTCGCGCCGCGCTTCCAGTAGGCCGCCGCGCGGATGCGCGACTTGTCGACGCCGCACTCGCCGGTCAGGTACTGACGCACCGCGCGCATCGCTTGCGCTTCGCCTGCCGCCCACACGTAACCGTCGCCGGAGGACGGCAGCGGCAGCTCGCGCACCGCGTTCAGCAGCAGGTCGCCGTCCGCGGCGTCGGCTTCGTCGCGAAAGCGCCAGATTTCGTGCACGTCGGCACGCGTATCGAACGCGATCTGCGCGGTGCGATCCGCGACTTCCAGCACGACCGCCGTGCGTGTGCCGGCCGGCAATTGCTCGAGACGCCGCGCGACCGCCGGCAGCGCCGTATCGTCGCCGATCAGCAGATGCCAGTCGAAATCGATCGGGACCACGAACGATCCGCGCGGGCCGCCGATGCCGAGCCATTGGCCGACGCGTGCCTGTGCCGCCCACTGCGATGCGGGGCCCGGATGGTTCAGCACGAATTCCAGATCGAGTTCGCAGGCGGCGCGGTCGAAACGGCGCGGCGTGAAATCGCGCGCGACCGGCTTCGGTTCGCCTTCGGGAAACTCGGGGCCGTTCGCGCCGAGCGTCGGCATCGCGGGGCGTTCGGCGCCGGGCGGCGGGAAGAACACCTTCACGTGATCGTCGAACGACGACGATTCGAAATCCGCGAGGTCGGGGCCGCCGAGGGTGACGCGCAGCAGGTGCGGCGTCACGGCGTGCACGCGCACGACCTGCAGCAGGCGGAACTTGAGGGTATGGCGCACGCGCGTGACGGCGCGTTCGGAGGGGTTCTGCATCAATCCGTACTCCTTGGGTTTTGACGGGACGGCGCGGGTTACGCGCCGGTGCCGCCTTCGATTTCGGCCGTCGCGCGGCGCATGATTGCCGCGATGCGCCGCTGTTCGTCGGCATCGGCCGCGCTCTTGTGGAGCAGCGCCCGCTTCAGTGCCAGGCGGGCCTCGACGAACTCCGGCAGCCAGCCGGGCTGCGTGTCGTCCTGTGCCTCGCTGCCCGCCGCTTCGCCGGCGAACGCGCGGCGCATGAATTCCATCTTGCGTGCGAGGTGCGTGAGGCGCGCGAACAAGGTGTCGACGCGTTCGCGCTGTGCGTCGAGATGCGCGCGGCCGGCGTCGGTCAGCGCATAGCGCTTGCGGTTGCCTTCCGCCTGCGACGCGACGAAACCGACTTCGTCGAGATACGTGAGCGCCGGATACACCATGCCGGGGCTCGGGCTGTAGAAGCCGTTCGAGCGCGTATCGAGCGCCTTGATGAGTTCGTAACCGTGGCTCGGTTGCTCGGCGACCAGCGCGAGCAGCAGCAGCTGGAGGTCGTCGGAGCTGAATTGGCGGCCGCGCGGCATGCCGTCGTCGCCGAAATCGCCAAAGCCGCCGCGTCCGCCACGGCCACCGAACGGGCCGCCGCCGAACGGATCGTGGCCGCGCCGATGGCGGCCGATCAGTTGCCAGACACTGGTGTACCAGTCAGGGCCCGCATGCGCACCATGACCGTCGCATCGGGCATGGCCGCGGGAGGAGTTGTGTCGCATGATCGTGTCCTGTATGTCGTAAAACATATCTAAAGATATATATCGAAAGATAGGGTGTCAAGGAGGATTATTGGGGGGCGGATGTTGATGGGAGGGGATGTAGGCTGGAAAAACGGTGGCCCTTTTTTGCAGTATTTGAACCAAACTATTAATTTCCCAATTCAATAGCTACCGCTCGAGGTTGACGGGAAGTTCCGCCTAAATGGCGCCCAGCGTCTCGAGACGGGAGATCGTTGCTGTGGCATTGCGGATTGGCAACGGGGCATTGCGATACCAGAAGAGCGTGCTCTGTACGTCGCCGGAAATATCGGTTGCTGCCCGAATGATCCGAGGCGCGTCTCCAAGGAACTTCCGTACGCTCTCGGAGCCTGCCAAACGGCTCATCATGTTACGGTGTACATGGGCCAGCCCCGCGAGCGTTTGCATATGGATGTGGATGTGCAAAGCGAGAGCGAATCGCTTCGCCGAGACGATCGGAGCGATGCTCGTCGGTCCTCTCAATGACGCCATGAATTAGGCGAAATCGCTGGAACTGCCGGTGATATCGGATTCCACGACTGCTTTTTATTGCACGCTATATGCACATTTATAGCATCAGCATTCACTTCGGCCCGTCTAGCCAAGACGAACACAGCGATGGAAGCGTGTACGCGCCTTGGGCGGGGCCCGGGAGACATCCGACGTTCGGAGCACTGCGCGTCGGTCCAGATAGAGCGGCGGAATATAGTGTTCTTCGTCGAATAACATGAAAAATTGTTAGTCGGCATCCCCGATTGTTATTTCCGTGTCACATTTTGGTAAACTCGCGCGCAGCCGCCAGCTATTTAGAACAGCAACATCCGGCGGGTCATAACGAATCAAACTGAGAGACCGTCGTGGATATCCGAGAGTCGTTCCGCAAATTCGTATCGGGAATCGATGCGAATCGCCGGCCGGTCGTGCTGAATTGGGGTAAGGCGCAGCACGCGCTGGCGTCGAAGATCGCGTTGCAGCACGCGAGCATCCGCGAAAGCATGATGACCGGCATCAGCGGCTATCTGACCTGCATTTCGCAGCAGGGCGATTTGCCTCCGAAGCTTTTCATTGGTGCGCCGGTCTCAGTCGGTATCGTCACGGATCGCGGCCAACTGCATGCCATCAACGCAATCGTCAGCGCCGTTCAGATCGGCCGGACCGACGGGGAGCTGACGGTTTACCAGTTCACCGTGACCGACGCGGTGAACCTGCTGCAAAAGCGCACCAATTCCCGCATCTTCCGTAACGTCAGCGTTGTCGATGTACTTGGAGTCGTCCTGAGCGAATGGCGACAGCGTAGTGTTGCCCTCGCGCAGGCGTTCGAGTTCGACCTGTCCCAACTCGACAGATCCCGCTATCCAAGTCGCTCTTTCGTACGCCAGGTCAACGAATCTGATGCCCGTTTCATCTCCCGGATTGCACGTCGCGACGGCATCACGCTGTTCGTGCGCGCCGGACGGGTGAGCGGGGAGGCGAAAGACGGCGATCCTCCCGTGCATACGCTGGTGTTCTGCGATGACCCTCAGAAACTGAGCGAGTCCGCCGCAGGTACAGTGCGCGTCCATCCACGAGACGCTGGAACGGAACAGCGCGACACCATCACCGCTCTGACGATGCGCCAGCAACTGATTTCGGGGGAATCGGGGCGACCTTCGTGGGACTACCGATATGCCCGCGTGGACCAGTCGAGCGCATCGACAAGGATCGATCAAGGCGAATCGGGTAACGATCTCGCGAAATTGCTATCGGACTTCGTGATCGACGTCCCGCATATGGCGGACTCGTGGGCAGACCACGAACGGATGACGGAAGATCGCATTCTGGCTCATGAAGCGCAGGCGGTTCGATACGACGGCGTGAGCGGAATTCGCGACCTCGCAGTCGGCTCATGGATCACGATCGCCGGAGAGGACGAGTGGGGCACGCTCCCGTCCGACAAGCAGCAATTCGTGATTACGTCACTGCACCACGAGATCTGGAACAATCTGCCCAAAGGGTTGAACGAGCGTGCGCAGACGCTGTTCGCCGCCAGCCACACGCTTCAGCAGCCACGCTCGCTGAGCGATGGCGACCCGTCCGGGCAGGATACGCGCTACGAAAATACGTTCTCGTGCGTGCCGCGTGGCACGCCTCTCACGCCGCTTTACGATCCCAAGACCGACCTTCCGCCGACGCCGTTGATTACCGGGCGCGTGGTCGGGGCCGAGGGCGAGGAGGTCAGTTGCGACGAGAATGGCTGCGTGTTCGTGCAGATTCTCGGTCAGGATTCCCGCGATCATGCGCACGCGCAGGGTGCCGGAACGAACAGCAACGAGAGCGACAGCGCACCGATCCGCGTGGCATCCAGTCTGGCCGGGCCGAATTTCGGGGAGACTTTCTTGCCGCGGGTGGGCACCGAAGTTCTGCTCGGGAGCCTCGGCGGGGATCCGGACAGGCTGGTCATCATCGGCGTGCTGGCAAACGGCGCGAACATGCCGGCGAGTTTCACTCATACGGGCAGTCTGCCGGGCAATCGCTTTCTCTCCGGTATCAAGACGAAGGAAATCAAGGGGCAACGCTACAACCAGCTTCGTCTCGACGATACACCGCAGCAAATCAGCGCGCAGCTTGCATCGGAGCATGCGCATAGCCAGTTGAATCTCGGCTACCTGACGCAACCACGCGACAACGGACAGGGTGCAGACCGCGGCCAAGGCGCCGAATTGCGCACGGACGCGGCAGCTGCGTTGCGCGCGGCGCAAGGGATGCTTCTGACGACTTACGCGCGTACGCAGGCGAGCGGCGGACAGCTTGACCGCAATGAACTCGTCGAGTTGCTCGGCGAATGCGCTGAGCTGTTCAAGGCGTTGGGAGATTACGCCGGACAGCACGGCGGCACGGCGACCGATGCGACGGGGCAGCAAGCTGTCGTGACCGCCTTCAAGGGATGGACGCCGGGCGGCCACGCTTCAGGCGACGATCGTGCGTCGAACGCCGACGCAGACGACTCTCAGGCGCTGATGGCATTCGGCGCAAAGGCGGGCGCGCTCAATATCACCCCGAAGACTTACGTGACCTACGCCGGCGAGAACATCGATCAGATCGCGCGGCAGAACCTGCAATTCGCCGGCGGTCAGCGCGTAATCACGACGGCGGGCCAGGGCATCCACCTGTTCGGGCGCGGAGAAGGCGTCCGTGCGATTGCCGGCGAGGGCCCCGTTGTCTTGCAGGCGCAACAGGACACGCTCGCGGCGACTGCTCAGAAGGGGATACAGATCATGTCGGTCGGCGACGAGGTGTTGATCTCGGGCAAGTCGATCCGGCTCGTCGCGGAAGACGGAAGCTACGTGAAAGTCGGTGGCGGCGTCGAGGTCGGTTCCGACGGTGCGTTCACCGCGCACACGGCGGGACATGATTTCGTCGGCCCGAACACGGACCACGTTGCGCCGCCGGCGTTCAATCGCGGAGGAGCCGATCAGAAGTTCCGCTTGCGGTACCCCGGCACCGACGGTGACGACGGTATGCATCCCGTGCCGAATCGTCCATACAAGATCACGCTGCGCAATGGCCAGGTCATTAACGGGATCTCGGATGCACACGGGTTGACGGAGCTGGCATCGAGCGACGCGATGCACATTGCACACATTCAGGTTTTCGACGTTTAAGGCAGGCGATCATGTCCGATACCACAACCTCGTCGCCCCGGATCGTCGGCGAACATCAGGCGATTCTCAATTGCAACCGGCCGCAGGATGCGTTCGTCAATACCGACGTACAAAATCGCTTCCCGTGCACGACGATCCTGATCCATGGCGTGAATGACCTTGGAACGGATTTCGGCACGGTCGAAGGCGGACTGTGCGATGGATTGAACGACCGCCTCGGTCGCACCGATTTCAAGGGCGCGGAGTACTCGCACGGCCGCATGGCGAACGACCCGAGCCAGGTGAGCGTTGCCGACATGATGAAGAACATGGACGACGCCATCTATCGTCGGCAGGAAAGCGAAGAGACAAGGAGCCCGTTGATTCCGTTTTATTGGGGGTTACGCGTCGGGAAGGAGGATTTGCCCCGGGACCCCAATAAGGAAACCGTCAACGGCCAGTACGTCGACCGGTTCGGCAACCGCCTCGATGAGCACCGCGCGCGCAACGGCGGATTCTTCGCCAACGCGACCAACAACATCCCCGACATGTTCGACTCGAATTTCAAAGGGGGAATGACGACGAAAATTCTCGACCGGATGCAGGGCGACCCGACGCACCCGCTTCGCGAGGCGGAAAATCGGCACTACATGTTGCTGGCAGCTCGGCGGCTCGCGGCATTGGTGCGGCAAATCCGCCTTATCGACCCGGACGGGACGGTCAACATCATTGCGCACAGTCAGGGCACGCTGATATCGCTGCTCGCCCAGGCCTATCTCGTCGAGGGGCTGATTCCCAACCAATGTGGCCCGGCTGACCGTCCTGCCGACACGTTGGTCCTGATCGACTCGCCCTACAGCTTGAGCGAGGAGTTCATGGATCGGCTGCTGCAACGCGGGGACCAGCAGCAGACGGCTTACGCGCGTGCAAAGACCCTGGCAAACCTGGCCGGGTTTGTGGCGAGCGGCAAATATTCGACGCCACCACTCGATCAATTGAAGTACGTGCCAGGTCGGGACAATTTCGGCATCGTCGGCCCGACGTGGGATCCCGTGCAGGCGACGCGCCTGAGCGGGTTGCAAGGCAACGAATGCGTCGTGTTCGCCGAGCGCGACAATCGCGGCAAAGTGTATATGTACTTCAGCCCGGAGGATGCGACCGTCGGTCTGCGCGGCGTCAATGGCATGGGTTGCTCGGGCTTGCCCGACTCAATCCACGTGCGTGCGGCGCAGCGGGGAAGCAAGCCTGAGAAAATCGATCTGCTGTCGGCGGCTTTCCGGCAGCGTGTCTTTACCCGGCGTCTGCGGCAGGGCAAGCCGGTTCAGGTTGGTACGCCGCCCGGAAACTTTACGATGCGGGAAAAGGGTGAAACATCCCATGGCTTGCCCGGCGGCTTCACGACATGGGTGAAATCGACGCAGATAAGCGTCGGTACCGAGCGCAATATCAATGGCGAAGCATTGACGCCACCGTTCGATCCCGAAATGGAAGGCAATGTGCTGCCTGGAACGGAGGTAACGCCTCTTTCGGCAAATAATGCTGGCGAGTATGCGCCCGGCAAACAATCCATTGACCAGCTCGAAGCGGAAATTGCCTTGAGCACGAACAGTGGCGAAGGTGCGTTGCAGCCATTGCCCGCACAAACCATCGAATGGCCAACGAGCGAGGATGGGACGCTGCCGACCACCGCCGAGGTCGAGGCGTCGTTGAATGCGGGCAAGGATCCAGACGATCAGTGCAAGGTAGGCCGGGTCGTGTCGACGGTACCGCCGTCGCCCGGGCACATCGTCGTCTATCGGCAGGAGACGCTCAACGAAGCCAAGGTTCGGCTGATGAATAATCATCAGGGAGAAAGCTCATATCACTCGGCGGTCATGAGCGGTCGTAGAAATCACCGCTGTGCGACCGCGTTCGATGTATCGGTAGGCCAGGCGCGTGCGCTGGACGATCCGGACTGGGCAAAACTCCTGCGGGCAATTGCCGATTGGAGACTTCCGGAGAGCGATATAGTAAAAGCCGAGAGAAAACTCGGCAAAAAGCTCGACCCCGTAACGTCCGAAATAGTAAAAGCCAATTGCAGCTATTACGAAAGCGGAGTTTTCCCGGAAGAAAATATCGTGCCCAAGGATTTTCCTGACGGTGTGGTCAGTGAAACCAGGAAAGATCGAAATAGCGAAGATACAAAAGAAGCACGATCGGTACATTGACAAATTGATGCGCCATGATTACGACAAACGTCACGCGACCACCGGCTTCACGAATATTTCTGCTCGCACTCGCAATCCTGACTCTCTTATGGATTGCAGTCTTTGAGTTTGTTGTTGGAAGGGAGGGATTTTTGGGAGGGAATATTGCAATGTATCGACGCTTGTCGCTGTTGATCTTGCCGCCGCTATTGTTGGCGGCATGCGTCAGTATCGCCTATGGTGCCTCGTTGCGTCGAGACTCGCCGCCTCGAGACACGCCCGCTGCCGCTCGTCCCTCGAGCGTAAATGAAGCTGTCGTTGCCGGGGACGGATCTCGGGACGCACGGTTCACATTGGAGATACGACGCTTTGGCGTCGCCGTTGACCGGTTTCGCCAGCGTGCGCTATTGATGCGGCTGGACGAGGCAGGAACCAATGGAACGTTGCTCCTGCAAGATCCCAAACAATATCCGTGGTCGAGTAGTGATCGAAGCTTTGCGGGACATAAGCGCGAGAACAACGTTTTCGGCTATACATTGCGTGGATGGGTCGATTATTGGCCGATTCCCGTGATAGTGGCCGGGCCGCCCCGAAACGAGAGTGATCCGGAGGCGGGCCGGATGGCAACCCACATCAGTAGTGCGGATAACGGGGCGGGGATTGGCAATACAATTTATACGAGACTCGATGAAATACATACTGCGTATGGGGACGATGTAGTCTCTAGAGCGTTTGATATTTTTGACCGCGAGCCGGACTTGCCGGCAGTAGTGTTGCTGGTTGAGGATGGAATCAACACGCGATCCTATTTGGGTACTCCGGGCGCCGATTACCTGGGTTTGTCCACAAAAGATGGAAACTTCGTACCAAAGAATCCGGACAGTTACGTTGCGTTGCTCGTGACGAGAAAGGATCGCGTTGACCGATTGATTCGTCCATATGTGGTGGACGCACCAGAGGCAATCGACAACACCCAGACCCGATATGACGTGATCAAGCTGTGGAATTATTTCTGGCAGCTTCAGAAAGCCTACTGGAAGAAGGGTGAAAAGGAGATGCCGGCGGATTATTGGCAGGCGAAGCTCCCCGAGTTCTGGAAGACCGCGTCGCTGAAGATACCGGACGGCTTCAAGCCGAACCCGTGGATGCCGATTCCGTGGACGACGTGGCAACTGAAGGAGTACGACAAATGGCCGGTCCTGGCCAATCTGCATCGGCCGGTGCGAGTCGATCTGAGCAACGGGCACGGGGCGCCGTTGAAGAAGGGCGAGCGAATCGAAAAGATCCGCGCCGGCTGGCAGCAGGCAGTGGGCACGCTTGCGCCCGGCGAGCAGCCGGGACGGATGTTCTACGACACCGGCTCTTCGACCGCCAATCTCGCGTTGCTGGTGCAGTCGCTGCACGACAACCCGCAGCATATCGATATTGACGATCCGAAAGACGCATTCGACATGCAACGCCGTATCGGCGGCGACACCGGAACGAGCTCGATCTGGGTCCAGACCGCGCTGGCGCTGATGATGGGTTATGGCGACGGGAAGACGAGCGCACTGATCAACCTGCGGGATCCGCTGCATGCCACGATCGTCATGCTGACGCCGTCGGACGCCGCGTCGCGGCAAGCGCATCCGCAGACGTTCAGCTGGGATTTCTGACGGACCGGATCGACACGTCATGGGTCAAAAGCGATACATCATCGAAGGCGATGTGCACAGCCACTGCGGACGCGTTGTGTCCGGGGCGCCGAACTCGCGAATCAACGGGCGCGCGATTGCACGCTTGCACGATCCCGCGATTTGCGAGATTCACGGCCTGACCTTCATTGCGACGGTGTCGGGTCACGCCCGGTTCGACGGGCAAGTCGCCGCATGCGACGGCGACTTGCTGGCATGCGGAGCACGCCTGATCGCGAGCCAGGACCAGACGGGAGGCTAACGGAAATACGGGGCACGTGGGCGGTGCGCCGGTCGAGCCGGGCGCCTCGCCCGATCGCGCCGGTGACGCTCAGATCACGAATTCCATCGGCTTCGTGCCGCATTGCGCATCGGGCAACGGCTCGCCACGCTGCGTCGCGGCCAACAACCGACCGATCGCAATGTGGACCACATCGGCGCGCACGCTCGACGGCGTGAAGCCTGCGGCGTTGTCGAGTCCCTCGCGGTGCGCGCGCATGATTCGCACGTCTTGCTGGATCACGGAATGCGTGTAGAGGTGCAGCAGCGGTTTCAGCGCGCGCAGCACCGCAGCCGGCAAGGAAAAGCGATAGGCGATGTATGTATAGACACGCGATCGACGCGTGTCGAGCGGCGTGATCTGGCTGATGATCAGAAAACTCGAACGGCTACCCCAGTGATAGTCGCACCGTGTAACGTTCGGTGCATAAAAATGATCGGTATGCCGAAGCGGTTCCCTGGACGGATTGGTCAGCCAGTCCAGCATGCCGATCTTGTCGCCATCATCGTGATACGTGACCTCGACGCTCTGCTGCTTCAGTTCGACGGTCGCCCGTAGTCGCCGCCCAGTGGATGAGCGAAAGATCCGGTCGTGCACGAACACCGTATGCGGGACGTCCATGAAGTTCTCGACCAGCGCACCGAGATCGCCATCGAACGTATTGACCATGTAGTACGACTGCCACGGCCGTTCGCCGTGGTGCGGCATGTCGAACGGCCGCTTCAGCGCTGGATCACCTCGCCCGCGATAGACCCAGACGAGGCCGTGCCGAGTCAGCACCGGCAACCTGCGCTGACGATATGGGTAGGTCGTACCGGTCGATTCGGCGCTTGCGCCGTCGATGCTGGGAATTCGGGTGACGCGGCCGTGCTGGTCGTAATGCCAGCCGTGATACGGACAGACGAGGCAGCCGTCGATGACATTCCCGGCCGACAACCGGGTGCCGCGATGCACGCATTGGTCGACGAGCGCGACGATCTCGCCGTCTGCCGCCCGGAATAGCACGATGCCGAGGCCGAGTACGCGCGTGCCGAACGGTTTGTCCCGCTTGACCTCGGCTTCGGTGCCCGCGACGTACCATTGCTCGACGAGCGCGCCGAAGGCTTCGCCATCGGCGTCCGGCTCGGATTCGTCGCACGGGGGGCACGTTGATGCGATCGATATGTTCAACATGAGCACGCGTCCTCGATGAATGCGCGGAGTGCGTCCGCCACGGCGGGATTGGCCACCAGTGCGCGGGGTTTGACGTCGCCAGCCCGGATGCCAGCACGCTCGTGGGCTCGCTGGACGAGATCCGCCAGCTGGGCGGCACCCCCGGGTATACGAACCACGCGCAACGGGCCAAGCTGGCCGACCGTGCGTGCGTGTCGGTAGTGAAAAGCGCGGGCGAGAGCCTGTTCCAGCGCATCACGCAGGGCGGCGACGTCCTGCGTACCGCTTGCAAGCAACAGCAGGTAATGGGGCGGATCCGCGTCTGCGCACGGAATCACGCAACCTTCATCGCCCGGTTGCAGCACCTCGGAAAGCGACGCAGCCAGATAGGCTTCGTCCAGCTTTTCACCGACCAGATCGCTTTGCGTGCCAGCCCGCCCGACGAAGGCCACGCATGGCGTTCGTCCCGCATATCCGGTCACACGGACCCGATCGCCGAGCCGATAGCGGTACAGGCCGCCTCCGGTCGTCACGACGACCTCGACCGTATCGCCCGGCTTCAGTTCTTCCACGCCTATCGCGGTTCCATCGTCGAGCAGGAACTCCAGGAAGTGGCTGCAGACGGCGAGGGGACAGCCGGCCATATCGCCGAACGGCAGGCTGACCACCGCCTCGGTGGAAAACAAGCCTTTCGGAAGCCATGCGGCCTGCGGAAACAAGGTGCGGGCATGTGCGGCGTAGTGTTTGCTCGGACCGTCCATCCAGCAACTCACTGCCGCGAGCTGCGGCCACAGCCGGCTGCAGTGGCCATCGTCGAGTGCGCGCCGCAGCGCTGCCGTACGGTTCGACGGCAGCGAATCGAACAGGAAGGTGAGCGTATCGCCGCGTTGCGGTTCGGCTTCGTCGAACAGCGGACGAAGCAGACTGGTCAGGAAGGTCGGGCTCCATACGCTGATGAAGGCCAGATCATCAGCGGCGATCAGCGCGCGCAACGTTTCGTTGCGCCACGCGCGACCGTCACCCGATAGCGATGGTGCGACGAGCGTCGGCAGCAGATCGACGAGCGGGCTGTCGGCCAGGTATTCGAGATCGCTGTCCGATCCGATCATGATGCCGTTGGGAGCGCGTTCGCGCGCGTGCATTGGAGGTGACATCGACCAGTACGCGCGCCCGGCCGCGACGCCGGGCACGGCGCGATGCAGATCGGAGAGCCAGACGATCAGCGCGAACTGCAATTCTTCGAGAAAGGCCGGCGTATAGGGAATGAGCTTTTGCTGCTCGCTGCCGCCGCTCGTGCGCTCGAAGAAGCGTGGCGCTTGCGCGGTCAGGATCGGAGCGGACTCCTTGAGTGCACGATCAATCCATCGGGACATGCCGGCGTAGGGGGCCACCGGCACGCGCTCGCGAAATTGTGCCGGATCTGCGATATCGGCAAACCCGTTGGCAATGCCGAACGTCGTGTTCCGATTTGCGGCGAGCAAGCGTGACAGATAGGCCGCCTGCGCGTCGCCCGGCGCATCGAGCGCGCTGAGCCACGCGCGACGGAAGGGTTCTGCTGCCGCGCCAAACGTGGCCCACGCATCCTGTGCACGCACGTGCGTCCTCTCGTCAGAAATAGGTCTTTTCGAGCTGTGTCGGATCGCTGGGCAAACGCCGGGGCGCCTCGAACACATGCAGCCAACCGTACCACAGCGGTCGCGTCTCCGCTGCGTCGGAGCATGCATGAAGCTCCTGCCAGCGCAGGCTCGGATGCCGGTGATGCGTCAGGTTGTAGTTGAAGTTGAGGAACGCCCAGCGGATCAGTGCGGGGGCACGCATGTTGTATGTGCCCTCGACAACGTCGAGCGGAGTGTGCATGTGATACACCCATTGGAGCGACGACCACGAAAACGCGAATGCGAGGTAGGCAATCGCGATGTCGAGCACGCGCCAGTCCAGCAATGCACCCAGTGCAATCCACGCGGCCACGGCTGCGAGGGTTTCGTATCGAATTCGTCGAAAGTCGGCCTGGTCGAAGTCCCTGAACGCAGCCGCATACGTGTTGTCGTGTCCGTACTTCGCCCAACCATGCGGGATGCGACTCGGAAGCACGGCCAGGACGAAGCTGCCCGCGAAACTCGCCAACCAAATGCCGCCGACGATCGCCACGTAGTATTCGATTCGCTTGCGCCACAGCGAAACGTCCGGCTCGACGAAGTCCACCCGCTCCGCAGGCGTTCGATTCCGCACGTGGTGACCGAGATGATTCACGTGGATCAGCGTTGCTGCGGCGCCGAACATCGTCGATGCCCACCACATCATCAAGTAGTTGATTTCCCCGCGCCGATGCCCGAAACCGTGGAATGTTTCGTGCATCATCGAAAACACACCTTGCATGATCAGGCAGAACGGTACGAGCGACACCCAGCGCAAGGGGCTCGTACCATGCGACAGCCACGTCAGGATGCCGGCCCATGCAACGCTCTGCAGCGCGAGCACGCAGAGATTCAGCCGATCGAACCGTCGCGAACGATTATCTATGGCGCTTGCATTGGCAACGAACATACAATTCGGACATGGATGGTGGCGGCGACGCAGAGCATACCTTCGATCGCCATCATCGAACAATACGCCCGCCTGCGCTGACCCTGCGCGTTACGCCACGATCGGCCACGACCATGTACGCCAAACGAACCGACGATTCAACGCATGAACGCCGCAACGACGCGGCAGACATCCGTCGGCGCAATCCGCGTTTTTGCTTCGCCGACCACATTCCGCGCTATTGGTATCGTGACAACCGCCGCGTGACGCGCTTTTTCGACGCGTTCTCGATCATGTTTCCGCTTGGCGAGAAGTTCTTTGTCGATAGCGTGAGGCAGTACTGCGACGCGCTGCCGGCCGACGGCACGCTCGCCGCGCAAGTGGATGCTTTCCTGTACCAGGAAGCCGCTCACATCCGCGAGCACCGCGCGTATAACCGGCGCCTGGCTCGCCAGGGCATGCCGGTCGACGCACTCGAGGCGCTCATGCGGAGACGGCAGCAACAATGCCGGCGTGTCGCTTCGCCGCTGCTTCAATTGACCTTCACGGCATGTCTTGAGCACTACACGGCCATTCTGGCCGATCTGCTATTGCGCGATCCGGCCATTCTCGACGGCGTCGACCCGTCGATGGCCGCGATCTGGCGGTGGCATGCGATAGAGGAAACCGAACACAAGGCCGTCGCGTTCGACGTATTTCGCGCTTGCGGCGGCGGCGCGATCAAGCGCTATTTCATGCGGACGGCGGCGATGCTCGGCGTTACGGCATGCTTCGTCGTCGATCTGGGCTATTTCATCGTCCGTCTCGCGCGTGCCGACCGCGACGCCGGCAATTGGCGAAGCTGGGCACAGCTTGGCTGGTGGCTGTTCGGCGCGCCGGGCATCGTTACCCGCGTGCTGCCTGCGTGGCTGGCATGGTTCTCGCCGCGTTTTCACCCTGCCCGAATCGGGAATCCAGCCACGCTGGCTGCTGCTCGCGCTGCGCTCGCTGCCGATGGCGTGACAACGGAGCCGGCATGAGCGCACGGTGTCCGGCATGGTCGCCGTCCGGCTTCGACGAGTGGCGGCAACACTACCCGTTGACGCCGTTCGAACCGGCGCCCGCAGCACTCGACTGGACCGGGCGCTTCATCGAATGTTGGCACGCACATGGCGCTCACGCATTCCCGGACACCGTCATCGTGCTGGTTGCGGGACTCTATTCCGAATGGATACCTGCCTGCTTCGGGCATGCTGCGCGGGCGTTGCGTGCCGCGCGGTACTCAGTCCTTCGTGTGCCGGTCCGCTCGTCGCGCGCCGTTGCCGAGCAGGGCGCGCATATCGCGCGCAACCTGTATGCGCGCTTGCCCGCTGATCGCCGTTTTATCGTCCTTACCCATAGCAAGGGCGGGCTCGATGCATTGGCGGCTCTGCATGCGGATTCAGGGCTTCGTGCTCGCTGCGACGGTATCGCACTCGTTCAGCCGCCCGTCGGCCCGAGTGCGATCGTCGATGGCCTGCTCGAGCAACGGGGGGCGCGCATCGATCCCGCATGGTTGGGTCGAGCCGCCGGGAGATTGCTGCGCACACGCTGGCTGCATGCAGGCTCGCGCGATATCGGCAGCGGGCGCGACGCGGGCATCGCGAATCTGTTGTCTGCGGTGCCCGGTGGCCTGCACTGTGTGCATGTCGTGAGCTGGTCGATAGAACGCACGTCCCGGTTCGACGCACATCACTCACGCCTCGACCGCTACCGTCCCGGTTGTGCGCATGACGGACAGTTCTACCTCGATCACCAGACGATTCGCGGCATGCCCCAAGTGTGCGTGCCGCATCTCGACCATGGCCAGCCTGTACTCGGCGGCGCCGGCTTCGATGCGGGGCGTTTCTGGCTTGCACTCGTTGCGCTCCTGAACGACACGCGAGCGGCTGCGGTCGCGAGCGGTCAGACGAGATAGATTTCGAATCCCGGGATCGCTTCGGTGCCGCCCGGATCAAGTGCGCTCGCGCCGGGCGTGGATAGCGTGTATAGATCCATCGGCAGTGCGGTGTACCGATAGCCGTGCAAGGCGGGCCATAGCGGGTCGTGATCGTACAGGCAAAGCTGCAGCAACGCATAGCGGCTCCGCTCTCGTTGCCAGACCGCATCGAGCAGTGCCTGTGCGATGTCCGGGTTGCGTCCGCTCACATGCAGATGAGTCAGGTAGATGTCCTGAAGCGGCTGGCCGGGTGCTGCGATGGGAGGGCGTCCGAGCAACGGCGCGATGGCGTTGAAGCCGTGACGCAGCGCACCGAGCGAGCGCGGCAGACGTTCCAACACGATGCGCTTGATACGTCCTGCATCCCACGGAGCAACGCAGCCCACGATACGCCGCTGCGCGTTACGTGCGACCAGAAAGCGCTCGATTCCAAAGTCGGGCCAGACGTTCAGGCGGCGCGCGAATTCGTCCGCCGTAAAGACGCAACCGAAGGGTTGGGAACGCGACTCCTGGTCCAGAAATGCGCGGAGCGCGTCGGCGTCGGCGGCCGACGCGTTCGTGATCCTGACGGAACTGGCGCTCCGCGCAGCGATACGCCGCGCATAGATCGACACGTTACTGTAGCCGCGCCAATGTCGAAATCCGAGCCGGGTCCGCTTGCCTGTCTTGAATAGCGATTGCGTTGCGATCCTGTTGTCGCGAATGACGCAGCAGTACGTATGCTGCACATCTTCGTGCCGGGCGAGATCAGCGAGGCGATCGACGACATAGTCGACCCACGTGTGCGCCAGTTCGCGATCGGGTGCGATGCGCAAGTCGCCGAGGTAAGCGATGCGCTGTTTCTCGCCGGCGATGTAGCCGTCGCGAACGACCATGCTGGCTATTCCTTTGACGCGCCCGGCGCTGTCCTCCGCGAGCCAGGTTCGATAGTCGTTCGAATGACACCGATGCAGTGCGGAGTAATCCGGCGAGCGATCGAAGCGAAGCGGCATCCCGCTTAGCATCGCGTAACGTGTTTGAAACGCGAGGAGCCGTTCGTTGTCGACCGCTGTGGCTAGCCGGATCCGCGTCATCGGCTCATTCACCGGTGAAGATTCGTCTTGCCATCGGGCGCAGGTTTTCCGGCGTCAGTTCACACAGGCAGGCGAGCTCGTTGCCGCATGCGTATTCTGGATTGCGCTCCAGAAAATAGGCGACATCCGGCAGCCGTCGATGCACGTCCGGCACTTCGGCGAGGGCTGGGGCGAGGCGGCCTTGCGGTACCGGAAACTTGAGCACGCCGGACGCGGCGTCGTATGCGTGCCCGAAGCGCTCAACTGCCAGATGATCGAGCAGTGCCTGATTCACGGGCTCAGTCGGTCGGTCGAATCGCGGGGTGAAGTCATGCGCGAACGCTCGCAAGTAGCGGTACGTACGATGCCCTTTGCAGATCAGAAACCAGTATAGTGCCACGTCGGGCGAGTTGCGTTTGAGCTCACCTGCGAGTCGAATCCAGCAAAACGCGAGTTGCTGGCTGCCCCAGCAGGCCGGATCCACGATCGTGTCGCCGGAAAACAGGATGCGCAGTGTGGTGTCGCACCACTGCTGTTCATATAGTTTCAATGTGGAGAAGCCGCGCAGCTTGCCGGTGTCATCGCGCATGATGACGCAATGTGTCTTGTCGTCGAGATCGTGTTCGAAACGTGCCTGTTCCGTATCCCGGTAACAGGTCGAGTAGAGCGCGTACATATGTGCAACGTCGACGTCGCGCAGCTGCGCACGTGTCATGGAACTGGCTCGAAGCGGCATAGCGTCGTTATTCATGCGAGCTGAAACGATTTATCATGATACGCGATTGAGCCGCTCCTTTTTTCACATGCGCGCCATACCTCCTGTTTCCGCCTCCTATATACCGTCAGCGTTCGACGCGTGGCGCTGGCTCGCAATCTATGTCGTCGTGTCGGGTGCGCTGTACTTCTGGGTCACACACGCGCCGATGGCACCCGTGGCGCTGTTGCGTCCGGGGCCGTACGATGCGGTCATTCCGCGCGTGTCCGCCAGCGTGCCGCTTTATTTGAGTTACGCGCTCGTGATGCCGTCGATCGTCTGGTTCGGCCGATGCCGAAATTGGCTGCTGCCCGCGTTTTTCGCAGGTGCGCTTGCCGCAGGCCTGTGCATCGTCAGTCATCTGCTATGGCCGACTGCCGTGAGCCGGTCGCCGGCTGCGACAGGATGGATCGCGTGGCTGTATCGGATCGACGCGCCACTCGCCGCGAGTCCATGCGGGCATGTTGCGCTGCCTGTGGCTGTAACCGTGGTATTGGCTGCGCTACGTGTCCGTGCAGCGCGCTATTACGCTGCGTGGAGCGCAATGCTGGCGCTCACGGTTTTGACGACCGGGCAGCATCTGATCGCGGACATGCTCGCGGGACTCGCACTCGGTATTGGCGTTGGCGGTGCGACGACCGTGCTCATTCGTCTCGACGTTGACCTGCGTACGGCCGCCGCATTGTTGCTTGAATGGCTATGTATCGTAGTTATGCTGCGAGTTGCGTTATCGGTGGGGCATTGGGGAGGCTACCTCGTCGCTGCCGTTGTTGTCGCGACCCGGCAACACGCGTTATTCATTCTGTATCACGACGCGACACACTATCATTTGACCCGCCGCCGTTTCGCGAACGACTTTCTGATCAACTTGGCAATCGGCGTACCGGGACTCGTGCCCATCGAGTTTTATCGCCCGCTGCATCTCGCACACCATCGTCACGTCGGGACTTCGGAAGATCCAGAGCGGAATTATCTGTACCACGCGCAGCCATGGAAATTCGAGCCACTCGACACACTCCCGCTCGTCCGGCAACTGCTCGGTGATTTGTTCCTGGTCAACATGGTGAAAAACATGCGCGCATACCGGCGTGCGAACGGGCGTGGTGCGTCCATGTCACTGCCGCTGCTTACGGCGATAGCGACTTGGGGCATCCTGCTCGTGCCGCTCCTGCATGCATGCACAGTACGCGAACTGTTGACGCTTGCGGCGCTTTGGTTCGTTCCTCTTGTGACAATTGGGGCGCTGGTGCAGAAGATCCGTAGTATTGCAGAGCACAGCGGCGGGCCGGGTGTCACGGCTGGCTGGAATGACTGGACTTATTCGTGGCGCGTCGGGTTACTGGGCCGCTTCTTTATCTGGCCGTACAACATCAACTATCACCAACAGCATCATCGCGAACCCGGCGTGGCGTGGCATCGCTTGCCCGGATTGCGCTCGTCTGACGAGCCGGTTCTGCCTTCGCGGCAATTGCTTGCATTGCTCTGGTCGGGTGCTTCGCGCCGTGGTAGTCAAAGATAGAAAAAATCCCTTCCACGACGCGATGAAGTTTCCTATCGGTCCTGGAGCGAAAGAACGGCTCGACCCGTCGCGATCCGTCTGACGCGTGCCGCGCAACCATTGCACACGGATTGCGTCATGAGGTCCCACCGCTGCCCGGCAGATAGTCGAAAGTGATCGACGTGTTGCACACATTCAATGCGGCGATCCGAGCGTCGTCAGCGACGCGCTGAAGCGCATTCCGAACCCGCCCGTACACGCGGCCGTGTCGGTCAGCTCGCTCGCCGGCATCACCGGTTCGGCGTCGACCGCCTGGCAAAACGCGCGGGACGCAGGCCGCGCATCGCGATCGCCAAGCTCGGCCAGGACGGACACGACCGCGGTGCGGCCGTCGTCGCAGCCGCGCTCGAGGACGCCGGATTCGACGTCCTGCGCCTGCCGCTGTTTCAGCAACCGGCGTCCGTGGCGGCAGCCGTGCAGGCGCATGGCGCCGATATCGTGGGCATTTCGTCGTTGTCCGGCGCCCACCTCGAGCTCGTCGAAGGGCTGCTCGACGAACTGGCATTGCATCGCGCCCGGATTCCGGTGGTGTTGGGTGGCATCTTTCCGGCCGCGGATATTCGCCATCTGAAGGCGAAGGGCGTCGCGGCGACGTTCGGGCCCGGCACACCGCTCGATGCGATCGCGCAAGCGCTGTGCGCATGTCTCGACGCATGAGTCGTTCCTCGAGAAGTTCAGGGCGCGGTTAGAACGAGGTCTAGAGGAACGGGTGATCGTCGCCGATGCGCCGATTTGCGTGACGCTCCGCACCGCGGCCAGCTGCGTGGATGGGTCGACGGACGGACGCTTCGACGAAGCGCCTGGCGGCAACCGCCACGCGCTTCAGTGTCGAGCCGTCGCGCCGCCCGACTGACGCGTACGCGCATCGACGAGCCTGACGAGGCAGGCCAGGCTGTTCGTATACGGCACCGCGACACCGGCCTTGCGAGCAGCCTCGACTACCGCGCCATTGATCGCTTCGATCTCGGTGCGCCGGCCGGCCAGCACGTCCTGCAGCATCGATGGCCGATGCGTACGATGATGGGCGAGCGCATCGCGCACATTCGACGCCACGTGCGCTTCACTTGCCGAAATGCCGAGCGCACGCGCGACGGCCATCACCTCTGAAACGATCTTCAGCGCCAGCTCTTCGCCGTCTGGAGTATTCGTCAATTCGCCGACCGTGCATTGCGTCACGGCACACAGACTGTTGAGGGCGGCGTTGAATGCAACCTTCTCCCAAATCGCGGCCCAGACGTCGGGATCGACATGGCACGAGAGGCCGGCGTCATTCAACGTATGCACGGTCTGTTCGAGCGCGCTCGTATGCGTGCCGTTCGCGTTCATCAGCCGGATCGTGCCCTGGCCATGCGAGCTGACGGCGCCAGGTTCCGACTTGTCGGCCGGCCACGTGGTCACGCCGACCATGACCCGGTCGGGCGAGACGGATCGGGCGAGCCGTTCGGCGTTCCCCAGGCCGTTCTGCAACGACAGGATGACGGTGTCGGGGCCGAGTACGGCGCTTGCGGCAGCGAGTGCGGCGGTCGTATGCATCGTCTTCGTGAAGACGATGACGAGGTCGACGGGCTCGCCGGCCTCCTCCGGCCTCAGTGCGACGAGATTGCGCACGATTTGCTCGCCGGAATCGGTCGAAAGCCGCAGGCCGTGGCTGCGAATCGATGCGAGATGAGCGTCGTCGATATCGAGCAGGCTGACCGAATGCCCCGCAAGCGCGAGGCGGCCGCCAAAGAACGAACCCATCGCACCGGCACCCAGAATGGCGATCTGCATGGCGTGCTCCTCAGAACGGATCGTGGTGGAGAGTGCTCTGCAGGGTAATCCCCCGCAAGTCGGTGAATTCCGCGACACCCGCGCGGCCGCCGAAGCACCGGAAGCCGCTGCCCGGCTTGAGCGGGCCGAATCCCGACCAGATCGGGAATGCGCGGGCCGCGGCGTCCACCGCTGCCTCGGCATCCTCGACGCCGGCGGCGGCGGCGGGCGCGCGTGACGCTACCTCACCGTCGATGAGCATCGACACTGTCTTCATCGTTTGTCTCCTGGATTTCTTCGACGCCGATGTCCTCGGCGAGACGGGCTTCACTCGGCGCGTGCAGCGCGAAGGCGACCGACATGCGCTCTCACCCGGACCGGGCGCAAGCGCGCGCGGCGGAAACTGCCGGGGCGCCTAGCGGCGGGAGGCTGAGCTCCATTGAAGTCTCCTGTCGTTCAGTACGGTTCAGGTGAACGCATTATCGAAACATCAGGAAGAATCCGAAATTGCCGATTTCACAAAAAGGCATTACCTTCAGGCATGACTTTCAATCTCCAGCAGCTTCACGCATTCGTCACGATCGCCTCGGCCGGTAGTCTCGGGCGCGCGGCCGAGACCTTGCACGTCACCCAACCGGCCTTGAGCCGCGCGATCCGCCGGCTCGAAGACGAGGTTGGCGCCCCTTTATTCGAGCGCCATACGCGCGGCATGCACCTGACGGCGGTGGGAGAGGCGCTGCTGCCGCACGCGATTCTGTTGCAGCGCGAGGCGGAGCAGGCGCGTGAAGAGATCGACGCGATGCGCGGGCTCGCACGCGGGACGATTCGCTGCGGTGCGGTAGGCAGCATCGCGAGCCTCGTGCTGCCGCTCGCCGTGAGCGGCGTGTTGCAGAAGTGGCCCAATTTGCGCGTTCACGTCATCGAAGGCGTCTGGGATCGTCTTGCCGAGGCGCTGGTGCAGCGCGAAATCGATCTCGCACTCAGCATGGTGATGCCCGACACCGAGGAGATCGTCGCGATCGAGGACTGTCGCTGGGAGGACAACAGCTACGTGGTGGCGGCGCTCGATCACCCGCTGCGGGCAAAGCCCGGGATCACGCTGGCCGATACGCTGGATCAGCAGTGGGCGATCCCGCCGCGCGGCACCGCGCCGTTCGAGCACATGCAGCAGGTGTTCGTCGCAAACGGGCTCGGCTTGCCGAACGTCGTGGTCGAAACCCGATCGATCACCGTGCTGAAGAGTCTCGTCGCCCGATCCGGTTTTCTGAGCTGGATGGCCGAACCGATGTACGTGACGGAGAGCAAGGCGGGGGTGTTCGATACGCTCGAATTGCCGGGGGTAGTCGGGCGGCGCACGTTGACCGCATTTCGGCGTCGGCACGGTTTGTTGCCGAGTCCTGCCGTCAAGCTGCTCGAACAGTTGCGGCAACTGACGGCTGAACCGCGCTAGCGCCAGCGGTTGGACACATGCACGTCGGCGTTGCCCTTCGAGAGAAAAAAGGTCGGCGCCGACGGTGAATTGATTTGCGCTGAAATCCACCTCCTGTCGAAGGATCCGGTCGAACGCTCAAACACGACGGGTGACGGATCGGCTCGTGTTGCCCGCCGGACGTCGATTGTTGCCGGTTGGACAACGCGGTGTGTGCATTCCCGACGCTACTGGCGTTTGCCTCCCCCTGACTACAATCCGTCTCACGTTCGGTTGAAATGCGAGCGAAACCAGGCGAGCGAAATTCGTGGCCGCGCTCGTGAATCGCGCCGCGCCGAGCGCCTCACCCACTTGACCAACAGGACAATCGAAGATGAGCGAAACGACCCGCAATGTGCAGCCGGTTACCTCCGGGCTCGGCAAAGAAGGATCGGGAGAACTCGTGCCTTCCCGTTACGCCGTGCGCGTGGGTAACGTCGACGTCGTGCTGATCAGCGACGGCGTTCTGCCGCTGCCGACTTCCACCATGTCCACCAACGTGAGCGAAGCAGACAGAAACGAGTGGTTCGACGGCCGTTTCCTGCAACGTGACATGTTCGACTGGGCACTGAACATCGCACTCGTGCGTAGCGGCGAACGCCTGATCCTGATCGACTCGGGTGTCGGCGACGGATTTGAGTACTTCACGCGTGCAGGGAAGTCGGTGATGCGACTGGAATCGGCCGGCATCGACCTGGCTGCGATCACCGATATCGTGATTACGCATATGCACATGGATCACGTCGGGGGGCTGAACGTCGACGGTGTCAAGGCCAGGCTGCGTCCGGACGTGCGCATTCATGTATCGGCCGAGGAAGTGGCGTTCTGGAAAAATCCGGATTTCAGCAAGACGGTGATGCCGGAAACGGTTCCTCCCGCGCTCCGCAAGGCAGCTTCGAAGTTCGTGGAACTCTATCGCGAAAACATCGTGCAGTTCGATCGGGCCGTGGAAGTTGCAGCGGGTGTGTCGGCGCGCGTGACGGGGGGGCACACGCCGGGGCACTGCGTGGTGGATGTCGCATCGAACGGCGAGAAGCTGACGTTCGTGGGCGACGCGATTTTCGAAGTCAACTTCGACAATCCCGACTGGCAAAACGGCTTCGAGCACGATCCTGAAGCCGCTGTGGACGTACGTATCTCGCTGTTGAACGAAGCCGCCGAGACCGGCGCTCTGCTGGCCGCGGCACATGTCGCGTTCCCGTCCGTCGGCCACGTTGCAAAGAAGGGGAACGGTTTCAGCTTTGTGCCTGTTCTGTGGGACTACTGATTGATTTTTGAACGTCGGCGGCCGATGCGGGACGCGTCCGTACTTGGTCGGGCGAACGCACGCAAGCCTGCACGGTGATCTTGGGGCGGGCGGCATGCGCGTCAGCACCCTGGCAGCGCAAGTGTCGTCTCGTCCCGCCCCGCTCGGCCGGGTCGTTCTCGCCCCCTGCAGAAGCGCCCTCCTTTTCAACGGAGTACACCGTGAGATTCAACTTCTTTCCGCGCTCGACCCTCTGCTCTGCAATGCTCTTGTCGATCGTGCCGACGATCGCTGTCGCGGGCGCGTTCTCCGTTAAAGTCGATGGCCTGAACCGTGGCCGGTTCGAGAACGAACAGGTCTACGGCGGATTCGGCTGCCACGGCGACAACGTCTCGCCACGCATTTCGTGGTCCCATCTTCCTCATGGAACGAAGAGCGTCGTCGTGACCATTCACGACCCAGACGCCCCGACCGGCGGGCTGGGCTGGACGCATTGGGGCGTCGTCAATATACCGGCGTCGGAAGCGTCGATCGAAAAAGGCGCGTCCGGCAATCCGAAGCGGATGCCTGCCGGGGCCATCGAAACGCTGACCGACTTCGGGGCGGCGAAATACGGCGGGCCTTGCCCACCTCAGGGGGAGTCGCACCGATACATCGTTACAGCATCGGCGCTCGCCGTGCCAAGTATCGACGTGAACGCCACATCGAGCCCGGCCCTCGTTGCCTATCAGATGCACGGAAAAGTGCTTGCACGGGCACGCTACGTTGCGATGTATCGCCGAGCGGCAGAGTGAGCGCCCTGGCGGGAGGTCAGCGCAGCGACATCCCGCCGTCGACATTCAGGTTCACGCCGTTGACGAAGCTCCCTTCGCTGCTGACGAGAAACAGTGCGGCGCGAGCCAGTTCTTCCGGGCGGCCGAAACGGCCGAGCGGGATGCTGTCAGAGACGGCAGCCTCGAATGCCGGTCGGTCAGCGGATTCGATACCGAGCTTGGAAAGAATGGGGGTGTCGGTGGGACCGGGACTGATTACGTTGACCCGGATGCCGCGGGTATTGAATTCGAGCACCCAGCTGCGGGCAAATGCTTCGATGGCGGCCTTCGTTCCCGCATAAACGGCATGTCCGTCGAACACTTTGGAACTGGCGATCGAACTCGTCAACAGGATCGCTCCGCCGTCGCGCACGTGGGGCGCGATCTTTTGCACGCCGAAGAACACGGCTCTGGTATTGGTGGCGAAATGTTCGTCATACGACTCGACGCCCACCTGGCTCGACGGTGCAATCGTATTGACGCCGGCATTCGCGACGTATATGTCGGCGCCGCCGAACCGTTCGGCTACCAGGGTTGCGACGCGCTCGTGCGTTCGAAGATCGGCGAGATCTCCTGTCAGTCCCGTCGCGCGATTTCCGAGTTCCGCCACGGCCGCGGTCACGGCCTCGGAGCGACGGCCCACGATGACGACGTTTGCACCTTCCTCGACGAACAGCCTTGCCGTGGCATACCCGATTCCACTGTTGCCACCCGTAATGACGGCAACCTTGTTTGCGAGTCGATTCATTGAAATCTCCGTTGTTTCGCGCCGATCTGGCGTACGGCGCCAATATAGTCCGGGGACTTCGAGTGCTGTAGTCATGCAACGGAACTATCAATTTTGCCGAAGAGTCACGAATGGCATTCGAGAAATTCAGCGGTCTTCCAGCGTTCGTGAGGTCGGTCGAGGCAGGATCGTTCACGGCCGCGGCACGGTCGCTCGAAACGACACCGTCCGCCGTGTCGAGGAGTGTCGCAAGGCTGGAGAAGCGGCTCGGCGTAACGCTGTTTCAGCGGTCGACGCGGGCGTTCGTCCTGACGAGCGAAGGGCAAACATACTATGAGCGCGTTGCGCCGCTCATGCGAGGTCTCGAGGATGCGAGCGACGTTCTGACGACGCCTGAAAAAGCGGTAGGAAAGTTGCGCGTGAGCCTTCCAGTCGATCTGGGGCGGACCCTGCTCGAGCCGATCACGCGGGAATTGATGGGCAGCAATCCCGAATTGTCACTCGAAGTCAACATCAGCGATCGTCACGTCGATGTGATCCGTGAGGGCTTCGATGTCGCCATCAGAGCCGGGTGCGCCGTCGATAGCAGACTCTATGCGCACACGCTGATGAGCTTGCCGCTGGTGCTCGTGGCTTCCCCGAACTATCTGCTCAAGCATGGCATGCCCAAGGGAAAGGACGATCTCGTTGCGCATCTTCATGTGCGTTACAAACTCGACGGACGCGTCGTACCGATCGTTTTTGCCGACGGAACGAGCATCCCCATCGATGGCATGTTCGATGCCGACAATGGTGATGCGATGAGAGTGGCTGCATTGAATGGACTCGGTATCGCCCAGATTCTGAGAACGGCAGTACAGCCTGATCTCGATTCCGGCCGGTTGACAGAGGTGCTGCCTGACGTGAAGTTGAGTGCGGTGCCGGTCATTGCGCTGCACGCATTCGGAAAAGGTTTGCCCGCCCGCGCGAGAATATTCATCGATTTCGTCTCGCAACAGCTCGCTCGATCCAGATAGCGCGAGAAGGAACATGGGCCGACATGAATGAGACGCTCAAATTTGGCCGGCGAGACAAAATCGTCGAGTGATTCCTGTCGATATGCGTGAGGTGCGGATATTCGGCCCGGCGTCTGCTCCGGCGTCGAAATCTCGATGGCCGACCGCGTTCATCTTCACGCCGCAATCCCCCACATGTCCTGAGTTGGTCCGGGCGAGGGCATGTTGAGGCGCGCGGATTGGTGCTGTTTGAACAACACCGTGAGCACTTCTACGTAGCTACCGCCGGGTTAATGGCCGTCCTACGATTCCCGCCATATCGAGCAAACATGATCGCGAGTTCCAATCGCCTCGTGAGCGCGTGCTTGTATCTGAAATTCGCCAACGGCGCGGCGGGTTCGTCTGGCCGATCGATCGGCCGGCATGACGATTTCTTCCACAACAGGAGCATATTGCATGAAGCCTGATTCTCACCTGTCTCCCGACGATGCCAGCCGTCGAGGTCTGATGCTGGGCGGTGTTCTGGCAACCGTCGCTGCCGTTGTACCGGCTGCAGCGGACGCAACGACTGGGCGCTTGTCGAAGTCCACTGCGGTTTCCGGCGCGAGGAGAAATCAATCGACGGACAGGATCATCACCAGGGACGGCATGGAAATTTTCTACAAGGACTGGGGACCGAAGGACGCTCCGGTAGTCACACTCAGCCACGGCTGGCCCCTTAGCTCGGATAGTTGGGACAACCAGGCATTTTTCCTTGCGTCGAACGGCTTCCGGGTGATTGCTCATGACCGGCGTGGGCATGGAAGATCAAGCCAGCCGTGGGACGGCAACGACATGGACCACTACGCCGACGACCTGGCTGCCGTCATTGACGGGCTGAACCTCAAGAACGTGACGGCGATCGGCTTTTCGACCGGAGGGGGCGAAGTCACGCGCTATATCGGCCGCCATGGTGGCTCGCGCGTGACGAAAGTCGGGCTGATTTCGGCCGTTCCGCCGTTGATGCTCAAGACTCCCGCCAATCCGCAGGGGGTACCGATAGAGGTTTTTGATGCCATCCGTTCCGGGATGGTTGCTGACCGGTCACAGTTGTTCAGGGAGATTGCCAGCGGCCCGTTCTATGGCTTCAACCGTCCCGGCGCCAAGGTGTCTCAGGGGATGATCGACTCGTGGTGGAGCCAGGGAATGATGGGGGGCTTCAAGAACACTTACGACTCGGTGCGGGCATTCTCTGAAACGGATTTTTCTTCGGATCTGAGCAAGTTCGACATGCCGACGTTGATCGTGCACGGGGACGACGATCAAGTCGTGCCGGTCGACGTCGGCGGGCGCGCCACGAAGAAACTGGTTCCGCACGCCATTCTGAAGATTTACAAGGGGGCGCCGCACGGTTTGACCGAAACGCACAAGGCTCAGCTCAACCAGGACCTTCTTGCGTTCCTGCGTAGTTGACCGGTACACGGACCTGTCGACCAGGGACCGCCCGCCGCATTGATGTCGCAATGAAGCCGGTGACGGGCGTTCCTAATGACTGGTCGGAAACCGGGAACCGCGAATGAGGCGTCGGTGGTCGATCGTTTCAATATCCAAAGCGCGAGCCCGCATGGACTGACACCGCTTCAGAGTACGTGGCATCTTGCGGGCGCGTGGCGGGGCGACGCTTCAAGGAACCGGCATCAGGCACCGTCCTGTATCGACGAGACACCCGGCAACGTCAGGATGAACGTGCAGCCTTCGCCCGGGCGGGTATGCAAATCGATGTTGCCGCCATAGCGCTTGGCGATCGTCTTCACGAAAGCCAGCCCGAGACCGGCGCCCGAAGGGTAACGAGGCGGTTCGACTTGCAGCCGTTGAAATGGCTCGAACAGACGTTGTTGGGCTTCGGCCGATATGCCGGGCCCGTGGTCTGCAACGGAAATGGCGTAGCCATGTTCGACGCCGGTCAGACGCACGGTTACCGTCGCATTGCCAGGACTGAACTTGATGGCATTGCTCACGAGATTGACGACCGCGCGCATCAGCAGGAAGGGTTCCACGCGTGCGATGCAGATCTCGTCCCCGACGTTCACGTCGAGCCGGATGCCGCGCGCTTGAGCGAGTGCCCACAGTTCGTCGATCGCATCGAGTACCACGCTGCCGATATCCGTTTCCACCAGTGACCAGGTCGGTGCTTCGGCGCGCGCCAGCAGAACGAAGTCGTCGGCCAGTGCCAGCGTACGGCGCGCGTACGCGGCAATTCGATCGAGCAGGTCCTTGGCGGGCGGGGCCGGTTCAGCGGCTCGCTGAAGATCGATCAACGCGAGAATCGATGCCTGAGGCGAGCGCATGTCGTGGGAAATGAAGTGCAGCCATGCCTCCCGGCGCCGCTCCGCCAGGCGAATCTTCGTCACGTCGAGCACGAAACCGATCGTTCGCTGGGTCACGCCGTCTTCATGCTGCGGATAGGCGGTGGACTGAACCCATCGAATCTCGCCGTTGGGCTGAATGACGCGATACTCGACGCGATAATCCCTGCCGAACGAATTGAATTCCTCCGCGGTCCGAGTGACCTTCATCGCCTTGTCGACGTCGTCCGGATGAATCAACGCGCGAAACTGGTCGATCGAGGTAATCGCCGTCCCGGGAGCGTGGCCCATGATTCGATGCCAGTTCTCGTCGCAGTGCAGTGTGTCCGATGCGATGTCGTAGTCCCAGATTCCCAGTCCGCCGACGCGGGCCGCGATGGCCAGCCTTTCTTCGCTTCGCCGAAGCAGATCGAGCGCCACGCGCTCCCGCGTCACGTCTCTCGAAACACACAGAATGGCGGTCGTTTTTCCATCGGCGTCCAAGATCGGCGTCAGCATGTTGTCCCAGTATTGAACGTCGCGCCCCGGACGCTCGCTGCGCCCGGGAAACCTGCCGAACACACCGTTCCTGGCGGATTCGAGCGCGACATTTCCGTCGGGCCACACGTCTTCGGGCAGGAGCGGCAGCCACGGCATACCGAATCCCGAGTCTTCGTCGACGCCCAGCGCCTGGCATCCGGCGCGGTTCATGTGCAGCACGTTGCCTGTCGGCGAAATCAGTTTGATGCAGTCGATGCTGATATTCAGCATGTCTGTCTGTATCGACGTGTGACTCTTCAGTTCGATTTCCTTGGCCTTCAGGTCGTGGATATTCGTGCAGGTGCAGAGCCATCCGTCGTCGACACGGTGAAGGTCGACGGTGAACCACTGGTCGATGCCGTGGGAACCCGCCAGCCGGCACTCCAGCGTTTCGTGTACCGAGCCGGGTTGCGCCGCGTGAAGTGTCGACTCGGCGGTGCATCGGTGCTCCGGATGGATCAACTCCGTCCATTGGAGTCGATACGTGGCCTCGGCGGAGCGATCCGCGTAGGCAAGCCATGCATCGTTGATGCTCACGACCCGCCCGTTCTCGTCGAAATGGCATGCCGGTGTCCGAAGGACATCGATCAGGCGGGCAATCCTGAGACAGTCGGGGCGTGCGGGGGCTGTTTCGTCGGGCGAAACAACAGGAGATTCCGTCTTCGAACGTGTGCGGGGCGCAAGGTCCGGGCCGTCTACGTTGCATGCGCAAGAAATTTCATTTTCAAGACGAAATCCATTCATGTTTGTTACATTCCATGCATCGCTGACACGCTTCCAGAATGTCAGACATCAAATGATGCATCAATGGGTAGTCAGCACTATGGATTGGCACCGTAGTAGTGCATATTATTTTCGAGTGATCGAATCAGGTGAAGATGCGGAGCTCGTCGAGTGGAAGTTGGGCCTGATTGAATCTCATGTTGCACATAGTGTCGGCCTCAAGCGTCGCATTGAATGCTGATCATGTTGAATGACTTGTGCGGAGGCCGGACGGGGCGATACGCGTGGTGTCGCCGATTTTTTGCAGTAACGGACCGTCGAGCCGACACGCCGGAATCGCAAGTGGACGATCGCATGTGCGTTGGCCGACGTCGTCGAACCGTGCCGGGATGACACGAATGCACGTGTGGTCGACACCGGGCGGCGATGCGAGGCTGCTGATGATGCATATTTCCCCGGAGCACGCGAGCGTCGACCCCGGGATCGTTCATCGAAGCCGCCGCAGTTCACGGTGATCCCGCTTCACGCCTCCGAAATACCGCGACACGCGACGCGATACGCGCCCGGGCTGCATCCGAACCGTGCCTTGAACGCGCGCCCGAAATGCGTGATGTCCGAGAAGCCGCACGCGATCGCCAGCTCCAGCAGGTTGCGGTTGGGATCCGCCGGATCCTCCAGCGCGCGCCTGCTCGCCTGCAGCCGGTATTCCTGGATCAGGCTCTGCGGCGTCCGCCCGGTCGCGGCCAGCGCGCTGTACAACGTGCGCCGCGACACGTTCAGCGCGCTCGCGAGCTTGTCCGGCGACAGGTCGGGATCGCTGTAGTGGTGCGACAGGTGGATTTCCGCATTCATCCGCAGCGTCGCGCTGCGCGCATCGGCGCCGCTCAGCGAATCGCTCGCCTCGCGGCGGATCACCGAATCGAGCAGCATCAGCGTCGACTGCTCGAAGCCGAACAGGCTTTCCGGATCGTTCGGCACCTGTCCGTCCATCAGGTAATGGATCGATTGAAGCGCCAATTGCGCATTGCCGACGGTTCGACGGACCTGCACGCCCGCGCGCTCCACGAACCAGCGCCACATCGTGCCGCTTCTCGGCGGCGTCAACGCCGCGACGAAGCGCGACGCATTCGCCGATTCGATCATGTACGGCTGCGTCGCATCGTAGATCACCCACTCGCCGGGATTGACCGTCGACGCCGCGTTGCGCTGCGTGACGCGGCTTTGTCCGGCGATCTGGAACAGGATCTTGTAGCAGTCGCTGTCGGCGCGCGACGCGAGCGAGCGGTCGCGATCGACGCGGATCGCGGTGGTGTCGACCTCCGCCATCCGCAGGCCGCCGACCGTGGCAACCCGCACCGACATCCGGAACTGCGGGCCGGTGTCGTGAAAGAGCAGCGGCAGGAAGCTGTCCGCGATCAGGTCGCGCAGATTCGCGTTGCTGTTGCTGGCGTCGACGACGAGTTCGTGTGCCATTGCCGGAAGAGGGAGAGGGCCGGGGAATGCGTCGAGCTTAATGCATTCGGCTTGGACGCGGGGGCGAAACGCAATCATCGTCGGCAGCAGCGACTTTCAGCGTCAATGGCGGTTTCCACAGGGAAACCGCTGCATCGCACCGATCTGCACGCTGAAGCCAAAAGTGTGCACGCAACGCCGATCCGAGTGCGCGACGCGTCCCTAGAATCGAAGAGCGGCCGGCAAGTCGGGCCTTTCACTCAATTCGAATTCCGGAGGGATACAGATGGCACGGGTACGGATGCTGGACGAAGTCAGCGCGTTTCTCGCGCGCGAACACGGTCACTACATCGACGGCCGGGCGGTAGCCGGCCGCGGCGAGCGGATCGACGTGCGCGATCCGTCGACGCGCGCGGTGATCGGCTCCGTCGCGCAGGCGACCGACGACGACGTCGAGGCCGCGGTCGCGTCGTCGCATCGCGCGTTCCGCGGCGAGTGGGCCAGCCTGACGCCGGCCGATCGCGAGCGCATCCTGCTGCGTTTCGCCGACCTGATCGACGCGCACGGCGAAGAGATCGCGCAGATCGAAACCGCGCAGTCGGGCAAGCTGATCGGGCTGTCGCGCGTGATCGAAGTCGGCTGGTCGGCTCGCTGGCTGCGCTATTACGCGGGCTGGGCGACGAAGATCGCGGGCGAAACGCTCGCCCCGTCGTTCCCGAGCATGAACGGCGAGCGCTACACGTCGTTCACGCTGCGCGAACCGCTGGGCGTCGTGTTCGGGATCATTCCGTGGAATTTCCCGGTGATGATCCCGGTATGGAAATTCGGCGCGGCGCTCGCGACCGGCAACACGGTGCTCATCAAGTCGTCGGAGTTCACGCCGCTCACGATGCTGCGCATCGCCGAACTGGCGACCGAAGCCGGCCTGCCGCCCGGCACGCTCAACGTGATCAACGGCACGGGCCAGGTCGGCGCGAAGGTGATCCGCGATCCGCGCGTGGCGAAGGTGTCGTTCACGGGGTCGGTGCCGACCGGCCGCATCATCGGCGCGGAGGCCGTCAACGCGAACTTCACGCGCTTCACGCTCGAACTGGGCGGCAAGAACGCGGCGGCGTTCCTGCCGGATACGCCGGTCGACAAGATCCTCGACGGCATCGTCGAAGCCGGGTTCCTGCATAGCGGGCAGGTGTGCGCGTCGGCGGAACGCTTCTTCGTGCATCGCGCGAAGTTCGACGAAGTGGTCGAGAAGATGAAGGCGCGCCTGGACAGCTTCCAGCCGGCCGACCCGATGGACGACGCCGGGATGATCGGCCCCGTCTGCAACGAGCCGCAGTTTCGCAAGTGTCTCGACGCGTTCGAGCTCGCGCGCACGGAGGGCGATACGATCGTCACCGGCGGCGACGCGTATGCGCGTGACGGCTTCTACGTGAAGCCGACGATCGTGCTGCCGCGCTCGCTGGAATCGGCTTCGTATCGCAAGGAGATCTTCGGGCCGGTCGGCGCGTTCGTGCCGTTCGACGACGAGGAAGAACTGATCGCGATGATGAACGACACGCCGTTCGGGCTGACCGCGAGCCTGTGGACGAACGACCTGTCGAAGGCGCTGCGCTACGTGCCGCGGATCGAAGCCGGCACCGTGTGGGTGAACATGCACACGCTGGTCGACCCGGCCGTGCCGTTCGGCGGCGCGAAGGGCTCCGGTATCGGACGCGAGTATGGCTCGTCGTTCATCGACGCTTATACCGAGCCGAAATCGGTGACCATTCGCTTCTGACGACGTGACCCGCCAACGGAAACCCGCCCGGCATCGACCGGGCGGGCGTTTTCCGTTCAACGCCGACGTCGATCAGAACCGCGTACTGAACCCGATCCGCGCGACCGACTGCAGCGCGCCGCTCGACGCGCCGTTCGCATCCATCACGCCGTTGATCTGCGCGTTGCTGCCGTGGCTTGCACGCTGATGCACGCCCGCGACATACACCATCGTGCGTTTCGACAGCCAGTACTGGACGGCGGCCAGGAACTGGTGCGCATGCGCGTTGTCGAGCGTGTCGTTGCCCTTCATGTACGTGTAGCTTGCCCCGATCACCCAGACCGGCGACGGATGCCACGCGGCGCCGGCTTCCGCCGACCACGCGCCCGCGCCGTTCCACGCGTTGTGCACGGTCGTGAAGAGCGCCTTCGCCGTGACCGTGCCGAGCGTGTAGTGCGCGCCCGCGCCCCAGTTGCGCACGGTGGTGGCCGGCAGCCCGCCCGCCGCGCCGTACTTCTGGTTCGTATAGGCCGCGCCGGCGCCGAACGGGCCGTTGTCGTAGCTCGCGCCGACGCTGACCGTATTGTTCGCGCCGACCGATCCCGCGACGTTGCCGAAGCCGTACAGCGCGCCGAAGGTCAGGCCCGAGATCGACGCGCTCGTGTACTTCACGGAATTCGCGACGCGGTTGCTGCCCGCGACGCGATCCCAGTCGAATGCGCCGGTCGGGTTGTTCGGCAGCGCGAGCTTGTCGAACGGGCCGTTGCGAAAGCCGTACAGCCCGACGAGATCCTGCGCGATCTCGTTGCCGCTCGCGGCCAGCGCGTCGACCATGAACTCGTACTGGTTGCCGAGCGTCAGCGTGCCGTAGCGGTCGTTCTGCAGCCCGACATAGGCCGTGCGCGCGAACAGGCCGCCGCCGATCATCGATCCGTTCGCGAGCGAGAACTGATTGACGAGCCGGAAGATCGCGCGCGTGCCGGCGCCGAGGTCCTCCTTGCCCTCGAAACCAAGCAGGTTCGGGAAGAAGATGTTGTCGTCGGATTTCGCGTTGCCGTGGCCGCCTTCGTTGCTTACGTAGCTGAGGCCGGCGTCCAGCAGCCCGAACATCGTCACGCTGCTCTGCGCGAACGAGGCGGCCGGAATCGTGCAGGCCGCGAGGGCCAGCAAGGTCTTTTTCGTCATCTCCAAAGTGCTCCTCACATGTCCGGTCACGCCGGAATATTTTTGATTGGACTACTGATTGATATGAAGATAGTGAAACGTGCAACGCTCGATCGGGTCGCGCCCGGAAACAGGAGCCGAAAGCAGGAGCCGAAAACGTAAGCCGGAGGCGGCACGCCGGCATTCCGGCACGCGGACACCGACGCACGTCTCCTGCGCCGATGCACGCGCGCCCCCGGCGCTAGACCGTCGAATACCCGCCATCCACCGGCACGATCGCGCCGGTGACGAACGATGCGCCGGGCGAGCACAGGAACAGGATCACGTCCGCGACCTCGTCGGCCGTGCCCCAGCGCGCGAGCGGCGTGCGATCGAGAATCCGCCGCGACGCCTGCGCGTCGGCCATCAGCCCGCTGCTGAGCGGCGTGTCGATCCAGCCGGGCGCCACCGCGTTCACGCGGATGCCGCGCTCGGCCCACGCCTGCGCGAGCGAGCGCGTCAGTTGCGCGATGCCGCCCTTGCTCGCGCTGTATGCCGGGCGATCCTTGCTGCCGAAGTACGTGTACATCGACGCGACGTTGACGATGCTGCCGCCGTTCGCCGAGAGTGCCGGCAGCGCGGCGTCGGACGCCCGCATCACCGACGTCAGGTTCACGTTCAGCACGAGTTCGAACTGGTCCATCCGGTATTCGTCCGCGTGCCGGCTGATGCCGACGCCGTTGACGAGCACGTCGACGCGCGGCAGCGAGCGGATCTGCCGCGTCAATGCTGCGTCGTCGGTCACGTCGAGCTCCACGCAGCCGATGCCGGGATGCACCGGCGCATGCGGGCCGGCGGCATCGAGCCCGAGCGCGACGACCGACGCGCCCGCTTCCGCGAAACGCCACGCGGTGCGCGCGCCGATGCCCGACGTGCCGCCCGTGACAACGACGGTCTTGCCGTCAAACGACCAGGGGCGGCTCATGTTCGATGCTCCCGACGGTGTGAAGGCGGCGCGCATGCCGGCGCGATGGCGCAACCAGGATCTTGATCTGCGCGCGATCGGCGAGCAGCGCGTCGAAGCCGTCGCCGACGGCGTCCTCGAGCGAGACGGTGCGCGTGACGATCGACGTGAGATCGAGCGCGCCTGACCCGATCAGCCGCAGCAGATCTTCGTACACGTGCCGGTAGCCGACGCTCGCCGTGAAGGTCAGCTCGTCGTTGACCGCGCGGAACGCATCGAAGCCCGCGTGCGGCATCAGGCCGACCATCACGAGGCGGCCGCCCTTGCGCAGCCCCTGCATCGCCGCCTCGAACGTGGCCGGCAGGCCGGCCGCCTCGAAGCTCACATCGACGCCGAGCCCGCCCGCCGCTTCGCGGATCGCATCGCGCAGCACCGGGGCGTCGAGCGAGCGCGCGTCGAACGCGTGCGTCGCGCCGAAGCGCGCGGCCGCCGCGAGCCGCTCGGGCGACACGTCGACCGCGACGATGGTCGTCGCGCCCTGCAGTTTCGCGAGCATGATCAGCAGCAGGCCGATCGGCCCGAGCCCGAACACCGCGCAGGTGTTGCCGAGCCGCAGCTCGCCGCGCCGCAGCGCGTGCAGCGCGACGGCCGCCGGTTCCATCACCGCGGCCTGTTCGAGACTGACGTCGTCGGGCAGGCGGTGCAGCATGTAGGCCGGCACGACCGCGAAATCGGCCATTCCGCCGTCGCCCATCAGGCCGGCGAAACCCATCGACACGCACAGGTTGTACGACCCCGCGCGGCAATACGCGCACTGGTGGCAGTGATACTCGGGCTCGACCGCCACGCGGTCGCCGGGGACCAGCGTCGTGACGCCCGCGCCGACTTCGACGACGGTGCCGCAGAACTCATGACCGAGCGTCAGCGGCGCGGTGCGGCCGGACAGCGGATGCGGCGCGTCGACGGGAATCGCGTGCGGGCCGTCCGCGTATTCGTGCAGGTCGCTGCCGCAGATGCCGCAATACGCGACCGCGATGCGAACCTCGCCGGGCCCGGCGCGCGGCGTGTCGAGATGGACCAGGCGGATGTCGAGCGGGCCGTGCCATTGAAGTGCGCGCATGTCAGCGTCCTCCGAGGTTTTGCGTATCGAGACGGGGAGCGGCATCGGCGCGCGCGCGCTTGCGCAGCACCGCGGGCGCGGTTTCGACCAGGCCGAACGACAGCACGCACGCGAGGATCGCGCCGGCGGCCGACGTCCACATCGCGAACTGCAGGCCGTACTTGTCGGCGGCGAAGCCCGCGACGGTCGGCGCGACGAAGCCGCCGATCAGCTCGCCCGCGCCCATGATCAGGCCGAGCGCGCTGGCGATCGCGCGGGGCGGCACCGTTTCGGCCGGGATCGTCGCCATGAACAGCGTGAAGCAGCCGAGGCCGGTGTACGTGACGAACACGAGCGCGCCGAGCGCCCAGAGCGAATCGACGTGGATCATCACGAGCGGGCAGGCGGCGGCGATCAGCGCGAACGCGATCATCGTCGGCTTGCGGCCGATCCGGTCGGAGATCGCCGGCACCGCGAAGCCCCAGAACACCCACGCGGCGCCGAGGCACGTCATCACGACGCCCATGTCGGCCGGGGACAGGTGGCGGCTCTCGACGAGGAAGACCGGCGCGAACGAGATGATCACGATGAACCACGTGAGGAAGAAGCAGCTGATCAGCACGCAGAGCAGGATGTTGCGCTCCTTCAGCAGCGCCCAGCGGTCGATCGCGGCGCCGCCGGCCGTCTGCGTACCGTGCGTGGCCGCGCTTTCGGCCTGTGCATGCCGTACGCCGCCGGGCGGCACTTCGCGCACCCAGCGCCAGATGCAGAACGCGATCAGGAAGCCGGGCACGCACGACACGTAGAACGCCTCGCGCCAGCCGTAGGCGGTCGCGATGCCGATCACGACGGGCGGCCCGATCATCGCGCCGAGCAGGCCGGCGGCCGAGCCCTGCAGCAGGCCCATGTTCAGCCCGCGGCGGCTCGGCGTCGAGCTCTCGACCATCAGCGATTGCGACAGCGGCAGCACGGGGCCCTCGGCGATGCCCATCAGCGCGCGGAACGCGATCAGGCTCGCGAAGCCGCCGACGAGCCCCGACAGCGCCGAGCATACGGAAAAGCCGAGCACGGCCGCGATCAACAGCGGCTTGCGCGTGCCGCGCGCATCGGACCACGCGCCGGTCGCGGCGCCCGACAGCGCCCACGTGAGCGCGAGCGCGGACGACACCATGCCGAGCTGCGTGTTCGACAGGTGCAGCTCGGCCGACATGAACGGGAACAGGAACGACAGCGCGAGGCGGTCGAAGAACACGAAGCCGAACGTCATGAACAGGATCAGCAGCAGCCTGTTCTCGTACGTCCATGCGAGTTTGGGGGAAGGGCGGGATGTCATGGGCGGCCTCGTCGCGCGTCAGCGGAACAGCTTCTCGATCGCGTGCGCGCCGAGGCCGACCTTCTCGTAATGCGCCTTGCACATCGCGATGTACGAATGCACGTCGAAGTAGCCGTCGGGGTTGCCTTCGTCGTCGAGCCAGATCAACGGGCCCTTGACGATGAAGAACGCGCGCATCGGTTCCGGATGATCGAACGCGACGAGCGTGTGGCCTTCGCCGGGCGTTTCATACACGAAATCGCCGCGCGTCGCGGTCCATTCGTGCTCCAGGTAGCCCCACTTGCCGGACAGCGTGTAAGCGAACACCTCGTGCGGGTGGTAGTGCCGGTTCACGAGCCCGGCTTCCTTCGCCATCAGGATGTCGCACCATCTGTTCTGCGACGGCGAGATCCACAGCGGCCGCGACGAAACCGTTTCGGTGAACGGAACGTAATAGCGCGCGTCCTCGGTGGCCGCGGTCGGGATGTACGCTTCCGGCAGCGCATCGGGCTTGAACGGATTGGCAATCGGCGCGATGTTTTGCCAGAATTCGGATACGGCTTGGTCGACCACGGTTCGTCTCCTTGTGGTTAGGTGTCGTGGGGTCGACTTTAGCCAGCCGGTGCGCGCCGCTCTTGACTGGGCTGGACGAATTGCTTGATCGGGCCGGACATCGCGCCGCACCTGTAATCACAAGAACCATCCCCCAATCCGTGCCGCTCCGCACGACAGGCGCCCGCAGGAGGCGACGTGACGAATTCGACCGTTCTTTCATGCACGCGCGGCTCGACGGCCGACGTGCCGGTGCGCGACCGGATGGCCTACTGGGATGCGTTCAACGCCGCGACGCTGGTCGGCCTGCGCTGCTCGTCGCTGTCGCCGGCGGGGCTCGAGGTCGAGAAGACCGATCTCGCGCTGCCGGGGCTCGGCGTGGCCGACATCAGCGGGCGCGATCACGTGATCGAGCGCAGCCCCGCGCTGGTGCGCCAGTTGCCGAAGGAGTCGCTGTTTGCGTGCCAGATCCTGAGCGGTCGCGCGTATTTCATCCAGCGCGAGCGCTGCCTGCTCGCGGAAGCCGGCGACATCGTCGTGTACGATACGCGCGTGCCCTATCTGTTCGGATTCCTGACGCCGATGCGGCAATTGCTGATCGATATCCCGATTGCCACGTTCGACGATCGATTCGACGCGGAGCTGGCGGCGCTGCCGTTGCGGATCGCGCCGAAACCGGGCGCGGGCGCGATGCTCGGCGCGACCCTGCGCGCGAGCGTCGAGCGCTTCATGAAGGCGCCGGTCGAAGACGACGCCGCGCGCTTCGTCGAACACACGCGCATGCTGGTCGCGGAACTCATCGACGCCGAAGTGAACGGCGCAGGCGCATCGCGCGCGTCGCTGTCGTACCTGCTGACCGCGAAGCAGTACATCGCGACCCGTCTCGGCGATCCGGAGCTCGGGCCGCAGGCGGTGGCCGATGCGGTCGGGCTGTCGTTGCGGCACCTGGGCCGGCTCTTCGCGGCCGAAGGCGAGTCGATCACGCAGCACATCTGGTCCGAGCGGCTGACGCATGCGCATCGCGAGCTGACCGACGCGCGCCTGCGCAAGACGAGCATCGGCGAGATCGCGTTTCGGTGGGGCTTCTCCAGCCAGGCGCACTTCAGCCGTGCGATTCGCGAGCGCTACGGTGCGTCGCCGATGGCGCTGCGCAGCGCTTGACGCTGAAGCAGCGGAACCGGTGCCGACGCGGCGCGTGGCTCACGCGCCGCTTTCGTTTTCATTGCATGCCGGTCGCGGCGTGAGTCGCCGCGTCACTCCGCGAGCATGAACTCGGCACAGCGTTCCGCGATCATGATCGTCGGCGCGTTCGTGTTGCCCGATACGATGCGCGGCATCACCGATGCGTCGCAGATCCGCAATCCGTCGATCCCTTGCACCGCGAGACGCGGCGTCACGACCGCGGTTTCGTCGCTCCCCATCCGGCAGGTGCCGGCCGGGTGATAGACGGTTTTCGCGCGGCACCGCACGTAGTCGGCCAGCGCGTCGTCGGTCAGCGCTTCGGCTTCGCGGACGATGCGGGCGAGCGACGGCGCGCGGATGATCTTCCGGGCGAGCGCGACGCCGCGCACGAGGCCGTCGACGTCCGCCGGATCCGACAGTGCGCCGCTGTCGAACCGGATCGGCACGGCCGGATCGTTGCCGCGCAGTTGCACCGAGCCGCGCGAACGCGGCCGCAACAGGCACGGATTGATCGACAGGCCGTGGCCCGGCAGCGGTGCGCGATCGACGTCGCCGACGAGCGTCGGCAGCACGTGGAACTGGATGTCGGGGCGGCCGCTGCCGGTCGTATCGACGAACGCGCCGGATTCGACGACGTTCGACGTCAGCAGGCCCGTGCGGGTCAGCATCCATTGCAGCCCGTGCCGCAGCGCCTTCAGCCCGCGATCCTCGCCGAACAGGCTGATCGGCGCGTGGCTGTAGCCGTAGATCGAGACCTCGAGATGGTCCTGGAAATTCGCGCCGACTTCCGGGCTGTCGTGCAGCACGTCGATGCCGTATGCGCGCAGGTGTGCGCCGGGTCCGATGCCCGACAGCATCAGCAGCTTCGGCGTACTGAGCGCGCCGGCGGCGAGTACGACGTCGGCGCGGGAGGTGGCCGAGCCGGTCGCGCCGTTCTCCATCCGCCATTCGACGCCGGTCGCGCGCCGGCCGTCGAAACGCACGCGGGTCACGCGGCAGCCGGTCAGCACGCGGAGGTTCGGGTGGCCGAGCGCGTCGGCGAGATAGGTCGCCGCGGTGCTGCCGCGCTGCCCGTCGAAAATCGTCGTGTGGTAGAAGCCGGCGCCGTGCTGCGCGGCGCCGTTGAAATCGTCGTTGTACGCGATGCCGGTTTCCTGCGCGGCCTGCACGAACGCGAGGCTCAGCGGATGCCGGAAGCGGGTGTCGCCGACCTTCAGCGGCCCGTCGGTGCCATGGAACGGCTCGGACAGCCGCAGGTGCGACTCGGCGCGCTTGAACACCGGCAGCACGTCGCTCCAGCGCCAGCCCGTGCAGCCGAGCGCGGCCCATTCGTCGTAGTCGGCGTGCGTGCCGCGCACGTACAGCATCGCGTTGACCGAACTGCCGCCGCCGAGCGTGCGGCCCTGCGGCACGTAGGTCCTGCGTCCCGCCGCGCCGGCCTGCGGCTCGCTTTCGAACGTGACCGTGCGCTGCGTGCCGAGCACGCGGATGAACGTCGCCGGAATCCGGATGAACAGGCTGTCGTCCTTCGGGCCGTCCTCGAGCAGTAGCACGCGCCTGCCTGCCTTCACCAGTCGATGTGCCACCGTGCAGCCGGCCGAACCGCCGCCGACGACGATATGGTCGTACGTCTCCATCCTGCTTTGTCTCCTCGCTGTCAGGCGGCGGAACGAGCACCGCCGCGCAGGAAGCCAGCTTAGCGACGGGCGCGTGTCCCCGTTTGACCGGGGCGGACGCCGGGCTTGCTTCGCGCGGACACGGCGGGGCGCCGCGGCGGCTCATGCAGCGATCTCGTTGCGCTGACCATTGGCCGTGGATTGCGCAGCGGGAGAACCCGGTGACGAGCGGCTAGCGCGGGTTGCCCGGCGCGCGCGTGTCGCTCGGCGTCTCGCCGAAGCGCGCGCGATAGCTGCGGCTGAAGTGCGCGCTGTTGTTGAAGCCCCAGCGGAACGCGATTTCGCTGACCGTCAGGTGTTTCAGCGATCGGTCGCGCAGGTCGGCGCGGCAGCGTTCGAGACGCCGCGCGAGGATGTAGCGCGTGAGCGGCATCCCTTCGATTTCGAAGATGCGCGCGAGTTGGCGCGGCGACAGGTTGATCGCGCGGCTGACCGACCGGGTATCGAGATCGTCGTCGGCGAGATGGCTGTCGATGAATGCCTTCGCGCGCGACAGCGTGTGGACGGTCGACTTGGTCGGCGACGCGTCGCCGTCGCGCAGCCGCAGCATCGACTGCATCAGGTCGAGCATCGCGGCGGCGCGCCGTTCGCGCGCGGTGGGCATCGATTCGTGCGGTTCGGCGAGCAGTGCGTAGAGCTGCCGCGCGGCCCACGACGTGACGCCGTCGTCGCGGTCGATCTTGACGACGCTGCGATGGCGCCACGGGCCCACGTGCGCTTCGAACACGTCGCGCGGCACGTCGAGCACGGTCATCGCCATGTTCGCGGGAAAGCCGTGACCGTACGGCATCGACGTGTCGTACAGCACGATGTCGCCGGGCGCATGCTGGATGCACTCGACGTCCTGGAACGTATAGCCCTGCCCTTCGTGCATCAGGCACACGAACACGGCGTCGCGCGGGTCCGCGTGGATGTTGTGCGGCGTGCGCACGACCGCATGCCGGTTCGCGACGATGTCGCACACCCCCAGCAGCCCCAGGTCGCGCTTGCGCAGCGACGCGTCGATGCCTTCGGACGATTTGCCGCTGCATTCGATGCGCACGAGCGAGCGGGCGACATGGTCGACCCAGAAGTCGACGCGTTCGTCGCCGCGTACGGCGCGCGTCGAGATCGACACGATTCCCGTGCTGATGTCCGGCATGACGTCCTCCCAATGACCGCCCGAGCGGCGCAGTCTCGGATACGCCGGCGGGCGCGGTCAATCGGTGAAAGACCCGGGGCGGGCCCGGGATGCGCTTGCGGCGGCGCGTTGCGGCCGGATGTCCGTGTGAGTCAACGAATATGGCCGGGAAAGGCAAAACGTGCGGGCGTGTTCGGGGTATGTTGTTCGGTTCGGTTCGAACGGTGAGACGCGCAGCTGCTTCGTTATACGGAATAAAAGTCGCGTGCCGCCGGATCGTCTCGTTGAAGCTGCGCCGTGGTCGCGTGATTCATCGAGCTCGCATCTCGCGCGCTGGCGAAGCGATGGCGGTATGCATGTTTGCGTGCCGCCGAAGACCTGGGGCGGCGGTGTGTCGTGGATTTTTTTCGTTGTGTTGGAGCAGAAGCGCGTGTTGTCGGATCGTCTTGCCGAAACCGGGCGCCGGTCGAGTGATTCGCGGCGCTCTTCCCGCGCGCGCGGCGTGAGCGATGCCGACATCCCTGTTCGCGTCACCCGGGCCTCGCACCGGCGGCTTGAAGCGCGAAACGCCGCGATTCAAGCCGTCATCTGCTTGTACGCGACGTCAGACCGCGCTGGCCGCGTCGATCTTCCGAATGTCCTCATCGTCGAGCCGCACGCGAATCGCCTCGCCGAGCAGCGCGAGCTGTTCGAGCGACGTCGCGCTCGCGATCGGCGCGGTGATCGTCGGCCGCGCGATCTGCCATGCGAGCGCGATCGCGGCCGGCTGCGTGCCGTGCTTCGCCGACACATCGTCGAGCGCCGCGAGAATGCGCAGGCCGCGCGCATCGAGATAGCGGGCGACGCGATCGCCGCGCACGCTCTTCTTCAGGTCGGCCTCGCTGCGGTACTTGCCCGACAGGAAGCCGCTCGCGAGCGCGTAGTAGTTGACGACGCCGAGCTGCAGGTCGCGCACGACCGGTTCGAGATCGCGCTCGTAGTCGGCGCGGTTGATCAGGTTGTATTCCGGCTGGATCACCTGGTACGCGGGCAGGCCGTCGCGCTTGCTGATGTCGGCGGCTTCGCGCAGGCGCGCGCCGCTGTAGTTCGACGCGCCGATGATGCGCACCTTGCCCGCGTCGATCAGCGTCTGGTATGCGGCGAGCGTTTCTTCGAGCGGGGCCGTGTCGGCCAGATCGCGGTGCGAAAAGTACAGGTCGATGTAGTCGGTCTGCAGGCGGCGCAGCGAATCGTCGGCGGCCTTCAGGATGTTGTCTTTCGTGAGGCCCGCACGCGCGTCGAGCAGGCCGACCTTGGTCGCGATCACGACCTGGTCGCGCTTGCCGGAACGCTTCAGCCACTTGCCGATGATCGTCTCCGATTCGCCGCCGCGGTTGCCGGGCACCCAGGCCGAATAGACGTCGGCCGTGTCGATGAAGTTGATGCCGGTGTCGGCGAGCGCGTCGAGCAGCGCAAACGATGCGTTTTCGTCGACGGTCCAGCCGAAGACGTTGCCGCCGAAGGCGAGCGGGGAAACCTGGATGTCCGAGGTGCCGAGGGTGCGTAGTGCCATGTTGCTCTCCGGAATCTGAAGGGTGACGGGTTGGAACGACGGGATTGGCCGCGATGAATGCGACGGGACGGCGGTCGGGTGAAGCACGTTCGCCGTTGTCGCGGGACGCTGGAACATTCTCGCCGATCGACCGGATTCGTGCAGCGGGCGCGCGGCCGTGAAGACGGAGGAATTGCAGCGGACGGCGGACGCATCGTCTGCTGCGTGGGTCATTCGTGCCGCCGCGTTCGATCGGGAACCGAATTTTGTTGCGGCCGGGCGCGGCAACGGGAGAGACGGGCGGAGCTGGCCGCTTCGCCGCAGCGGAACGAAAAGCGGGCGGCAAGTTGCCGCCCGCGATCGATCATTCACCGAGCCCGTTATCGCAACTGCACGGCCGCCAGGAACAGCACCATGCTGCCGATCGCGCCGTCCAGCACGCGCCACGCGACGGCCTTGCGGAACCACGGCGCGAGCAGTCGCGCACCGTATCCGAGCCCGAGGAACCACACGACGCTGACCGACATCGCGCCGATCGCGAACGCCAGCCGCGTGCCTTCCGGCTCTCGCGCACCGGCCGTGCCGATCAGCAGGAACGTATCGAGATACACGTGCGGGTTGAGCCACGTGAACGCGAGCGTCATCAGCACGATCGCGACCGCGCTCTGCGGCGGCGGCGCGACGGCGTCGCCGCGCACGTCGAGCGTTGCGTGTCCCGGCTTGAACGCGCGACGCAGCGCGTTGAAGCCGAACCATGCGAGATACGCGAGGCCGACGTACAGCACCATGTGGACGAAGGTCGGATAGCGTTCGACGAGGACCGACGCGCCGCCGACGCCCGCGCCGATCAGGATCATGTCGGACAGCGCGCACAGCAGCACGATCTTGCCGACATGCGAGCGCATGATGCCTTGCCGGAGCACGAACGCGTTCTGCGCGCCGATGGTGACGATGAGCGACCCGCACAGGGCGGCGCCGTGGGAAAAAGCGATCCAGTTCATGATGGGGAGCGGTGACGCAGTAGACGGGTGAATCGGTTGGCGCTAGTCTGCGGTGAGCTGAGACATAAGAGAAGCTAATTCACCTAATGCAGATTAAGGAAATCTAATGCTCGACTACGCATTGCTCGATGCCCTCGCGGCGGTGATCCGGCACGGTTCGTTCGAGCGGGCGGCCAAGGAGCTGAACGTCACGCCGTCGGCGGTATCGCAGCGCGTGAAACTGCTGGAGGAGCGTGTCGGCAGCGTGCTCGTCAAGCGCGGGCAGCCGTGCGTCGCGACGACGTCGGGTGCGCTGCTGTGCCGGCATACCGAGCGCGTGCAATTGCTCGAGGCCGAACTGGGCGGCCGGATGCCCGCCTTGCCGGGCCAGATCGCGAGCGCATGGCCGACGTTGCGTGTCGCCGTCAACGACGACAGCGTCGCGACCTGGTTCATCGATGCGGTCGGGCCGTTCTGCACCGAGCGCGAGACCTTGCTCGACCTCGTGATCGACGACCAGGACCATACGGCCGCGCGAATTCGCGATGGCAGCGTGCAGGGCGCGGTGACCGCGCAGGCCGAGCCGATCCAGGGATGCCGGTCGATGCGGCTCGGGCGTATCCGCTATCGCGCGGTGTGTTCGCCGGCGTTTTACGCGCGCTATTTTGGTGCGGGCATCACGCGCGATGCGCTGCGCCGCGCGCCGTGCGTGATGTTCAATTCGAAGGATGGCTTGCAGGCGCGCTTCGTCCGGCGCGTGACGCGCGCGGATCTCGATCCGCCGCAACACTGGATCCCGCACGTCGCGGGCTACCTGCGCGCTTGCGAAACGGGGCTGGGATGGGGGATGTGCCCGGACCGGATGGTCGATCGCCAGCTGGCGGCGGGCGAACTGGTCGACATGTCGCGCGGGCGGACCGTCGATATCGATCTGTACTGGCAGAGCTGGCGCCTGTCGATCGGCTGGCTCGACGACTTCAGCGCGGCACTGAAGGCGCGCGCCGCGCTGTTTCTCGACTGATCGAGGCGGGCGCGGCGAATGGCGGCCGGCGGCGGCGCGCAGGTCACGCGCCGCGCGGGGTCAGACGTGGTGCAGGCCGTCGAAGTCGACGATCTGCACGAGGCGGCCGTGCATTTCGATCAGGCCGCGCTTCTGGAACTTCGACAGTGTGCGGCTGACCGTTTCGAGCGTCATGCCGAGGTAGCTGCCGATGTCTTCGCGCGTCATCCGCAGGTTGAATTCCGACGGCGAGTAACCGCGCTTCAGGTAGCGTGCCGACACGTCGAGCAGGAATGCGGCGACGCGCTCTTCGGCGTTCAGCGAACCGAGCAGCATGGTCTGCGACGTTTCGCGCACGATCTGTTCGCTCATCAGCTTGTGCATGCGCAGCTGCATCGTGCCGGCTTCCGAGCACAGCGACTTGAGCGCGCTGTACGGAATCACGCAGACCGAGCTGTCTTCCAGCGCGACCGCGGTGCGCGGGTGCGTGTCGTCGCAGATACCGTCGAGGCCGAGCGCCTCGCCCGCGAGGTGCAGGCCGGTGACCTGCTCGCGGCCGTCGTGGCGCGTGGCGACGGTTTTCAGCGAACCCGAGCGCACGGCGTACAGGTTGTCGAAGGTGTCGCCTTCGCGGAACAGCGCTTCGCCGCGCTTGACCGGGCGTGCCGCGCAGATGACCGATTCGAGGCGGCTGAGCGCGTCGGGTGCGAGGCCCTGCGGCATGCACAGGTGCCGCATTGCGCACGACGAGCAGTGCGGGGCCTGGCGGGGCGCCCAGGTGCCTGCATGGGACGGTACGGCGGGGCGTGTGGCGACGGGCGTCAACATGATCGTTTACTCCGGCATTGAATCGACGGAATCATTGTCCCACCGCAAGTTGCCGCTGTCGGGCGACAAAACGTCGCGACCGCGCGCACATGCCGCGGGCATTGCAGCGGCCTGCGTGCAGGCACGCCGCTGCGCGTGCGCGCCGCGCCGCGCACGCCGATGCCGATCCTGATGCCGATGCCGATGCCGATGCCGACACCGCTCAGCCTTCCTGATCGTCCGTATGCGCGGCGGCCGGGATCAGCAGCACGGGCAGCGTCGCATGCCGCACGCACTGTTCGGCGATGCTGCCGAGCACGAGGCGACGGAACCCGCGGCGGCCGTGCGTGCCGAGCACGAGGAGGTCGGCGCCGAATGCTTTCGCACCGTCGAGGATCAGCGTCGACACGTCGTTGAGCGACGACGCCTCGCTCGTCAGCGTCTCGCCCTTCACGCCGGCCGCCTGCATCAGCTTCCTGAAATCCGCCGCGAGCGCATTGCCTTGCGCGATGAGCTGATCGCGCAGCACGGACGGGTCGTAGCCCGGCACGTTGTAGTAGATCGCGGCGTTTTCGACGACGTAGAACGGCTGCAGTTCGGCACCGTGCTCCTTTGCGAGCGCGAGGGCGGCGTCGAACGCGTGGCGTGCGGTGTCGCTGCCGTCGATGGCAACCAGAATGCGCTTGTACATAGTGTCTCCGAGTGGCGGATTGAACGGAAGTCGGCCGAACGGCCGTGCGTCGCTGCGAGGCAGGGTAAACCAACGGCGGGGACTTTGCAGCGACGTGCCGGCGGTCGCGAATGGGCATTGAATCGCATCCGTATCGCGAGGACGTGACTTCGATCAATGCCGATGCATCGGCGTCGTGAAATCCCGCGTGCCGAACCCGAACCGGGCGCCGATATCGATTCCGACGCCGATTCGGAAGATCGCACCGCCTGCGCACCGAGCGACCGGCCGGCGCGCGAACGCGCACGCCGGTCCGCCGCCATCGGCCGTCGGCGCCCTTCAACCCGCCGATCGAACGATCGATTCAAACGCTACGTGCGTTACCGCGGCACCGCGGTGATTTCGATCACCCGTTCCGGCCGGCGTCCGTGGCCGGGCCAGTGCGCGCTGCCGTACATCCGGTGAACCGGGCCGTACGGCGCGTCGCCCGCGTGCGACGGCGCGTCGAACCCCTTCTCGATCACCATGTAGCCGGCCCGCAGCGCGAACGCCGGATGATTGCCGCCCGGCCGGCTGTCGAAGCCGGCGAAGCCGTCACCGGCCTCCGGCATCGCGTTGACGAGCGACGCGTTGCTGCCCGTGATCTGGTCGGGCGGGAAGGGGCTGCCGCTCGCGAGACGCGCCGCCTCGCGATTCTTGCCGTCGGTGTCGACGGTGCTGTCGTGCGTATCGTCGTTGTCGAGTTCGATGCTGCGCGGATGCGCGGCGTGCGCTTGAGCTGACGTTTCCATCACGGCTCTCCTGGCGGCGTAGCGCTCCGGATCGAAGCAAATCCCGTTCCGGGCAAGACGGGAAATTGGTGCGCGGGCGATCGCCGCGGTCGCGCGGCGCGCACTGATTTGTCATGATTTATTTCAGCTAGAACACCCGTTTTCTACAGAGTATGATTCTTTTCCTGCGAAGCGGCGACAGGGGATGCAGTACGCGCCGACTCTGCCCGCACCGGGCTCCGCAGCACCCTTAGAGACGGGTAGCGAACAACAAGCAAAGGGACTAGAGGTGGCGGATTCATGCAAGCGACTACTGCCTTCACGCACCGCGGTTATCTGTTGAATTGCGCGCCCGCGCGCGCCACTGACGGATCGTTCAAGCCCTACGTCGTGATCTCCCGATCGAGTGACGGGGAACTCGTCGCGAACCGTTTTTTCCCGAGCGAGCTCCAGTTCAACGACGAAGGCGACGCGATCGCGCATGCGCGCGACTGGGCCGTGCGCTGGATCGACGCGAGCAGCGTCACGATCTGACGCCGTCGCGCGGCGGCAGCGGCGGCCGTCCGGCCGATCCCCCGGCGTGCCGCTGCCCGGCGAAAACGCGGTAATCTTGCGGAACCCGTCACTTTATTAGCGGCCGTGCGATCGCGCGCGGCTGCCTGCATTGGCATATGTCGACATCACCCGCCCGTCAGTGGGGCCTCGAAGAAATCGTTGCCGGCTTGCGCGAATCGCGCGAGGAACTTCACCGCACGCGTCATCCGCGCGGCATCCGCGAGCTGCCGTCGCGCGACGCGATCTGCAAGATCGTCACCGGCCTGCGTGCGTCGATGTTCCCGACGCACTACGGCGCGCCGGATCTGACCGACGAAAGCGTCGACTACTACGTCGGCCACACGCTCGAAAGCACGCTGCGGATCCTGTCCGAACAGATCCGCCGCGCGCTGCCGTTCCTGCCGGAGCATGCGGACACGCCATTCGCGGAACTCGACGAACGCGCGTTCGAGATCGCGCGCGAGTTCGGCCGGCAGTTGCCGGTGGTTCGCGCGCTGCTGGTCAGCGACATCCAGGCCGCCTACGCGGGCGATCCGGCCGCGCAGCACATCACCGAGATCCTGCTGTGCTATCCCGGCGTGTTCGCGATGATGCACCATCGGCTCGCGCATGCGCTGCACCAACTCGGTGTGCCGCTGCTCGCCCGTTTCATCAATGAAATCGCGCACTCGGCCACCGGCATCGACATTCACCCGGGCGCGCAGATCGGCCCGAGCTTCTTCATCGATCACGGCACCGGTGTCGTGATCGGCGAAACCGCGATCATCGGCGAGCGCGTGCGCGTGTACCAGGCCGTCACGCTCGGCGCGAAGAGCTTCCCGGCCGATGGGGACGGCACGCTGGTGAAGGGCAACGCGCGGCATCCGATCGTCGAGGACGACGTGGTGATCTATGCGGGCGCGACCATTCTCGGCCGCGTGACGATCGGGCGCGGCTCGGTGATCGGCGGCAACGTGTGGCTTACGCACAGCGTGCCGCCCGGCACGAGCGTCGCGCAGGGCAAGGTCCGCGAAGGCGGCAGCGGCGAGAAGCCGTAACGCGGCGCGCAAACGGCGAAACTGTCGTTCGCGCGGCGAAGACGCAGGCGCAGCGAAGGCGCGCGCCGACACCCGCATACCGATGTGCCAAGAGGGTGCACGGCTGCCGCCGCACCCCCGCTTCGTCAGTGCTTGCCGGCCGGCGAGCGATGCTTGTAGAGCACGTCCTGGTCGACGCGGATCAGGTTCTGCCCCGCATCGACGACGAAATCCACGCCGTTGTACGCGCTGCCCGTCAGCAGCAGGATCGCGCTCGCGACGTCGTCGGGGCCGGCGATGCGCGCGAGCGGCGTCGACGCGCGGCTCGCGTGTTCGAAGTCGGCCTGCGTCTGGTCGTCGCTCGGCAGCATCAGCCCGGGGAACACCGCATTCACGCGCAGCACCGGCGACGACGACAGCGCGAGCATCTGCGTGAGGTTGCCGAGCGCGGCCTTCGCGACCGTGTAGCTGAAATGGTCGCGGTGGAAGTTTTCCTTGATCTTCTGGTCGACCACGTTGACGACGACGCCCTGCGTGCCGGCCGCGCGGGCCCGTTCGTAGAACGCGCGCGTGAGCAGGATCGGCGCGCGGCAGTTGACGGCCCAGGCCTGGTCGAATGCCGCGAGGTCGAAGCTCGGGAAATGGTCCTGCCAGAACACCGACGCGTTGTTGACCAGCACGTCGAGACGGCCGAAGCGCGCGTAGACCTGGTCGATCAGTGCGGTGATCTGCACGGCATCCGACAGGTCGGCCTGCAACGCGACCGAATCATGCCCGCGTTCGGCGATCGTGCGGGCCGCCGCCAGTGCGGCATCGGCGGAGCGGTCGTAGTGGACCGCGGTGCGATAGCCGTGCGCGGCGAAATACTCGGCGAACGCGCGCCCGGCCCGGCGCGCGGCGCCGGTCACGAGCACGACCGGCGCGTGTGCCGCTTGCTTCGTGGACTGCATTACGTATTCGTCAGGTTGACTGAAGAAGGATTGGCGACGATCGACAGGAATTCGCGCCGCGTCGACGGATCGGTGCGGAACGTGCCGAGCATGCGCGACGTGACCATTTCGACGCCCGGCTTGTGAATGCCGCGCGTCGAGATGCACTGGTGCGCGGCTTCGAGGATCACGCCGACGCCCTTCGGCTGCAGCACGTCGAACAGCGTGTCGGCGATCTGCACGGTCATCTTTTCCTGGATCTGCAGGCGCTTCGCGAACGCGTCGACGAGGCGCGCGAGCTTCGAGATGCCGACCACGCGATGGTTCGGCAGATACGCGACGTGCGCGCGGCCGATGATCGGCACCATGTGGTGCTCGCAGTAGCTCTCGAAGCGGATGTCCTTCAGCACGATCATCTCGTCGTAGCCGTCGACTTCGCTGAACGTGCGCGCGAGGATGTCGCGCGGTTCCAGCGCATAGCCGGCGAAGAACTCTTCGTATGCGCGCACGACGCGCGCCGGCGTGTCGAGCAGCCCTTCGCGGGCGGGATCGTCGCCGGCCCAGCGCAGCAGCACGCGAACGGCATCCTCCGCTTCTTCGCGGCTCGGCCGGGATGCGGCCGGCTCGGGCCGCGCGTTCTTTTTACCCATCTAGTCGCTCCATCGAATGCGGCCGCCTGCGGCGGCGCGGATATCCGGTCATTGTTTCATGCTTTCGCGGGTCGTGCGTGCGGCCTGCCGCACACCCCGCGTCACTTCGGCCACTCGTCCTGCTCGTCGTTGAACAGCGACGCGACGACGCCGCGCAGCCACGCGGTGCGCGGATCGTTGTGGAACTTGCGATGCCAGTGCTGCTTCAGGTCGAAGCGCGGCAGCGGCACCGGCGGCTCGACCGGCACGATGAACGCGTGCTCCGCCGCATACGCATAGCCGATCGCGTGCGGCACCGTCGCGATCAGGTCGGTGCGGCTCAGGATGAACGGCAGGCTCATGAAGTGCGGCGTCTCGAGCACCGCGCGGCGCTGCATGCGCTGCTTCGCGAGGTATTTCTCGAGCACCTCCTGGCTGCGCCCTTCGGCGCGCACCACCGCATGCCCGCATGCGAGGAACTGCTCGGCCGTGAACGGGCGCGCCTGTTCGAGCGGATGGCCGCGCCGCATCAGGCAGACGAACCGGTGTGTAAACAGACGCTGCTGGAAGAAGTTGTTGCCGTCGAGATCGGGGAAATAGCCGACCGCGAGATCGATCGAGCCGGCTTCGAGGCCGCGGCCGACTTCGTCGTGCGCGAGCGAGACCGAGCGCAGGTTCGCGTGCGGCGCGCGCGTCGCGAACGCCTGCAGCAGTTTCGGCAGGAACACGATCTCGCCGACGTCCGACAGCGCGATCGAGAACGTATGCGTGCTCGCCGCCGGATCGAAGTCGTGCGGCGCGACGAGGCCGCGCTCGATCTGCGCGAGCGCATCGCGCGCGGCCGGCAGCAGCGCGAGCGCGCGCGGCGTCGGCTCCATCCCGCGCGACGTGCGCACGAACAGCGGATCGCCGAAATACTCGCGCAGGCGGCCGAGCGCGGTGCTCACGCGCGGCTGGCTCACGCCGAGCAGGTCGCCGGCGCGGCTGACGTTGCGCGTGTCGTCCAGCGCGACGAGGTACGGAATCAGGTTCAGATCGAGCGTTTCCATCACGGGAGCCAGTATCTTCAAAGCGTATACAACATATCTCCTGAATCGCGTTGCTGCATAGTCGGGAAAGCGCTCAAATGGGTTCCATTACTCGAACCAATGTTCAGGAGACGAACAATGCGCACCCAGGTCGCCATCATCGGCGCCGGTCCGTCCGGCCTTTTGCTTTCCCATCTGCTGCGCCTGCAAGGCGTGGATTCCATCCTCGTCGAGGCGCGTTCGCGCGAATATTGCGAGAACCGCATCCGCGCCGGCGTGCTGGAGCAGGGCACGGTCGATACGCTGAACGAAGCCGGCCTCGGCGAGCGGATGCGCCGCGAAGGGCTCGAACACCACGGCATCGAGCTGCTGTTCTCGGGCCAGCGCCATCGCATCGACCTGAGCGCGCTCACCGGCGGGCGCGCGATCACCGTCTACAGCCAGCACGAAGTGGTGCGCGACCTGATCGCGGCCGGCGTCGAGCACGGCCACGCGATGCATTTCGAAGTGAGCGACGTTGCGCTGCACGATGTCGAGAGCGAGCGCCCGTTCGTCACGTTCAAGCATGCCGACGGCCGCGAAGACCGCATCGACTGCGACTACATCGCCGGCTGCGACGGCTTTCACGGCGTCGCGCGGCAGACGATTCCGGCCGAGCGGCTGAACACGTTCGAGCGCGTCTATCCGTTCGCGTGGCTCGGCATCCTCGCCGACGCGGCGCCGTCGCTCGACGAACTCGTCTACGCGCATCACGACAACGGTTTCGCACTGTTCTCGATGCGCTCGCCGACGGTCACGCGCCTCTACCTGCAGTGCAAGCCCGACGAAGACCTCGCCGAATGGTCCGACGCGCGGATCTGGGACGAACTGCACACGCGCTTCTCGAACGACACCGGCTGGACGCCGACCGAGGGCCGGATCACGCAGAAGAGCGTGACGCCGATGCGCAGCTTCGTGTCGGAGACGATGCAGCACGGCCGCCTGTTCCTCGCCGGCGACGCCGCGCACATCGTGCCGCCGACCGGCGCGAAGGGGATGAACCTCGCGGTGGCCGACGTCCGCGCGCTGTCCCGCGCGCTCGGCGCCCGCTACCGCAACGGCGACGCGACGCCGCTCGAGCGCTACTCGGCGACCTGTCTCGAACGCGTGTGGCGCGCCGAGCATTTCTCGTACTTCATGACGAACATGCTGCATGCGTCGCCGGAGGACTCGCCGTTCGTCAATCGCCTGAAGTTTGCCGAGCTGAAGTACGTGACGCGCTCGCGGGCCGCCGCGCAGTCGCTCGCCGAAAACTACGTCGGCCTGCCGTTCGACGACCAGACGCCCCCCGAGGGATCCCGCCTTGACAACGCGCTGTGCGCGACTCTATGATCGGCCCATCGTTCGCTAATCGAATCTCGGTTCGATAAGCGAACAAATGCCGAAGGTCGACGACGGCCTTCGACGCGGCACGCGACACGCGCGTGTCCCCTCGACAGGCCGCGCATCGAGCCGCGGGTTCGTATCAGGAAGAGACATGGTCAACAAGATTTTCGAATCGCTTCAATCGGCGGTCGCGGACGTCCACGACGGCGCGACCATCATGATCGGCGGGTTCGGCACGGCAGGCATGCCGTCCGAGCTGATCGACGCGCTGATCGAGCAGGGCGCGCGCGGCCTGACGATCGTCAACAACAACGCGGGCAACGGCGAGACCGGCCTCGCGGCGCTGCTCAAGGCGAAGCGGGTGCGCAAGATCATCTGTTCGTTTCCGCGCCAGAGCGACTCGCAGGTGTTCGACGCGCTGTACCGCGCGGGCGAGATCGAGCTGGAGCTCGTGCCGCAGGGCAACCTCGCGGAGCGGATCCGCGCGGCGGGCGCCGGCATCGGCGGCTTCTTCACGCCGACCGGCTTCGGCACGAAGCTCGCGGAAGGCAAGGAAACGCGTGTGATCGACGGCAAGTCGTACGTGTTCGAGACGCCGATCCACGCCGATTTCGCGCTGGTCAAGGCGTACAAGGGCGATCGCTGGGGCAACCTCGTCTATCGCAAGACCGCGCGCAACTTCGGGCCGATCATGGCGAGCGCCGCGAAGGTCGCGATCGTGCAGGTGTCGGAAGTCGTGCCGCTCGGCGGGCTGAACCCGGAACACATCGTGACGCCGGGCATTTTCGTGCAGCGCGTCGTCGAAGTGCCGCAGGCCGCGCACGCGGCCGAGCTGGCTGCCGAACATGCTGCATCGCAAGCTGCCTGACCGAGGAGACCCGACATGAAACGACTGACCCGCGATGAAATGGCCAAGCGCGTCGCCCAGGACATTCCCGAAGGCGCGTACGTGAACCTCGGCATCGGCGTGCCGACGCTGGTGGCGAACCACCTCGACCCGAGCAAGGAGATCTTCCTGCACAGCGAGAACGGCCTGCTCGGCATGGGCCCGGCGCCCGCGCCCGGCGAGGAAGACGACGAGCTGATCAACGCCGGCAAGCAGCACGTGACGCTGCTCACCGGCGGCGCGTATTTCCACCACTCGGATTCGTTCGCGATGATGCGCGGCGGCCACCTCGACTACTGCGTGCTCGGCGCATTCCAGGTGTCGGCGAACGGCGACCTCGCGAACTGGCATACGGGCGCGCCGGATGCGATTCCGGCCGTCGGCGGCGCGATGGACCTCGCGATCGGCGCGAAGCAGGTGTTCGTGATGATGGAGCACCTGACGAAGCAGGGCGAGAGCAAGATCGTCGCGCAGTGCTCGTATCCGGTCACCGGCGTGCAATGCGTGAGCCGCATCTACACCGATCTCGCGGTGCTCGACGTGACGGCCGACGGCCTCGCGGTGAGCGAGATCTTCACCGACCTGTCGTTCGACGAACTGCAGAAGCTGACCGGCGTGCCGCTGATCGACGCGACGCGCAAGGCCGCGGCCTGACCGGCAAGCGTGCCGGCGCGCGCGATCCCGCGCACGCCGGCACGCTTGGGTAGACAATAAGCGCACGCCGTTTCCCCAATCTGATGCCATGCTCGAAGACAGCGCCCGCCTGACCTCCCTCATTTGCGGCACCGAGCCGCTCAACCGGATCTGGTCGCCCCGCGCGACGATCCAGCGGATGCTCGACGTCGAGGCCGCGCTCGCGCGCGCGCTCGCCGCGCAGCAGGTGATTCCCGCCACCGCGGTCGCGCCGATCGAACGCGCGTGCGACGCCGGCCGGCTCGACGCCGACGCGCTCGCGCACGGCGCGGCGCTCGGCGGCAATCTCGCGATCCCGCTCGTCAAGCAGCTCACCGCGCAAGTGAAGGCCGACGACCCGGAGGCAGCGAAGTTCGTGCACTGGGGCGCGACGAGCCAGGACATCATCGATACCGCGACCGTGCTGCAGCTGCGCGACACGCTCGACGTGCTCGAGCCGCTGCTCGACGAAGCGTGCGCGTCGCTCGCGACGCTCGCGCGCACGCATCGTGCGACGCCGATGATCGGCCGCACGTGGCTGCAGCAGGCGCTGCCGATCACGCTCGGCCTCAAATTCGCGCAATGGCTCGACGCGCTGCTGCGCCATCGCGCGCGCTTCGCCGAATTGCGTGCGCGCGCACTGGTGCTGCAGTTCGGCGGCGCGGCCGGCACGCTGGCGAGCCTGCGCGAGCACGCGGCCGGCGTGAGCGCCGCGCTCGCGGCCGACCTGCGGCTCGCGCTGCCGGCCGTGCCGTGGCATACGCAGCGCGACCGCATCGCGGAAGCCGCGTCCTGCTTCGGGATGCTGACCGGCACGCTCGGCAAGATCGCGCGCGACGTGTCGCTGCAAATGCAGACCGAAGTCGGCGAGCTCGGCGAACCGGCGGCCGCCGGCAAGGGCGGCTCGTCGACGATGCCGCACAAGCGCAACCCGGTCGGTTGCGCGGCCGTGCTGACCGCCGCGGTGCGCGCGCCGAATCTCGTCGCGACCGTGTTCGCGGGGATGGTCCAGGAGCACGAGCGCGCGCTCGGCGGCTGGCAGGCCGAATGGGATGCGCTGCCCGACCTCGCGCGTCTGACCGGCGGCGCGCTTGCGCAGATCGCGCAGATCGTCGCGGGCCTCGACGTGAACACCGAACGCCTTGCCGCGAACCTCGACCTGACGCACGGGCTGATCCTCGGCGAAGCCGTGATGCTCGCCCTTGGCGACCGGATCGGCCGGCTCGATGCGCATCATGTCGTCGAGCATGCGTCGAAAGAAGCCGTGCGCACCGGTGCGACGCTGTTCGACGTGCTCGCCGCCGATGCGACCGTATCGGCTCACCTGTCGCGCGACGCGCTCGCGCGGCTGCTCGATCCCGCACATTACGTCGGCGAGGCGCAGGCCTACGTCGACGCCGTGCTCGCGCTGCACGCGGGCACGACACAACCAGGAGAACACTGATGCCTTTCGCCACTGTCAACGGCGTGAAACTGCATTACCGGATCGACCGTGCCGCGCGCGACGACGCGCCGTGGCTCGTCTTCTCGAACTCGCTCGGCGCCGACCTGCAGATGTGGGCGCCGCAGATCCGCCCGCTCACGCAGCACTTCAACATCCTGCGCTACGACACGCGCGGCCACGGCCATTCCGAAGCACCGGCCGGCTCGTACACGGTCGACCAGCTCGCGGGCGACGTGATCGGCCTGCTCGACCACGTCGGCATCGAGCGCGCGCACTTCTGCGGGATCTCGATGGGCGGCCTGACCGGCGCCGCGCTCGCCGCGCGTTTCCCGTCGCGCATCGTGCGCGCCGTGCTGTCGAACACCGCCGCGAAGATCGGCTCGCCGGAAGTGTGGGCGCCGCGTGCGCAGAAGGCGCGTGCCGAAGGGATGGCCGCGCTGGCCGACGCCGTGCTGCCGCGCTGGTTCACCGACGCATTCGTCGAACGCGAGCCGCGCCTGTTCGACGCGATCCGCGACACCTTCGTGCATACCGACAAGGACGGTTACGCCGCGAACTGCGACGCGCTGAACGCGGCCGACCTGCGCGAGGAAGTGAAGGGCATCGCGCTGCCGGTGCTCGTCGTGACCGGTGCGAAGGACATGTCGACGCCGCCCGACCAGGGCCGTGCGCTGGCTGCTGCAATTCCGGGCGCGCGTCACGTCGAATTCGACGCCGCGCACATTTCGAACATCGAGTGCACCGACGGCTTCAACCGCGCGCTGCTCGACTTCCTGACCGCGTGAGGCACCGACGATGGACGACCAGCAACGTTATGAAGCAGGGATGAAGGTGCGTCGCGCGGTGCTCGGCGACGCGCACGTCGACCGTTCGATCGAGAACCGCACCGAAGTGACCGACGAATTCCAGAACCTGATCACGCGCTATGCGTGGGGCGAGATCTGGACGCGAGACGGCCTGCCGCGCCATACGCGCAGCCTGCTGACCATCGCGATGATGGTCGCGCTGAACCGCGGCGAGGAACTCGCGCTGCACCTGCGCGCCGCGCGCAACAACGGCGTGACGCGCGACGAGATCAAGGAAGTGCTGCTGCAGACCGCGATCTATTGCGGCGTGCCGGCCGCGAATTCCGCGTTCCATCTCGCGGACAAGATCTTCAAGGAACAGGATGCGGCCGCCTAGGCGCGGCTGAATCACACGGCCGGCGCGCGCCGGCCGTGACCCGATCGCGACGCCTGCCACTGCCGGCCGGTGTCGACGATGCATGACGCGCCGGCGACGAATCGGCGCGCGTACAAGGAAAGGCGCGGCCATCAAGCTGCGTTGTTTACATAGGAGACACGCGATGAATCGCACACCCGTGGTCGATATCCAGACCTTCATCAACGAGCAGCCGTTCGGCGGCTTCCAGTGGCTCGTGTTCCTGATGTGTTTCGTGATCGTGCTGCTCGACGGCTTCGATACGGCCGCGATCGGCTTCATCGCACCTTCGCTGCTGGGCGAATGGAACCTCACCAAACCCGATCTCGCACCCGTGCTGAGCGCCGCGCTGTTCGGCCTCGCGTGCGGCGCGCTCGTGTCGGGCCCGCTGTCCGACCGCCTCGGGCGCCGCTCGCTGCTGCTCGGATCGGTGTTCCTGTTCGGCGTCGCGTGCTTCGTGTCCGCGTTCTCGAACACCATCGGACACCTGACGATCCTGCGTTTCATTACCGGCGTCGGGTTGGGCGCCGCGATGCCGAACGCGGTCACGATGATGGGCGAGTTCTGCCCGGACAAGCGCCGCGCGACCGTGATCAACCTGATGTTCTGCGGCTTCCCGCTCGGCGCCGCGTTCGGCGGTTTTCTCGCCGCGTGGATGATCCCGCATTTCGGCTGGCGCAGCGTGCTGATGCTCGGCGGTGTGACGCCGCTGCTGCTCGGCGTGCTGTTGCTGCTGAAGATGCCGGAATCGGTGCGCTTCATGGTCGCGCAAGGTCAGGGCGTCGAGCGGATCCGCGCGACGCTCGCACGGATCTCGCGCGACGCGCTGAACGCCGGCTCGTTCGCGATGACCGAAGCCGCGCCGCAGACGGGCGGCAAGGGGATCGGCGTCGTGGTGTCGCGCTCGTACATCGTCGGCTCGGTGATGCTGTGGATCGCGTATTTCATGGGCCTCGTGATCTTCTACGCGTCGATCAACTGGATGCCGATCCTGCTGAAGGATGCCGGTCTGACGCCGAAGAGCGCGACGCTGATCTCCGCGCTGTTCCCGCTCGGCGGCGTCGGCGCGGTGCTGTGCGGCGTGCTGATGGACCGTTTCAACGCGAACCGCGTGATTGCCGTGTGTTACGCGCTGACCGCGATCAGCGTGTATGCGATCGGGCAGGCGGCAGGCAATGTGGGGATGCTCGTGCTGGTCGTGTTCATCGCCGGCGTGCTGATGAACACCGCGCAATCGTCGATGCCGGCGCTTGCCGCCGCGTTCTATCCGACCGAAGGGCGCGGTACGGGCGTGGCATGGATGCTGGGTGTCGGCCGCTTCGGCGGGATCGCCGGGTCGTTCCTCGTCGCCGAACTGACGCGCCGGCACTTCTCGTTCGCGGGCGTGTTCGCGACGATCGCGGTCGCGGGCTTGCTCGCGTGCCTCGCGTTGCTGATCAAGCAGGCGGCGCGGCCGCACGGTGTCGCGCAGCCGTCCGGCAAGATCGAGTCGCTCGGGCATTGAGCGGATTCGGGGCCGGGGCGATGCGCCGGCCCTGCGTGTGTTCGGCATGCCGCGGCGGGTCGCAAGACGGCTCACACGCAACGACAGACCGGGCCGCTTCGGCGGCCCGTCGCCATTCCGGCCGCCGCGCCGCTACTCCTCCGCGTCGTGTTCCTTGACGAAGTTGCGCAGATACGCGCGCAGTGCGGCCTCCTGGCTGCGATGATCGGCAAGGTTCGCGGCGCCCAGCGCTTCCTCGTCGCCGAACAGCGTGGGCGGCGCGCAGTACGTACCCACTTCGATGTTCTCGCGCAGCACGCGGATCTCGTGCGTGAGCGGGTGGTACTCGGCGATCCAGTGCATGCCCTCGATGTGCTCGCCGGTCTTCAGCATTGGCTTCATCGGCCACCTCCATGCAGATGCGGCGCAACCGCCGCAGCGATTGCGCGCGCCCGTACCAAAAGGGTACGCCTGCACGGCGTGAAGCTCAACGGCTGTGCTCGTGAGCGCTTACTGCGGCAGCAGATGCGCGACGAGCGGATACAGCGACAGGATCAGCAGCACGGCCATCGTCACGTTGAAGATGCGCAGTGCGCGGCGGTTCGACAGGAAGCGGCGCAGGCCCTGGCCGAACGCGGCCCACAGGCTGATGCACGGAAAGCCGATCAGGATGAACACGACGGCCATCCACGCGGCGTTCATCCCGTAGTCGGCGGACAGGCGGATCGTCGTCGCGGCGGTCAGCACCATCATCCACGCCTTCGGATTGACCCACTGGAACGCGGCGGCTTCGAGGAACGTCATCGGCCGCGGCTTGGCGCCTTGCGCCTTCACTTCGCCGGACGTGCCGATGCGCCAGGCGAGGTACAGCAGGTACACGACGCTCGCGACTTCGAGGATCGTGTACAGGACCGGCACGCGGCGGAATGCTTCGCCGAGGCCGAAGCCGACGCACAGCATCAGGATCGCGACGCCGATGCTGATGCCGAACAGGTGCGGCATCGTGCGGCGGAAACCGAAATTGACGCCGGACGCGAGCAGCATCGTGTTGTTCGGGCCGGGCGTGATCGACGTGACGAGCGCGAACAGCATGCCGGCGGGCAATGCGCTGAGGGTGAGGAAGTCCATCGCGGATTCTCCATTCGTGTTCGGGACTGGGATGGAGTCAGTGTAGCGACGGTTTTCTGTACAGTACCGGTACAGTTAGCCTGGTGGTTGCCGGTACGGGGGAGGGTGGGAGGGTGGTGCGCGGGTATTTGTTGTTGTTGTCTCTCAGAAAAGATGTCCGCAGTCTCAATAAGTTGTCTTTGAATAAAAATTCATATCAATGTGGAATTTTCGTCGTATTCGCGAATTCACGCTGTTCCTGAGGTTTTTTTTCTGAAATTCAATGAGATGTGCAAACTTATCATTGCGTCGAAGTGGAAAAAGTGCGTCGCGAGCGATGTAAATGACGAGGGGTGGCTAACACCTGAATGCTCAAAATCAACCTCTCACAGCTTGTCATTCAACACGGTTACTCAGATCAACGTGACCAATCGAGGCGGTCCGCTGCACGCAGCTTTGCCAAGAGTACTTGGTGCAAGCGGTCCCAAACCTCGATGCTCGCCAGCATTCGCCCGGCATGAGCCTTCGGCCTATGGCCGAAGGCTCAGGAAAGCCCCGACACTGGCGCTCGGCACCTTCCAGGGGGATCCAGGCGGCTCAATTGCCGGGAGCGCGATTCACGGCGACCCGATCAGAGAGCCGGCTTTTCCCACAAATTGAGGGGCGTGCCGATCTTCCTTTCCCGCGCGTTGTTATAGAGCTCCGTCCCCCAGCTGATGTCGAAAACCGCCATCCCGCATGCTATGAAGATGACACGCTCCTTCGTGCTCTCCCGGCCCGGCTTGTCGCCATTCACGACATGACCGAGGCTGGTCGAGTCAGGCAGGGCGGGCAGCTTGCCTGCATCGATCAGACGGAAGAACGGGCCGCCAATGACGCTGCTGTAGTAGCTTTCCTTATTGCCCGATGCGATTGCGTCCTCGACATAGGCTTCCTGCAGCGGGGTATGGTCGTATACGATCCTGGCGCCGGTCAGGAACGACTCGTCGGTATTGAACGGGCCCGAGACGAGAATGGTCGCGCCCTCCTTGATCCATTCGTCCTTGAAATAAAGCGGCTTAAGACGCGACGCTGCCACGGTGATGACATCTGCATCGCGGAAGCCTTGCTCGGCCTCATCGGTACCGACGGCGGTAATCCCGTACGTTTGCCGAACCCAACCGGCGAACTCGTTCGCCTTGTCGAGGAAGACGTCGAAACAGACGACGTGCTGGATCGAGCCGAGCTGGGTCATGATCGCGGTGAAGCACGCCTTGTTGATCGGGCCGCAACCGATAACAGACATACTTCTCGCATCTTGGTTGGCCAGATACTTTGCCGCCACTCCCGGCACGGCTCCGGTTCGGGCCGCGCTCAACAAGTTCGCCGACATCAGCGCCAGCGGCGCGCCCGTGTCCTTGTCATTGAGCATCATGGTCAAGATCGAGCGCGGCAGGCCTTTCTCGGCATTGGCGTGATTCGATCCGTACCATTTGTTGCCGCACACGTCGAAGCGACCGCCCAGATAACCGGGCATTGCAGCAAAGCGGCGGTCCGGACCGGCAACCGGCATGTTCGGGAACTTCGTCTCTTTCGGGAAGACGATGTTCATTCCGTGGTTATTGTGATTGGCGCCACCCATCAGATAGTCGCCTCTGCCGAGGAGTCCGAATGTCTCCTCGCATACGGACACGCAGCGCGCGGCATCCAGCACGCCAGCTGCGATCATGTCCGGCTCGGAAAGGTACAGAAAGTCGATTTTGGGATACATGGTGCAGACCTCGTCGAAAAAGGAAGATGTTGGGTGTCAAGCGTCGATCCCGACTCAGTGGTCAGAATCGGAGAAGTGGTGAAATGTCGTAGAGGCGGCAACCCGGGCTTCGCGCATTTGCCCGCAACAGAAAGTTGAGCTTTTCGATCCGCTCGCCGGAACGGGGGGCGCCATTCTTCTGGAGCGGAACTTCGAGGCCGACCGAAAAATCCATCACGACGTCATCCACGACACCACCGGAGCGGCCCGAGGGCACCGCGATCATTCCGTGTTGCAGCGCAAATCGATAGGCGTCCATCGCCTCCGTGATCGTTCCAACCTGGTTCGGCTTCAACACGAACCCGTCCACGGCACGAGTCTCGAAAGCCCGCTCAAGTAACGGGAGACTGGTGACCGTGAGATCGTCGCCCAGAATGATCGATCGTCGAATTTCTCGAACCGCCGTGCTGTAACCTTCCCAGTCGTTTTCATCGAGCAAATCCTCGATGAAGACCAAATTGAATTTCTCGGTCAGGAAGCGGGCATAGGCAATGAGTTCGGAGGTGGACACCCGTTTGCCTTTCAGCAGATACGTGCGGGTTTCCTTGTCGTACATCTCGCTTGACGCGCAATCGAGCGCAAACGCGATCCGGCCTGTATAGCCACAGGCATCGATGGCCTTTTGCATCAGCGTCAACACGACTTCCGGGTCATCCGAAGGGGCGGCGTAGCCATAGGAACTGGCGACTTGAGGTTTGTGGCCCAGATATTCGGTCAGTACATGGCCAAGCTTCTGAAACACGGCCACCGCCATTTCGATGGCGAAGTCGACACTGTCAGTGCCGTACGGCACGATCAGGAACTCGTTGAACGGCTGGGTGAGCCCATCGTATCGTCCGCCGTTGATCACGTTGAAGCATGGGACCGGCACGGTCCTGATGTCGCGGCCGGCGATGTAAGCGTACAGCGGAATCGATCGGGCATTCGCCGCCGTACGGAATGCCGCGATGGATACCGAGTAAATCGTGTTTCCGCCGAGGCGGGACTTATTGGGTGTGCCATCGAGCGCGATCATTTTTTCGTCGATCGCTCGCTGATCAAACACGTTCATGCCGATCAGCGCCGGACCAATTACATTGACCGCGTTGTCGACGGCGTTATGAACACTGAGCCCGTCGTAGGTCGCTGGATCGCCGTCCCTCAGGACGAACGATTCGTGCATCCCGACGGAAGTGCCGGTGGGTGCCGCACCTCGACCAACCGCACCGCTTTGGGTGCGCACCTCGACTTCGACTGCGGGCCGGCACTTGCAATCGATGATCTGAAGTGCCCGGACGGATGTGATCTTGTCTTCCATGTCACTTGCTCCCGTTCGGTTCAGGAACATAAAGGATGTTCAAGTCACACAGATTGGTACCGGTGTTGCCGGTGAAAACGGCGGAGTCGATCGACTCGAGTGCTTCGAAGCAGCTGTGCTCGCGCAGTGCCTGATAGAGGTTGACTCCCACTGCGGCAGCCGCGGTGAAGCTGGTCGAGTCCGTCATGCCTCCCGCCACCGTCGCCGTGCCGTCCGTGCCTTCGCTGTCGATCGACAGCAGGCAGGCACCCGTGGTTTTGGCCGCCGCGATAGCGAAACTTGCGGCCATTTCCTGGCCAGGCCCGCCGTGCCCCTTGATCACGCTGTTATCGTCGATAAGCGTCGTCACCTCACCGGAGCTGAGAAGCACACACGGGGGCTTGATCGGGTTGCCGTACGTCTGGATTTCGCGCGCCATCGACGCGAAGAAGGTGCCGGCGTCGCGACTTTCTCCTTCAAGGAACGACGACACGATCATTGCGGGGATACCCATCTCCTCGCAGACTGCCTTGGCGTAAATGCAGGAGTCGGGCAGCGTGTTGAGCAGGAAGTAGGTATTGTCCGGAAAGGCCTTCGGTGTCTCCGCGTCGGGGCCTGCGTTCATCAGATAGTCGACAACGCTTTTGGGCAGGCGATCGGCCACATTGCGATTGACGATCGTGGCGCGAGCGTCGTCCAGGGTCGTCATGTCGGGACCGATCGGCGTGCTTTTGTAGGCGGCGTAGGGCACTGAAATGTCGCCCGTGGCAGGCGATCCGACCGCGTCGCTGATGCCGAAGCCGATCAGTTCGGCACCCGTGCGCTGGATGCGCTGCGCCAACATCCCGCCGTTCAAGGCCGAGATGTGCCGGCGCACGGCATTGATCTCGTAAATGCCTGCACCGGATTTCAGCAGCACGTCCGTGGTATCGATCTCGTCCTGCAGGCTGATGCCTTCGATCGGACAGGACATGAGCGCCGAACTTCCGCCGCTGATCACCGCGATGAACAAGTCGTCTGGTCCGGCCTGATCGACGAGTTCGATGATTTGCTTCGATGCCCGATGGCCTTCTTCGTTCGGGAGGGGATGGCCGCCGACGAACACCTCGGTCTTGTTGAAACGGTCCGATTCTTCCCGGATTTTCACGATGGCAATACCGTGCGTCAGGTGATCGCCCAACACATGGTCGACTGCCATTGCCATGTGGTTGCATGCCTTGCCGGCGCCGACCAGATAGACGTTTCGCTTGCGCGAAAGGTCCCACGAGCGCGTTCCGATATGCAGTACGCTACCTTCCATGCGCATGATGCTGCGAATTCGCTGGTAGCTGTCGAGCCTGTCGAGTGTCCGGTCCGCGATCTCGAGTACGATCTGCCGTGACGAAACGACGCCATTCGAGAGGAGTGCTTCGTAATTTCGTATCTTTTTCATGCTGAAAATTGATCGGAGTTACCGCCGCATCGAAATCATGAACGACGTGTTGTCCGTCAATTTATGCAATCGAGCTGAACAGATACATGCACACTGCGGTGGATCGCTAGATAACTGTAGAGGCCTTGTTGCCTGCACAGTTGGATCCGCGCACGGCGTGGACGCTAGCTCATGCGCGTACCGACTCGAGCGGGTTCGAGAAATCACCGGTTCGTTGCGCGACGCCGATTCCCTGGCGGCTTGGTGACGAGACCGGGTCAGTGTGCAATGGCATGCGCCAGAAACGCATAAAGACGATCGAAGTTGCAGTGCGCAACATTGAATCGCAGCCAACTACTGGTTGGATTGGTGGCGTAGAAAAGATTGCCTGGCGCCAGAAGAATCTTGTGGTCGACAGCACGTACAGCGAGTTCGGCCGAATCGCAATTGATTCCCGCGGGCCGTGCCCATACGAACATTCCGGATCGAGGTTCGCAGAACACTTCAAAACCGATCGATTCAAGCCGGCGACAGGTCCGTTCCTGCGCGGTAGCGAGACGATCGCGCAATTGCTCGGCCTGCTTCCTGAAGTGTCCTTCGGACAGCACTGCATGTGCCAGTTGCTCCGTGATCGTCGGCGTCGACATTCCGGACACCAGCTTCTGGTAAAGCAAACCCTCGAGAAGCGCGGGCTCCGCGGCCACGAATCCCACGCGCAGGCCGGCACCGATGGTCTTTGAAAAGCTGCCGACATAGACCACTCGTTTCAATTGATCCATGGACGCGAGCGCGACTGAATTTCCGGACACCAGACCGGCAGAGACGTCGTCCTCGACGATGATGCAGTCGTAGCGCTCGGCAAGCTTCAGGACCTTGAATGCCGATGCCGAGCTGTAGCTCGCACCGGTCGGATTATGCAACCGCGTATTGGTGAAGAACACTTTGGGGCGATGAGTCTCGAACGCCTGCTCCATCGAAACGACGTCCGGACCGGTGGGTGTCATCGGAATCCCGACTGCCTTGATCCTGCGCAATCGCAATGCAACGAGCAGATCGCTGTAGCAGGGCTCGTCTACCAGCACGGTATCGCCCTCGCGCGTAAGGTGACGAATGGCGAGATCCAGCGCCTGGTTTGCGCCCAGCGTAGTGACGATGCCCGTGGAACTTGCCTCGATCTCGTGTTCCGCAAGTTGCCGCACGATTTGCTCACGCAACGGCTCATACCCCTTTGCGTGCCCGTACCCCAATAACGATCGCGGCTGCGCCGCTACCTGTCTTAGCGCCCGCCCAAGGCCGTCCGCGTCGAACCATGCCTCTGGAATCCATCCCGAGCCCGCGTGAATCGTGCCTTCCGTTCCCTCCAGAACGTTACGCAGCGACCATCCGTTCGTGAATTCCTCGTTGAGTTTCTCGATGGTCGGAGGTATCTCGCTACGGCTTCGATCCGCGACATAAAAGCCGGATCCACGCCGTGCCATCAAGACGCCTTGCGCCACCAGGCGATCGTATGCTTCGACGACCGTAAATGTCGACACGCCATGTGCCTCGGCGAATACGCGGATGCTCGGAACCTTGGCCCCGGACCGCCAGGTTCTTTCGTTCACCGTTGCCGTCAGCCCGGCCACGATCTGTTGAACCAGGGACGATTCCCCTTGGGGATCGAGCGTCAGTATCGGTTTCATCGCCGCACCTATCACATCAAAAATACCGGCCCATATAACCGTGCAGGCGACGAACCCAATACAGTTAGTCACCCTCGTTTTAAAGTGTACATGTATCCGTGCAGGTTTGATTCACTACATTGAAGGGGAATCGCATACGCATACTTGCACTGGACGACCCCATGGCACACGCCACCGATTTTTTTCCTGGATCGAAGACCGATGAGCTCGCGAATGCTCGCGACGATCTGGCCGCGGCATTTCGCATTGCCGCGCGCCTCGGCTTCCACGAGGGCACATGCAACCATTTCAGTCTCTTGCTCCCGGGCAGTCGGGAAACGTATCTGATCAATCCGTTCGGACTCAGCTTCGAAGAGATCCGACCGGCTGATTTGCTGCTCGTCGATTCCGCCGGCTCGGTAATCGACGGAGTCGGACGAGTCGAGAAAACCGCGCTCAACATCCATTCCCGAGTTCATCGCGCCTCGCCTGATGCCGCATGCGTACTTCATACGCACATGCCTTATGCCACGGCACTGACGACGCTCGACGGCTTTCGCCTCGAAATGTGCCATCAGAACAGCCTTCGCTTTTTCGATCGCATTGCCTACGACCGTGATCATTCGGAATACGGAGGACTTGCACTCAGCGAACAGGAAGGAGACCGGATTGCCGCCGCGTTGTCTTCCAGGCGTGTCCTGATGCTCGAGCACCACGGCGTGATAGTCACGGGCCCTTCGATTGCCGCGGCACTCGACGATCTCTACTACCTCGAACGAGCCGCCCAGGTCCAAATCCTCGCGATGTCGAGCGGGCGTCCGCTGAAACGCGTGAGCGACGAACTGGCTCGCCGGACTTCTCGTGAATTCGCCCGTGATCGAGATGAATATGCACGACTTCATTTTCGTTCGCTCAAGCGGCTTCTGGAATCTGCAGAACCGCACTGGCGGGACTGACTATCCCACGTCAAGCGCAATCGGCCATCTAGTGCCAGCGCTCCTGACGCTGCAACCATGTCGCCTACCCAATTTGCCCACGCCACGGAGGTTTCACATGAAGTACTGTCACAAACTCACCATCGCCACCCTGTTGCTCGGGGGAATCAGCCCCGCATTGATTTCTGCCGCGCATGCGGATCAGACTGTCAAGATCGGTGTCGCGGGCCCGTTGACGGGCGGCCAATCGAATTTCGGCAAGGACGATGAGCGAGGCGTGCGGCTGGCGATTGAAGAGCTGAATCGGACGCCGATCGTCGTCGACGGTCAATCCATCAAGTTCGAAATGCTGTCCGAGGACGATGCTGCAGATCCCAAAACGGGCGTCTCTGTCGCTCAGAAGCTCGTCGATTCGGGTGTGAAGGCGGTCATCGGCCACTACAACTCCGGCGTGACCATTCCCGCGTCCCGCATCTACAACAATGCGCGTGTTCCGATGATTACCGGCGCCGCTTCAAATCCGGCGATCACGCAGCAGAGCTTCCCGTATGTCTTCCGGCTTGCGGCCAATGACAACGTGATGGGCGCACGCATGGCCGAATATGCGGCAAAGGTATTGCATGCAAAACGCGTGGCGGTGATCGACGATCGCACGGCATACGGATCAGGCGTAGCTGACGTGTTTGCCGCGACGGCGAAGAAGAACGGTATCGACGTCGTCGCCAGGGAATATTCCAACGACAAGGCAACGGACTTCAACGCGATTCTGACGCACATCAAGGCTCAGCGCCCGGACGCGATCTTCTACGGCGGGTACTACGCGCAGGCAGCCGCCATCGGGCGACAGTCCAAGCAGTTGGGTCTTGCGGTTCCGGTGCTAGGCGGGGACGGGATCTGCTCGGTCGATATGCCGAAGCTGGCTGCCGGAACGCTGAATGGGCGGGGGTATTGCGCCGAAGGCGGCGCACCGCTCGCGACGTTGCCCGGTGGTCCGGAATTCGCGGCGCGGTATGAAAAGCAATTCGGTGTGAAGAACGATGTTTACTCGCCGGCATTCTATTCGGCCACGATGGTGGTCGCGCAGGCGATGAAGGCGGCGAATTCGACGGACCCCGAAAAGTTCGTTCCGATGCTCAAGCAAATCCAGTTCTCGACGCTGGTCGGAAAGGTCGCGTTCGACAAGAACGGTGAATGGATTGATGCGCCGGTGACCGTGTACAAAGTGTCGGGCGATAACCTCAGTCCGACGCAGTGATACTTCGAGCGAGAACGACGAGTAATCGGCGTTCTCGCATGCCGATCCAATAGTAATCAACTCTTGGGAGTGACATGGACATTTTTGTCCAACAAATTCTGAACGGGCTGGTGCTCGGCAGTGTGTACGCCATCATCGCGTTGGGTTACACGATGGTGTACGGCATTCTCGGCATCAT
>NZ_QTPZ01000045.1:0-64932 GCF_003853505.1 Burkholderia sp. Bp9015
AGCGAGTGGAACTGCGAAACGAGCGAGCTCGTCGTGGGCATGAACTGGGACGCCCAATGCCTGATCCGGCTCGGCGCAGTGCAGGAACAACTCGGGAAACTCACCGGACGGTACTTCGATTGTTGATTTCCACCGAATCTTGACCCACCGTTTTCATCTAAATCTGACCCACCCCGAGACAGCGTAGTACATCTATTCCGGTGTGGATAACTCGTCACTGCCTGCTGCTTTTGCTGCTCTCTTTCTGGTTGCCTTCGCCTTGGCAGAACTGGACTTGAAGCGCCAGGATTCATTGCCCGTTTCGACGATGTGGCAGTGATGGGTGACGCGGTCCAGCAGCGCCGTCGTCATCTTTGCGTCCCCGAACACGGTCGCCCACTCACCGAAGCTGAGGTTGGTGGTGATCGCGACACTCGTGTGTTCATACAGCTTCGAGAGCAAGTGGAACAGCAATGCGCCACCGGTTTGGCTGAACGGCAGGTAGCCCAGTTCGTCGAGGATCACCAGGTCGACGTACATTAGCTTATGGGCGATCTGGCCTTGTTTGCCGATGGACTTCTCCTGCTCCAGTGCGTTGGTCAGCTCGACGGTCGAGAAGTAGCGCACGCGCTTGCCGTGGCGCTGCACGGCCTCAATTCCGATCGCTGAGGCGAGGTGCGTTTTGCCGGTGCCGGGGCCACCGATGAACACGACGTTGTGTGCGCTTGCGAGGAACGACAGGTCACTGAGTTCTCGAACCAGCGCTTCATCGACGTGCGCCTGCGCGAAGTCGAAGCCCTTCAGGTCGCGGTGAGCTGGGAAGCGAGCGGCGGTCATCTGATAGGCGATCGAGCGCACCTGTCGCTCCGCCGTCTCAGCCATCAGCAGCTGCTTCATGAAGCGCTCCGGGTCGAACTCCGTGTGACGCGACTGCGCCAGCAGCTCTGGCCAGGTGCTCGCCATGCCATGCAGTTTGAGCCCCTTAAGCTGGGCGGCGATGTCGTTAGACATGACGGTCCTCCGGTGGGTTGGCGCGCAGGGTTTCGTAGCGGCTCACGTCGGCAGCCGGCTCTTCAGTAAGCTGGAGTTTCGTCGTCGCGAGGTTGGTACTCGTGGTGGGCGCCTTCAACCGGCTCAGCACGTTCAGAACGTGCTCCCCACTGGGGCGTCCCGAGTCCAGCGCTGCCTGCACGGCAAGCAGCACGGCATCGAGTCCGTGTTCGCGCACCGCGGCGAGCACCTGCGTCATGATGCGATCGCCTCCCGGGTGCTTCAGTAGGTGTCGCTGCAACTGCTGCAGCGGCTGTGGCATCGTGACGAACGGAGCACCATTGCGCAACGCGCCGGGTTTGCGCTCGACCAGCGTGATGTAATGGCGCCAGTCGTAGAAGGTCATGTGCCGCTCGAAGCTGCGTTCGTGGCGTGCGATCTCCTGGGCGTCGGCGACGACGCTGAGATATGCCGGATAGCAGCGCACGCTCACCAGCTGGTTCGTGTACTCGGTGGGCACGCTGTAGCGGTTGCGCTGGAAGTGGATGAGGCTGGTCGACGACACCCGCAGGGTCTGCTCGACATAGCCGTCGAACGGGCGTGGATTGGGCATCAGCCTGGTGCGCTCGTCCTGCAGCACGTCCTCGACCGTCAGCTCGGGCCACTGCGGGTGCCGCATCTGCCAGGCCTGACGACACTGGCCCGCGACCCATTCGTTCAGAATCTCCAGCGTTTCCCAGCGCCGTAGCGCAGCCTCGTGCCAGATCTGGCGGCGCCGGTCCTGCACGTTCTTCTCAACGATGCCCTTCTCCCAGCCGGCGGCACGGTTGCAGAATTCCGGCTCGAACAGGTAATGGCCGCACATTGCCTCGAAGCGTGCGTTGACCGCGCGCTCCTTGCCTCGGCCGACCTTGTCCACGGCGGTCTTCATGTTGTCGTAGATGCCGCGGCGCGGAACGCCGCCAAACGCGGCGAATGCGCGGGCGTGCGCATCGAACAGCATCTCGTGACTCTGGGTCGGATAGGCGACCAGCCAGAACGCCCGGCTGGCATTGAGCTTGACGTGGGCGACCTCCAGGCGTCGCCGCAACCCGCCGATGAAGGCGTATTCGCAGCTCCAGTCAAACTGGAAGGCTTCGCCGGGTTCGAAGGCCAGCGGTACATAGGCCTTCCTTCGCGGTGCTTCAGCCTGCTCCTCGTGCCAGCGTCTCACGAAGGCGCTGACGCGGCCGTAGCTGCCGACATAGCCCTCGCCGCGGATGGCCTCGAACATGAACCGGGCCGTGCGCCGGTCACGCTTCGGGCGATGACTGTCTGCCCGCAGCCAGCCCGTCAGTTGCGCGGCCCACTCGTCGACGACGCTCGGGCTGACGCGCTTCGGGTACTTCGGCTCAACGGCATCCGTCTGCCGAAGCCAACTGCGCACCGTGTTCCGGGACAGGCCCGTGCGCCTGGCAATCTCGCGCAGCGGGACCTTCTCGCGGAAATACATCCGCCTGATCTTGGCCAATATGCCCACCGTGATCACCTCTGTATCCCCTGCTCAAAGATTGAGCAGGGCATTCAATCACGTGGGTCAAAATTCGATGAAAACTACAGCCTCAGGTGGGTCAGTTCTGCGTGGACATCAACAGGAGTATCTCGCAAACTTGACTTGCCCTGTCGTTCTCTGCCTATTCCGTCACCGACTTCGAAATCGGTGAAGGCATGCGGCTCGCCACAAAGCGCTACAAGCGCTCCAGGCTCCCAAATAACGAAACTAATGTGTTTGCTATCAGGATCGTGCCTCGATCGAAACGGAGCTAGTCCCACTCTTCAACTTGTCCAGATAATCGGCCCACTTTTGCATCATCGCCCTCCGTTCGTTGATGAACTTCGTCCGGTTATACGCCTTGCCAAGCGTGTCAGGCACCGCATGGGCAAGTTGATGCTCGATCACCTCCGGCTTTTGCTCCAGTTCCTCATGAAGAATCGTGCGCGCCATCGCGCGAAAGCCATGCCCGGTGATTTCGGTCCGCGTGTCATAGCCCAAACGACGCAGAGCGGCATTGACCGCAGCATCGCTCATCGGGCGCAGCGCCGAACGGGCGCCTGGAAAGACGTAACGGCCGTTGCCAGTTAACGCGTGCAGCTCTCGCAGAATCTGGACGACTTGCGTTGCGAGAGGCACCAGATGCTCCGTCTTGGTCTTCGTGACAAGATATCGCCACTCACCCTTGTCCAAATCGAACTGCGTCCACTCTGCCTTGCGCAATTCGCCAGGTCGGGTGAAGAGCATCGGGGCAAGTTTGAGCGCGCACAGAACAGGAAAGGTGCCAGAAAAACCATCGAAGGCGCGCAGCATCTCGCCGACCTTGTCCGGTTCAGTGATAGAGGCAAAGTGTGTAGTTTGTGCCGGCGGGATTGCGTCAACCAAGTCGCGGGCAGGATCGGTCTTGCAATAGCCCTCCTTGATGCCGTACCGGAACACCCGTCCAATCTCGCTTCGCACCTTGTGGGCGGTGAACCGAGCACCACGGCTATCGATTCGCTTCAGTACCGCCAAAACTTCGGGCGCATCTATCTCTGCTAGAGGACGCTTGCCGATCCAAGGGAACACGTCTTTCTCAAAGCGAGCCTCCGTCTTCTGCCATGATCCCGGCGTGACGTACGGCCTGCGCTCCTTCATCCACCCGCGTGCAACCGCCTCGAACGAATTCGTTGCTGCAAGGCGGACGGCCCGCTTTTCGACCTTCTTCGCTTCGCCAGGATCAATGCCCGCCGCAAGTTTCTTCCGTGCGTCGTCGCGCTTCTCACGCGCTGCGACCAACGATACGTCGGGATAGACTCCCAACGCGAGCCGCTTTTCCTTGCCCGCAAAGCGGTACTTGAGACGCCAATATTTCCCGCCGGAGGGGGACAGCTCCAAGTACATACCACCGCCATCGGCAAGGCGGTACGGCTTGTCGCGGGGCGGTGCTTTGCGAACGGTGATGTCGGTCAGCGGCATAGGGCACCCTACAGCCCGAGGGGGCATATTTCCCGGGGAGCACTCGCCTCACACTCAAATTCCCCCGAAGGTGCCCCCACATGCCCCCGGATTCACGCGAGCATCGACAAACAACACCGGAATAAAAAAACCCGCGTAGCCTTATGCTATCACGGGTTTCAGAACTTCCAAGGAATTCCTTGGAAAGGCAATTGGTGCCGGCTGCAGGACTCGAACCCGCCACCTGATGATTACAAATCAACTGCTCTACCAGATGAGCTAAGCCGGCGTAAGCGCGAGATTCTACCTCATTTCACGATCTTGAGGCGAGGTCTGCTGCCGCCTTTCGAGCCATCCCCGTCGGTTTTCGGCGGTTCGTCGGCGCCTTCGGACGGTTCTTCGTTCGCACCTTGATCGGCAACCGGCGCCAGCACGACAGGCGACTCGTCGCGCCGCACCTCATCGGCCTGCTCGGCATCGTCCTCGAACGCGCCCGAATCCGCGCCCTCGCCCGCCACCGCATCGACCTGGAACGCCATCCCCTGGCCGTTCTCGCGCGCGTAGATCGCGAGCACGTTGGCCACCGGAATCTCGATCTTGTGCGCCTTCCCGGAGAACCGGGCGGTGAACTCGATCCACTCGTTACCCATCTGCAGCTGGCTCGTCGCCTCGAAGCTGATGTTGAGCACGATCTCGCCGTCACGCACGAACTGACGCGGCACGCGCGTCGAGTTGTCGACCCTCACCGCGATATGCGGCGTGTAACCGTTATCGGTGCACCACTCGTACAGCGCGCGCAGCAGATAAGGCTTCGTTGAAATCTCTTGCATCACAATCCTCGAACCCGGAGCGGGCACGCGGCACGCCGCGCCGCCCGCTCCGTCTTGCCCTCATTGCATCATCAACGACGCATGACCTTTTCGGACGGCGTCAGTGCTTCGATATAGGCCGGACGGCTGAAGATCCGCTCGGCATACTTCATCAGCGGCGCGGCGTTCTTCGACAGTTCGATGCCGTAGTGATCCAGACGCCACAGCAGCGGCGCGATCGCGACGTCGAGCATCGAGAACTCCTCGCCGAGCATGTACTTGTTCTTCACGAAGATCGGCGCGAGTTGCGTCAGGCGATCGCGGATCGCGAGGCGTGCCTTCTCGTGGTTCTTCTCCGCTGCCTTGCCCTTCTCGTTCTCGAGCGTGCTGACGTGAACGAACAGCTCCTTCTCGAAGTTGAGCAGGAACAGGCGTGCACGGGCGCGCTGCACCGGGTCGGCCGGCATCAGTTGCGGGTGCGGGAAGCGCTCGTCGATGTATTCGTTGATGATGTTCGATTCGTACAGGATCAGGTCGCGTTCGACCAGAATCGGCACCTGACCGTACGGGTTCATCACCGAGATGTCTTCCGGCTTGTTGAACAGGTCGACGTCACGGATCTCGAAATCCATCCCCTTCTCGAACAGCACCAGCCGGCAACGCTGGGAGAACGGGCAAGTTGTGCCGGAATACAGAACCATCATATTTGCGTTTCCTCAAAAAAGCCGAGGGCCGGCACGCGGCGCAACCCCTTTCACGGGTTCCGCCTTGCGCCGGCCCCACGCCGGTCAGGCGTGTTTACTTGATATCTTTCCAGTACGCGGCATTGAGCCGCCAGGCCAGGAAAGTCAGGACACCGAGAAAGACCAGCACCCACACGCCGAGGCGTTTGCGGGTCTGCTGGGCCGGCTCGGACATCCATGTCATATAGGCCACCAGGTCGGCCACCGCAGCATCATAGTCCGGCGGCGACAACGTCCCCGGCGTGACCTGCTGGAAGCCGACGAGCGTGTGGACCTTCTCGCCCGTCTCCTCGTCCGTCTTGTCTTCGAATTTGGCAGTGCGCTGCCCCTGCAGTTGCCACAATACATGGGGCATGCCGACGTTCTCGAACACCGCGTTGTTCCAACCGCTCGGCCGCGTATCGTCGCGGTAGAAACTCCGCAGATACGTGTACAGCCAGTCGCGACCGCGCGCCCGCTCCTCGACCGACAGGTCGGGCGGTGTCGTGCCGAGCCAGTTCTTCGCGTCTTCGGGCCGCATCGCGACGGACATCGTGTTCCCGACCTTGTCGGTCGTGAACAGGAGATTCGTTTCGATCTCCTTCTGGGATATGCCCAGATCCGTCAGACGGTTGTAGCGCATCAGGTTCGCGCTGTGGCAGTTCAGGCAATAGTTTACAAACAATTGCGCGCCGTGCTGAAGCGAAACGAGATTTTCCGTGTTATCGGGCGCCCGGTCGAGCGGAAAATTACCCTCCGCGTGCACGGCCGGCGCCGCCAGCAGCGCGACGGCCGTCGCCCCGATCAGCGCGAGCGTCGAAAGCAGTTTCTTCATGTCGTTCTCTCCTCGCTCTCGTTAATGGGGCTTGAAGCGCACCCGCTCCGGCGGCTGCTTGAACGTGCCAAGCGGCGTCCAGACGGGCATGCCGAGGAAGAACGCGAAGTAGATCAGCGCACAGCCCTGCGCGATCAGCGTCGAGACCGGCGATGGCGGCCGCGTGCCGAGGAACGCGAGGATCAGGAACGCCGCGACGAAGATCCCGAGGAACACCTTGTGGAACAGCGGCCGGTAGCGGATCGACTTCACCGGGCTGCGGTCGAGCCACGGCAGGAAGAACAGCGTGATCACCGCCGAGCCCATCACGACGACGCCCCAGAACTTCGATTCCGTCAGGAACATGAATACGACGATCGCCGCGGCCAGCACCGGCAGCCCGACCTTCCACTTGCCGCGCGCACGGATCAGCGCGAGCACGCCGAGCAGCGCGATCACGATCATCAGCACGATCTTGAACGGGTCGGTGGTCGCGCGCAGCATCGCGTAGAACGCGGTGAAGTACCACACCGGCGCGATTTCCGGCGGCGTCTGCAGCGGATTCGCCGGGACGAAGTTGTTCGACTCGAGGAAGTAGCCGCCCATCTCCGGCGAGAAGAACACGATCAGCGCGAACACCATCAGGAACACGCAGACGCCGAAGAAATCGTGCACCGAGTAGTACGGGTGGAACGGGATGCCGTCGAGCGGAATGCCGTCCGCGTCCTTCTTCGCCTTGATCTCGATGCCGTCCGGGTTGTTCGACCCCACTTCGTGGAGCGCGACGAGGTGCGCGATCACGAGGCCGACCAGCACGAGCGGAATCGCGATCACGTGGAACGCGAAGAAGCGGTTCAGCGTGACGTCGGAAACGACGTAGTCGCCGCGGATCCACAACGACAGGTCCGGGCCGACGAACGGGATCGCCGAGAACAGGTTCACGATCACCTGCGCGCCCCAGAACGACATCTGGCCCCACGGCAGCAGGTAGCCGAAGAACGCCTCGGCCATCAGGCACAGGAAGATCGCGCAGCCGAAGATCCACACGAGTTCGCGCGGCTTGCGGTACGACCCGTACATCAGCCCGCGGAACATGTGCAGGTACACGACGACGAAGAACATCGACGCACCGGTCGAGTGCATGTAGCGGATCAGCCAGCCCCACGGCACCTCGCGCATGATGTACTCGACCGATGCGAACGCGAGCGTCGAATCGGGCTTGTAGTTCATCGTCAGGAAGATGCCCGTGACGATCTGGTTGACGAGCACCAGCAGCGCGAGTGAGCCGAAGAAGTACCAGAAGTTGAAGTTCTTCGGCGCGTAGTACTCGGAAACGTGCTTCTTCCAGGTGGACGTGAGCGGGAAGCGCTGGTCGACCCAGCCGGTGAGACCTGTCGTGGAGACTTCCTTGTTGTCGGCCATCACGCTTCTCCTTTCTCGTCCTTGCCGATCACGAGGGTCGTCGCCGACGTGAACATGTAGGGCGGGATGTCGAGATTCTGGGGCGCCGGCTTGTTCTTGAACACGCGGCCGGCGAGGTCGTAGGTCGAACCGTGGCACGGGCACAGGAAGCCGCCCGGCCAGTCGTCCGGCAGGTTCGGCTGCGGACCCGGCGTGAAGCGTTGGCTAGGCGTGCAGCCGAGGTGCGTACACACGGCCATCACGACGAGAATGTTCTTGCGATCGGCCCGCGAGCGATATTCGTTCGCGCAATACGCGGGCAACGGCATCGAATACGGGGATTTCGAGGTCGGATCGGCCACTTCCTTGTCGGCCTTGACGACGTCGGCCAGCATCGAATCGGTGCGATTCAGGATCCAGACGGGTTTGCCGCGCCACGGCACCGTGACCATCTCGCCGGGCTTCAGGCTGCTGATGTCGACCTCGACCGGGGCTCCGGCCGCTTTCGCTTTCGCGGACGGCGCAAGCGACGCCGCGAAAGGTATGACGGTGGCTACGCCTCCCACGCCACCTGCTACGGATGTCGCAATCAGCCAGGTACGGCGGCCGCTGTCGACGCGTTTCTCTTCCTTGTCTCGCATCACACGCCCCACTTCTGAGTTGGATTTTCCGTCACGACTTTTCATTCCGCCGCTAGTTTGCGCGAATGGAGTCGCCATTTACAAGGCCCGGAGACGAAAATCCCTTCGAAGTAATTGATAGTTAAGGGTTTTCCCCCACTATCGGAGCGATTAAATCATTTCGCTTTTAAGCATGCGCTACATTGCGAATTTTCGGTGCACCGCCGCAAATCCGGCGTTCAGACCGGATTATGAATATCGATAAAAAGGTGTTCGAGATCGAATTCTTCGGACAAGTGGGCGCCGAGCGCCTGGATTCCGTAGCGCTCGGTCGCGTGGTGCCCTGCCGCAACGAACGCGACGCCGCTTTCGGCCGACGCGTGCGTGACGGATTCCGACACCTCGCCGGTCAGGAACACGTCGGCGCCCGCGTCGATCGCCGCGTCGAAATAGCTTTGCGCGGCGCCCGTACACCATGCGATGCGGCGCAACTGCATCTCCGGATCGCCGAGCACGAGCGGCGTGCGGCCGAGCGTGCGCTCGACCTTCGCGACGAAGTGCTCGAGCGAGACGGGCATCGGCAGCGTGGCCATCCAGCCGAGGTCGCCATCGCCGAAACGCTGCTCGCCGAGCAGCCCGAGCTTCTCGCCGAGCTGCGCGTTGTTGCCGAACTCGGGGTGCGCGTCGAGCGGCAGGTGGAATGCGAACAGGTTCAGATCGTTCGCGAGCAGCAGCTTCAGCCGCTGGTACTTTCGGCCGGTAATCTGCGGCGCCTCGTTGCGCCAGAAATAGCCGTGATGGACGAGCACCGCATCCGCGCCCCATTCGAGCGCGGCTTCGAGGAACGCGACCGACGCCGTCACGCCGGTGGCGATCTTCTCGATCTTGCGGCGCCCCTCGACCTGGAGGCCGTTCGGGCAATAGTCCTTGAAGCGCGCGATTTCAAGGGTATTGTTCAAGTACAATTCAAGTTCGATCCGATCCATATAAACCTCTAATCCTTTCAGATGCTTAGACGCTTCTGGCTGTTCTTCGCGCAGGCGGTGACCGTACTGCTCGCGCTGATGTTCATCGTCGTGACGCTCAAGCCGCAATGGCTGCAACGGCAAGGACAGCTCGGCAAGCAGCTCGCCACGCCGATCGTCGCGCTGCGCGAAGTCGCACCGGGCATCGGCGGCGCCCCCGCGACCACGTCGTACGCCGAGGCCGCGCAAAAGGCGATGCCCGCCGTCGTCAACGTCTTCTCCAGCAAGGACGGCTCGCTGCCGCCCGATCCGCGCGCGAAGGATCCGCTGTTCCGCTACTTCTTCGGCGACCGCAATGCGCGCAAGCAGCACGACGAACCGGCCGCCAACCTGGGCTCGGGCGTTATCGTGAGCCCTGAAGGTTACATTCTAACGAACCAGCACGTCGTGGACGGCGCCGACCAGATCGAAGTCGCGCTCGCCGACGGCCGCACGGGCACCGCGAAGGTGATCGGCAGCGACCCGGAAACCGACCTCGCCGTGCTGAAGATCAACATGACGAACCTGCCGACGATCACGCTCGGCCGTTCCGACCAGTCGCGGGTCGGCGACGTCGTGCTCGCGATCGGCAACCCGTTCGGCGTAGGCCAGACGGTCACGATGGGGATCATCAGCGCGCTCGGCCGCAATCACCTCGGCATCAACACGTTCGAGAACTTCATCCAGACCGACGCGCCGATCAACCCGGGCAACTCGGGCGGCGCGCTGGTCGACGTCAACGGCAACCTGCTCGGCATCAACACGGCGATCTACTCGCGCTCGGGCGGCTCGCTCGGCATCGGCTTCGCGATTCCCGTGTCGACCGCGCGCACCGTGCTCGAAAGCATCATCACGACGGGCTCGGTCACGCGCGGCTGGATCGGCGTCGAGCCGCAGGACGTCACGCCGGAAATCGCCGAATCGTTCGGGCTCCAGCAGAAGTCGGGCGCGATCGTCGCGGGCGTGCTGCAGGGCGGGCCGGCCGACAAGGCCGGCATCAAGCCGGGCGACATCCTCGTGAGCGTGAACGGCGACGACATCACCGACACGACGAAGCTGCTGAACACCGTCGCGCAGATCAAGCCGGGCACGCCGACCAAGGTGCATGTCGTGCGCAAGGGCAAGGAGTTCGACGTGAAGGTCGTGATCGGCAAGCGCCCGCCGCCGCCGAAGCAGGCGCTCGACGAACAGGACAGCGACAGCGAATGATCTCCGGCGGGCGGCGTACCGGCGCCGCTTGCCGGCCAAGGACGGAAACAAAAAAGGGCAGCCTGATCGGCTGCCCTGTTGCTTTGGTCCGGCGGCGTTGCTCCGGCATGCCTTCTTCACGGTGAAGAAGCTGCGGGCACCCTCGCGATCTGCGCCATCCGGTCGGCGCGCGCGGCTTCAACGCTGTCGAGGGGCCGTATCGACGACCGCGATCATGCCGGCCGCCGCGCACCGGTCCCGCATCAACTCGCGGCGCCGTTCTCCGCCTCGGGTTCTTCCGTCGGCTTCGGCACGAAGAATCGCGCGGCCAGCAGCCCGATCTCGAACAGCACGACGAGCGGCAACGCGAGCATCAGCTGCGAGAACACGTCCGGCGGCGTCACGACCGCCGCGACGACGAACGCGCCGACGATCACGTACGGCCGCATCTCCTTCAGCTTCTTCAACGTCAGCACGCCCATCCGGACGAGCAGCACGACGACGATCGGCACCTCGAACGTGACGCCGAACGCGATGAACATCCCGAGCACGAAGCTCAGGTAGTTGTCGATATCGGTCGACATCTCCGCGCCGAGCGGTGCGTTGTAGTGCGCCATCACGCGGAAGATCGTCGGGAACACGAGGAAGTACGCGAACGCCATCCCGCACAGGAACAGCACATAGCTGCTGCCGACGAGCGGCGCGACGAGCTTCTTCTCGTGCTGGTACAGCCCCGGCGCGACGAACGCCCAGATCTGGTACAGCACGATCGGCAACGCGATCACGAGCGCGACGAGCATCGTGACCTTCATCGGCACGAAGAACGAGCCGGTGACGTCGGTCACGATCATCCTGCCGCCCTTCGGCAGGTTTTCCATCAGCGGCCGCGCGAGCAGCCGGAAGATGTCGGGCGCCCAGTACACGAGCCCGAGGAACACGACGATCACGGCCAGCCCCGCGCGAATGATGCGGTCGCGAAGCTCGACGAGATGGGAAATGAAGGTTTCTTCCGGGGCGTCGCCCGGGTTCTGCTGGGGGTCGCTCACACCGGCCCTCGGTAGGATTGACGAGCGAGCATGCGCTCGGCTCAGAAGAAGCGCGTCGGCCGGCGCAGGCTGGCCGGCTGGTGGCGCGCGACACGCGCGGCGCCCGACTGCACGTGCGTGCGGCGGGTCGTCGCGCGCTTGTACCAGACAGGCGTCGCCGCCTGTTTCACACGCCAGTTGCGACGCTTCGGCGCGAGCGCGGCCGTGCTGCCGCGCCACGACGGCGCCGCGGGCGTGTCGGAGCCGTACGTACCGGCATCGACCGAGCCTTCGTTAAGGCCGCCGACCGCGGAGTTCCACGTGTCGTTCAGTTCCTTCTCGTGCTCGCGCAGGTTGTCGTGAATCGTCGTCTCGACATTGCGCGCGGCCGTCTCGAAATCGGTCTTCATCGTCCGCAACGCGTCGAGTTCGATTTCGCGCGAGACCTCGGCCTTCACGTCGTTGATGTACCGCTGCGCGCGGCCGAACAGTGCGCCGGCCGTACGCGCAACGCGCGGCAGGCGCTCGGGGCCGAGCACCACGAGCGCGACGACGCCGATCAGCGCCATCTTCGAAAGACCGAGATCCAGCATCGCGAATGCCTGTCAGCGTGCCGGCGTTACGCCTTGTTCGAGTCGGAACGCGTCGTTTCCTTCGCGTTGACGTCGACCGAGCCGTTGCGCGGCAGCTGCTGCGCATCCGCCGGCGTCTCGCCGTCCTTCATGCCGTCCTTGAAACCCTTCACGGCGCTGCCGAGGTCGTTGCCGATGTTGCGCAACTTCTTCGTACCGAAAACCAGCGCGACGATCAGCAGCACGATCAGCCAGTGCCAAATGCTCAATCCACCCATGATGAAACCTCTCCTCAACCACGCCGCGTCGCGGCGCAAATCGCCGGCGGCACGCCGGCTTCGACTATCGATGCGGGGAAACGCCCCGCGACGTCAACCCATCCGCAGCCACGGGCGCGGGCCGGCCAGAATGTGCGCGTGCAGGTGGTAAACCTCCTGCCCGCCGCCGGGGCCCGTGTTGATCACCGTGCGAAAACCGGTTTCGCCGCCCGTGTACGCGACGCCGAGCTGGTCGGCCAGACGCGCGACCAGCAGCATCAGCCGGCCGAGCATCGGCGCGTCGGCCTCGCTCGCCGCCGACAGCGTCGGCACGTGCCGGCGCGGAATCACGAGCACATGCGTCTCGGCCGCGGGGCGGATGTCGCGGAACGCGACGAATTCGTCGTCCTCGTGCACCTTCGTGCTCGGGATCTCGCCCGCCGCGATCTTGCAGAACAGGCAATTCGGATCGTGACTCATGTTGCTCCTGCGAAACGCCCGCGCGCCGGTCAGAACCAGGCCTGCGGATCGAGCGTCTTGTTGTCGTTCAGGTACAGCCAACCTTTGATGATACGGTACAGCGTCCAAATCCACGTGACAAACATGATGACGAATCCCACGCCCACGAACATCAGCGCGAAGCCGATCACGTAAGCGATCAGCGCGCGCCAGAACGTGCGGATCTGCCACTCGAAATGGTCGGCGTACGGCGTGCCGGCCACGTCGCCGCGCTTCACGTAGTTGATGATGATCGCGATGAGGCCGGTGACGCCGCCCGTCAGCCAATGAATCGCGTAGAGGCCGTACAGCACGTGCGTCAACGTGCGCAAACCGTTCAGCCGCTCGGCGTCCGCTGCACCCGGCACCGACGGCGTCGGAAGCTGGCTCGGCGTATCGGTCATGATGCTACCCCCGTTGGATGACAATTCTTACAGCTTACCGCACTGTCGCCGGCGCGGCAGGCCGCGAGCCGTCAACCGCCGTTTTCCTCGCGCTCGCGGCGCTTGCGCAGCGCCTTTTCCTCTATGCCCGACAACCCTTCGCGGCGCTCGAGTTCGGCGATCACGTCGGCCGGGCTCAGGTCGAAATGCGACAGCATCACGAGGCAGTGGAACCACAAATCGGCCACCTCGCCGACCAGCGCCGTCGGCGCGCCGCCCTGGCGTACGTCCTTCGCGGCCAGCACGACTTCGGTCGCCTCTTCGCCGATCTTCTTCAGCACCGCGTCGTCGCCCTTGTGGAACAGGCGCGATACGTACGATTGTTCGGGGTCGCCGCCCTTGCGGCTATCGATCACGGCCGCGAGGCGCAGCAGCGTGTCTTCGGTCGATTGCGTCATTTGTAGATGTGTTCGGGGTCTTTCAGCACCGGATCGACCGCGACCCAGTCGCCGCCGTCCACCGTACCTTCGAATTTCTGGAAGAAGCACGAATGCCGGCCGGTGTGGCAGGCGATGCCCGACACCTGCTCGACCTTCAGCAGCACGACGTCCTCGTCGCAATCGAGCCGCACCTCGTGCACGTGCTGCACGTGGCCCGACTCCTCGCCCTTGAACCACAGGCGCTTGCGCGAGCGCGAATAGTAGACCGCGCGCTGCGTCTCGATCGTCTTCGCCAGTGCCTCGCGGTTCATCCACGCGAACATCAGCACGTCGTTCGTCGACGCTTCCTGCGCGATCACCGGCACGAGGCCGTTGTCGTCCCAGCGGACCTTGTCGAGCCACGCGGGCAAGGATTTCGTTTGCGTATTCATCACAGCCTCACCGCGATGCCCTGCTCGGCCATGAAGCGCTTCGCCTCGCCGACCGTGTGCTCGCCGTAGTGGAAGATGCTGGCGGCCAGCACCGCGTCCGCGCGGCCGTCCTTGATGCCGTCCGCGAGATCCTGCAGGCAGCCGACACCGCCCGATGCGATCACCGGCACCGGCACCGCGTCCGACACGCCGCGCGTGAGCGCGAGGTCGAAGCCCGACTTCGTGCCGTCGCGGTCCATGCTCGTGAGCAGGATCTCGCCCGCGCCGAGTTCGGCCATCTTGCGCGCCCATTCGATCGCATCCAGGCCAGTGCCCTTGCGGCCGCCGTGCGTGAAGACTTCCCAGCGCGGCGCCTCGCCGTCGGCCGACACGCGCTTCGCGTCGATCGCGACGACGATGCACTGCGAGCCGTACTTGTCGGCCGCGTCACGCACGAGCTGCGGGTTCGCGACCGCCGACGAATTCATGCTGACCTTGTCCGCGCCGGCGTTCAACAGGCGCCGCACGTCCTCGACGGCGCGCACGCCGCCGCCGACGGTCAGCGGAATGAACACCTGCGACGCAACGGCTTCGATGATCGGCAGGATCAGGTCGCGCTGGTCGGAGGTCGCGGTGATGTCGAGGAACGTCAGTTCGTCGGCGCCCTGGTCGTCGTAGCGGCGGGCGATTTCGACGGGGTCGCCGGCATCGCGCAGCTCGACGAAGTTGACGCCCTTGACGACACGCCCGGCAGTCACGTCCAGGCAGGGGATGATGCGTTTAGCTAGAGCCATGATGTACGCCATAGGCCGCGGTGGAACGGCCGGTTGCGGAAGCCTCGCGCGAGGCTTCCGGTCGGGGCCGCCTGCGGGCAGCCCCGGCGAACGGGACACCGCGGTTACGCGTTGTCGAGTTCGCCGTTCAGTTCGTCCGCGCGCTTTTGCGCGGCCGCGAAATCGAGATCGCCGGAGTAGATCGCACGGCCGCAGATCACGCCTTCGACGCCGTGCTCTTCCACTTCGCACAGGTTCTCGATGTCCGTGAGGTTCGACAGGCCGCCGCTGGCGATCACCGGAATGCCGACCGCCTGCGCGAGCTTCACGGTCGCCTCGATATTGATGCCCTGCAGCATCCCGTCGCGGCCGATGTCCGTGTAGACGATCGACTCGACGCCGTAGTCCTCGAACTTCTGCGCGAGATCGATCACCTCATGGCCCGTCAGCTTGCTCCAGCCGTCGGTCGCGACCTTGCCGTCCTTCGCGTCCAGGCCGACGATGATGTTGCCCGCGAACGCGGTGCACGCGTCCTGCAGGAAGCCCGGATCCTTCACGGCCGCGGTGCCGATGATCACGTAGGACAGGCCCGCGTCGAGATACTTCTCGATCGTCTCGAGGCTGCGGATGCCGCCGCCGAGCTGAACGGGGATTTCGTCGCCGACTTCGTCGAGGATCGCTTCGATCGCCTCGAGATTCTTCGGCTTGCCGGCGAATGCGCCGTTCAGGTCGACCAGATGCAGCCGCCGGGCGCCGAGATCGACCCACTTGCGGGCCATCGCCGCCGGGTCCTCGGAGAAAATCGTGGCCTGGTCCATATCGCCCTGTTTGAGGCGCACACACTGACCGTCTTTGAGATCGATGGCCGGAATCAGCAACATAGCAATCGGGTGTCGTCGTGGAAAATGAAAAGAATCCGGCGCGCACCGGCCAAACCGGTGCCGCGCCGTCTCGCTAGTTTAGTACAACTCTTTCGGTGCTTAAGCGTGCGAGCCCCGCACGACAGGCGTTTGCGCCCTGTCGACTGTGGCTCGCGCACCACGTTCACGGCTTCCAGTGTACGAAGTTGCGATACAGACGCAACCCGACTTCCGCGCTTTTCTCGGGGTGGAATTGGGTCGCGAAGAGATTGTCCCGCGCGACCGCTGACGTAAACGGCGCGCCGTAGGCCGTTTCGCCGACCGTGTGCGCCGGGTTGTCCGGGCTCACGTAATAGCTGTGAACGAAGTAGAAATACGCGTCGTCGGGCACGCCGTCCCACAGCGGGTGCGGCTGCGACTGGCGCACGCGGTTCCAGCCCATCTGCGGCACCTTGAAGCGCGAGCCGTCGTCCTGCAGCCGGCCGTCGAGCTCGAAGCGCACGACCTTGCCGGGCAGCAGGCCCAGGCCCTTCGTGTCGCCTTCCGCGCTCCAGTCGAACAGCATCTGCTCGCCGACGCACACGCCGAGCAGCGGCTTCGTGCGCGACGCCTCGATCACCGCTTCCTGCAGCCCCGATTCGCCGAGGCAGCGCATGCAGTCGGGCATCGCGCCCTGGCCGGGCAGCACGACACGGTCGGCCGCGCGAATCGCGGCCGGCGTGTCGACGATCGCCACGTCGGCGGCCGGTTCGGCCTTCTTGAGCGCCTGCGCGACCGAGCGCAGGTTGCCCATCCCATAATCCACAATCGCAATCGAAGTTTTCATCTCAGTGCAGGCAGTAGCGCCCTCAGTCCATTGACGATGAATTCCACCGCCAGCGCCGACAGCATCAAACCCATCAGCCGCGTGGCGATGTTGATGCCGGTGCGGCCGATCCAGTTCGCGATCGGCTCGGCAAGCCGCATCGCGAAGAAACACAGCAGAGCCAGCGCCGCGCCGATCGCGACGAGCCCGGCTCGCTCATACCAGTGATGCGAGTTCGCCGCATAGATGATCACCGTGCTGATCGAGCCGGGGCCCGTGAGCAGCGGAATCGCCAGCGGCACGACCGCGATGTTGTCCTTCTGCTCGGCTTCATGGCGCTCCTCCGGCGTCGAGCGGGTGTTGCCGGCCTGAGCGTTCAGCATGCTGATCGCCATCAGCAGCATGATGATCCCGCCGCCCACTTCGAGCGAGCCGACCGATATGCCGAAGAAGTCGATGATCTGCTGCCCGAGCAGCGTCGTCACCGTCATCACGCAGAACACCGACACCGACGCGATCCGGATCGTGCGGCGCCGCTCGTCGTCCGTCTGCTGCGCCGTCAGGCTCAGGAAGAACGGCACCGCGCCGACCGGATTGATCAGCGCGAGCAGGGAAATGAACGATTTGAGCAGATCCATCGCAAGCCGGCGCGCCGCGCCGAAGCCGTGAGGTTGTCCGTGGCGTCCTGTCCGTTCGAAAGTTAGAGGCTGCCCTTCGTCGACGGAATCTGCCCCGCCGCGCGCTCGTCGAGCTCCACCGCCGCACGCAGCGCCCGGCCGAAGGCCTTGAACACCGTTTCGAGCTGGTGGTGCGCGTTGATCCCGCGCAGGTTGTCGATGTGCAGCGTGACGCCCGCGTGGTTCACGAACCCGCGGAAGAATTCGATCGACAGGTCGACGTCGAACGTGCCGATCCGCGCGCGCGTGAACGGCACGTGGAATTCGAGACCCGGCCGGCCCGAGAAGTCGATCACGACGCGCGACAGCGCCTCGTCGAGCGGCACGTACGAATGGCCGTAGCGGCGGATGCCCTTCTTGTCGCCGATCGCCTTCGCGACGGCCTGACCGAGCGTGATGCCGACGTCCTCGACCGTATGGTGGTCGTCGATATGCGTATCGCCATGCGCTTCGACCTCGAGATCGATCAGACCATGTCGCGCGATCTGATCGAGCATATGGTCGAGAAACGGCACGCCGGTGGCCAGCTTCTGCCGGCCCGTACCGTCGAGATCGAGCTTCACACGGATCTGCGTTTCGCTGGTATTGCGAACGACTTCCGCCACACGCATGGCAATTCCTTGATTGAGTCTGATGTAAATGGGGATTGATCGTCGCGCGCCGCCGCGCCCTGGGGTCAACCGGGCAGCGCGAGTTTCAAGGCAGCCAGCAGGCGCGCGTTTTCGTCGGGAGAACCGACGGTCAGCCGCACGCATTCGGCCAGCAACGGATGCATTTTACTCACGTTTTTGACCAGCACCCGCTCGGTGAGCAACGCATCGAACACGGCCGCCGCGTCCGGCACGCGCACCAGCAGGAAATTGCCGGCGCTCGGGAACACCGTCGCGCCCGGCAGCGCGGCCACGGCCTGCGCGAGGCGCGTGCGTTCCGCACGCAGTTCGGCCGCCTGCGCGTCGAGCACGTCGAGGTGGTCGAGCAGGAAATCGGCGGTCGCCTGGGTCAGCACGTTGATGTTGTACGGCGGGCGCACCTTGTCGAACTCGGTCAGCCACGTCGGCAGCCCGGCGAGATAGCCGAGGCGGATTCCCGCGAGGCCGAGCTTCGAGACCGTGCGCATCACGACGACGTTGTCGAACTCGGCGGCACGCGGCAGCCACGAGCGCTCCGCGAACGGCTGGTACGCCTCGTCGATCACGATCAGGCTGTGCCGCGCGGCCGCGATGATCCGCTCGACGTCGGCTTCGTCGTACAGCGTACCGGTCGGGTTGTTCGGGTATGCGAGATAGACGATCGCGGGCCGGTGCTCGGCGATCGCCGCGATCATCGCGTCGGCGTCGAGCGTCAGGTCGGCCTTGAGCGGCACGCCGACGAATTCGAGCTGCGCGAACTTCGCGGACAGTTCGTACATCACGAAGCCCGGCACCGGCGCGAGCACCTTCGCGCCCGGCTTCGCGCAGGCCACCGACATCATGCTGATGATTTCGTCCGAACCGTTGCCGAGCAGCACGTCGCACGCGGCCGGCACGCCCATCGCACGGCGCAGCTTGTCGAGCAGCGCGCCCGGGCGCGGCGCCGGGTAGCGGTTCAGCGCGACCTGCGCGAGGCGCTCGCCGAGCGCCGCCGCGAGCGGCGCCGGCAGCGAATACGGGTTCTCCATCGCATCCAGCTTCACGAACCCGCTCGCGTCGGGCACCGGGTAGCTCGTCATTGCGAGCACGTCGCGGCGGATGATGTCTTGTGGCGTCGTCATGGTCTCAAGCCGGCGTGCGTCGCGCCGGCGTCAAATTGGTCGGCAAGGCGGCGGCTGCCGCCCTGCGCTTGGTCTCCTCGTCGTCCGGAGTCGATGCGTCGGCATCGGCTCCGGCGCGCGGGTCACCCCTTCATCCGGAGTTCGGCGCTGCGCGCGTGCGCCTGCAACCCTTCGCCGTATGCGAGTTCGGAAGCAATCTCGCCCAGCGTCTGCGCACCTTCGGCGCTGACTTCGATCAGGCTCGAGCGCTTGATGAAGTCGTACACGCCGAGCGGCGACGAGAAGCGCGCGGTGCGCGAGGTCGGCAGCACGTGGTTCGGGCCGGCGCAGTAGTCGCCGAGGCTTTCGCTCGTGTAGCGGCCGAGGAAGATCGCGCCGGCGTGGCGGATCTGCTGGCCCCATTGCTGCGGCTCCAGCGCGGAAATCTCGAGGTGCTCGGGCGCGATGTCGTTCGCGATCCGGCACGCTTCGGCCATGTCGCGCACCTTGATCAGCGCGCCGCGGCCTTCGAGCGACGCGCGGATCACGTCCTGGCGCGGCATCGTCGGCAGCAGCTCGTCGATCGCCTTCTCGACGCGCTCGAGGAACGCGGCGTCCGGGCACAGCAGGATCGACTGCGCGAGTTCGTCGTGTTCGGCCTGCGAGAACAGGTCCATCGCGACCCAGCTCGGATCGGTCGTGCCGTCGCACAGCACGAGGATTTCCGATGGTCCGGCGATCATGTCGATGCCGACCGTGCCGAACACGCGGCGCTTGGCGGACGCGACGTACGCATTGCCCGGCCCGCAGATCTTGTCGACCGCCGGCACCGTGGCCGTGCCGAACGCGAGCGCGCCGACCGCCTGCGCGCCACCGATCGTGAACACGCGATCGACGCCGCCGAGCAGCGCCGCGGCGAGCACGAGGTCGTTCTTCACGCCGTCCGGGGTCGGCACGACCATCACGATCTCGCCGACGCCCGCGACCCGCGCGGGAATCGCGTTCATCAGCACCGACGACGGATAGGCGGCCTTGCCGCCCGGCACGTACAGGCCGACGCGGTCGAGCGGCGTGACCTTCTGGCCGAGCACCGTGCCGTCGCTTTCCGTGTACTGCCAGCTATGGGTGCCGCACTCGATCTTCTGTTTCTCGTGATACGCCCGCACGCGTGCGGCGGCGGCTTCCAGCGCCGCGCGCGCCTTCGGCGCGAGGCCGTCGAGCGCCGTCTGCAGCGCGTCCTGCGGCAGTTCGAGCGCGGCGACGCTGCTGGCGTCCAGCCGGTCGAAGCGGTTCGTGTACTCGAGCACCGCGGCGTCGCCGCGCGACTTCACGTCGGCGAGAATCTGCGCGACCGACTGCTCGATCGCTTCGTCCTCGCTCGCCTCGAACGCGAGCACCGCACGCAGCGCGGCGTCGAAGCCGTCGCTGGTCGAATCGAGTTTGCGGATGGTGATGGCCATGGAAGTTCCGTTACGGTGATGCGCTCAATTGCCATTCTGCGACGCGCGTTCGAACGCGTCGAGAATCGGCTTGAGCGCCGCGCGCTTCAACTTCAGCGCAGCCTGGTTCACGACGAGGCGCGACGAGATCGCCATGATCTCCTCGACCTCGACCAGATTGTTCGCCTTCAGCGTGCCGCCCGAGCTGACGAGGTCGACGATCGCGTCGGCCAGCCCGACGAGCGGCGCCAGCTCCATCGAGCCGTACAGCTTGATCAGGTCGACGTGCACGCCCTTCGCGGCGAAGTGTTCGCGTGCCGTTTCGACGTACTTGGTCGCGACCCGCAGGCGCGCGCCCTGGCGCACCGCGTTCGCGTAGTCGAAACCGGCCGGCACGGCGACCGACATCCGGCAGCGTGCAATGTTCAGATCGATCGGCTGGTAGAGGCCCGAGCCGCCGTGCTCGACCAGCACGTCCTTGCCGGCCACGCCGAAGTCGGCCGCGCCGTATTCGACATAGGTCGGCACGTCGCTCGCGCGCACGATGATCACGCGCAGGTTCGGGTCGGTCGTCGGCAGGATCAGCTTGCGCGACGTTTCCGGATCCTCGGCCACCTGCACGCCGGCGGCCGCCAGCAGCGGCAGGGTTTCCTCGAAAATCCGGCCCTTCGACAGGGCGAGGGTCAGCGGCGCGGTCATGCTTGGCTCCCGGAGAGGCGGCGCACGTTCGCGCCGACGGCGGTCAGTTTGGTTTCCATGCGGTCGTAGCCGCGGTCCAGGTGATAGATGCGGTCGACGAGCGTTTCGCCTTCGGCGCGCAGCCCGGCGATCACGAGGCTCGCCGACGCGCGCAGGTCGGTCGCCATCACGTTCGCGCCGGACAGCTTGTCGACGCCCGTCACGAGCGCCGTGTTGCCGTCGATCGTGATGTTCGCGCCGAGCCGGTTCAGCTCCTGCACGTGCATGAAGCGGTTCTCGAAGATGGTCTCGACGACCTGCGCGGTGCCCGTCGCGACCGAATTGAGGGCCATGAACTGAGCCTGCATGTCGGTCGGGAACGCCGGGTATTCCGACGTGCGGATCGTCACCGCCTGCGGGCGGCGGTCCATCTTCACGCGCAACCAGCTGTCGCCTTCCTCGATCGACACGCCGGCCTCGCGCAGCTTGTCGATCACCGCGTCGAGGATGTGCGTGCGCACGCCCGTCAGCATCACGTCGCCGCCCGCCGCCGCGACCGCGCACAGGAACGTGCCGGCCTCGATGCGGTCGGGAATCACCGAATGGCGTGCGCCGTGCAGCCGCTCGACGCCCTGGATCACGAGGCGGTCGGTGCCGATGCCGTCGATTTTCGCGCCCATCGCGACCAGCAAGTGTGCGAGATCGCTCACTTCCGGCTCGCGTGCCGCGTTCTCGATCACCGTCTCGCCGTCGGCCAGCGTCGCGGCCATCAGCAGGTTTTCCGTCCCCGTCACCGTGATCATGTCGGTCACGATGCGCGCGCCCTTCAGGCGCTTCGCGCGTGCCTCGATGAAGCCGTGCTCGATGCTGATCTCGGCGCCCATCGCCTGCAGGCCCTTGATGTGCTGGTCGACCGGCCGCGCGCCGATCGCGCAGCCGCCCGGCAGCGACACCTTGGCCTCGCCGAAGCGCGCGAGCAGCGGCCCGAGCACGAGGATCGACGCGCGCATCGTCTTGACGAGCTCGTACGGCGCGACGAGGTTGTCGACGCGCGATGCGTCGAGCTGCACGCGGCAGCCGTCCGTTTCGCTCTTCACGCCCATCTGGTTCAGCACCTTCAGCGTGGTGCGCACGTCCTTCAGGTTCGGCACGTTGTCGAGTTCGACCGGCTCGGCGCTGAGCAGCCCCGCGCACAGGATCGGCAGTGCGGCGTTCTTCGCGCCCGACACGACGATCTCGCCCGACAACCGGCGACCGCCTTCGATCACCAGCTTGTCCATCCCATGTCCCTGCGATTCCCCGTTGGCGGCCGGGTGTGCCGTGGCGACGCTCTGGACGGCGTCGCGCTCGTTGACGGTGACTTGCACTCAGTGGTTCCGGTTTATGCGTTCTGCCATTCGGCGGGCGTCAGCGTCTTCATGCTGAGCGCGTGAATTTCCTGCTTCATGCGATCGCCGAGCGCCGCATAGACGAGCTGGTGCCGCTGGATCGGCCGCTTGCCTTCGAAGGCCGCCGACACGATCGTCGCGAAGAAATGCTGGCCGTCGCCTTCGACTTCCAGATGAGTGCAGGCGAGACCGCCGGCGATGTATTGCTTGACCTGTTCGGGAGTCGGCAACATGAGGGGCTCCTGTCGGCGCGCGCCGCCCGTGGCGGCCGCCGCCGTCGATATCAATGACGCAGTTTGTAGCCGGTCGCGAGCAGCCGCATCGCGAACATCGCGAGCAGCACGAAGAAACCGGTGACGATCGCGAGGCTTGCGAGCGGGTTGATGTCGGACGCGCCGAAGAACCCGAAACGGAAGCCGTCGATCATGTAGAAAAACGGGTTGAGACGCGAGATCTCGCGCCACACGGGCGGCAGCGAGTGCGTCGAATAGAACACGCCGGACAGGAACGTCAGCGGCATGATCAGGAAGTTCTGGAACGCGGCGAGCTGGTCGAACTTCTCGGCCCAGATCCCGGCGATCAGCCCGAGCGTGCCGAGGATCGCCGAGCCGAGCAGCGCGAACGCGATGATGAACAGCGGCGCCGCGAAATGCATCGGGATAAACCAGATCGTCACGACGAACACGCCCGCGCCGACCGAGAGCCCGCGCACGACGGACGCGAGCACGTACGCGCCGAAGATATCCTTGTAGGACAGCGGCGGCAGCAGCACGAACACGAGGTTGCCGGTGATCTTCGACTGGATCAGCGACGACGAGCTGTTCGCGAATGCGTTCTGCAGCACGCTCATCATCACGAGGCCGGGGACCAGGAAGCTCACGTACTCGACGCCCGGATACACCTCGACTCGGCCCGACAGCGCGTGGCCGAAGATCGTCAGGTACAGCAGCGCCGTCACGATCGGTGCGCACACCGTCTGGAACGACACCTTCCAGAAACGCAAGAGTTCCTTGTAGAACAGCGTTTGAAAACCGCTCATGCCAATCCCTCGACGACTTCTGCTCCGTTCATCACCTGGACGAACACATCCTCGAGGTCCGCCTTGCGGACCTCGATCTCGTCGAACGTGCAGCCCGCCGCGCGACACTGCGCGAGAATCCGTTCGACATCGTCGTAGCTCGCGAGACGCAGCAGATGCTCGCCCGGCGCGCGTGCGGCCGGATCGGTCTCCAGCCCGCGCAGCTCGGCGGGCAGCGCGCCCGTTGCCAGTCGCAGGTACAGCTGCAACCCCGCGAAGCGCCGCAGCAGCGCGTCGGTGCGGTCGAGCGCGACGACCTCCCCGCGGCGCAGCATCGCGATGCGGTCGCACAGCGACTCGGCTTCCTCGAGGTAATGCGTGGTCAGGACGATCGTGTGGCCTTCGCGGTTCAGCCGCGAGATGAATTTCCACAGCGTCTGGCGCAGTTCGACGTCGACGCCGGCCGTCGGCTCGTCGAGCACGATCACGGGCGGCCGGTGCACGAGCGCCTGTGCGACCAGCACGCGGCGCTTCATGCCACCCGACAGCGCGCGCATGTTCGCGTCGGCCTTCTCGGTGAGGTCGAGATTGGCCATCACTTCGTCGATCCAGTCGTCGTTGCGGCGCAGCCCGAAATAGCCGGACTGGATCCGCAGCGTCTCGCGGACGGTGAAGAACGGGTCGAACACGAGTTCCTGCGGCACGACGCCGAGCGCGCGGCGCGCACCGCGGAAGTCCTTGACGACGTCGTGGCCGCGCACCGAGATACTGCCTTCATCGGCCCGGGCGAGCCCGGCGAGGATACTGATGAGCGTGGTCTTGCCTGCGCCGTTCGGGCCGAGCAGACCGAAAAACTCGCCCTCCTCGACCGACAGGCTGACGCCCTTGAGCGCCTGAAGCGATTTGTAGCGCTTCCTGACGTGACGGATTTCTATGGCTGACATGACTGTGCGCGGCGCAGGGGCCGCGACGCCTATTCTGTGCGTGCTGCGAAAGAAAATGGGGGCCGGACGCCGATTGGCTGCCCCGCAAAACGCTTGATTATAGGGCAAACCGGCTGGTGGAGCCGGCGCCTAAGGCGCGCGGCCTGAAGCGTGCGCGCGCCGGCTGGCGCGGCAGGCTTCGGTCGGACAGGGTCAATGTCGCCCGGTGCCGTCGATGAGCGCGTCGACGCCGTAGGCGCGCGCGAGGCTGGCGAGCTTCGAGGGGAGATTGAGGATGTCGAGGGTCGCACCGCGCGCTTTGGCGGCACGTTGCCATGCGAGCAGCACGGCGAGCGCGGACGAGTCGAACTGCGTCAGCGCCGCGCAGTCGACGGCGGTTTCGCCCGCGTCGATGCGCGCGAGACCGTCCGCGAGCGCGGACTTCGCGCTCGCGACGGTCAGCGAGGAGCCGGCCGCGAAGCCGCTCACGACGCCTGCTTGCCGGCGGCAAGTTCCTGGTTGCGCTGCGTCAGGAACTTGATCAGGCCGTCCACGCCGCTTTGCTGGATCTTCTCGTTGAACTGCTGCTGGTACGTCTGGATCAGCCATGCGCCCAGCACGTTCAGGTCATACACCTTCCAGCCGTTGGCCGTCTTGTACAGGCGGTAATCGATCTGGACCGGCTGGCCGTTGTTCATCGCGACCGTCTTCACGACGACGTCGGTGTCGGCCGGATCGGCACGGAACGGCGGGTACTGGATCTGCTGGTCCGGCTTCAGCTGCGCAAGCGCGCCCGAATACGTGCGGATCAGCAGCAGCTTGAACTGCTCCTGAACCTGTTGCTGCTGCTCGGCCGACGCCGTGCGCCAGTTGCGGCCCATCGCGAGCTGCGTGGTGCGGCGGAAATCGGTGTACGGCAGGATGTCCTTGTTGACGATCGTAATGATGCGGTTGGTGTCGCCCTGCTTGATTGTCTGCTGCTTGACCTCGTCGAGCACCTGCTGCGTCGCCGTCTTGATCAGCGCCTGCGGGTTCGACTGGTCGACTTGCGCGTGAGCTGCGCTGCCGAACGAGAACAGCGCCGCGAAAACGGGAATCAGGAACAGTTTTTTCATCATGGAGACCTGCATGAAGAGTCGATGCGAAGGTTGGAGCCGGTAGATTACGCGAAGGTTCGCGTGCGCTACCGACTGAATCGTTTCCGGCTGTAACGAATGTAAGCGCGTCAGTGCAGCCGGATGCTCGGGAAGCGGAATCCGCCCGGCGACGGCGGCGCCACCTGCATCGGCGGCACGGTCGTCGCGCTGGCCGGGTTCGGCGCCTGGGCGGCACCCGACGCCGGTGCGGCAACGGCCGCGCCCGATGCGCCGGCCGGCGCCGTCGCGCCACCGACTGCCGCGGCGCCCGCCGTCCCGGCCGCACCGGCTGCCGCCGGTGCCGCGCCGTCGTCCGGCAGGTCGTACTTCGGCAGCGCATCGTTGCTCGACGTCGTCGAGGCCTCGCCGCGCGCGTTGTCGATCAGCATCTGGCGGCGTTGCAGGTACGCGTTGCGCACGAACGAATACTTGTCGAGCGCCGCGGCATCCAGCACGTCGCCCGCGCCGAGCAGGTTCGCACGCGTATTGACGAGGTTCACGCCGAACAGGCCCCAGCTCAGGCCGTCCGGCTTCACGTAGGTGAGCGGGTTGCCGACGTAGTCGACGCCGAGGCCGGCCGTGTCGCGCAGCGTGCTCGGGCCGAGCAGCGGCAGCACGAGATACGGACCCGACGGCATGCCGTAGCGACCCATCGTGATCCCGAAGTCGGCCGTGTGCTTCGGCAGTTTCGCGATCGTCGCGACGTCGAACAGGCCGCCGACGCCGAACACCGTGTTGATCACGACGCGCATGATGTCGCCGACGCCGTCCGCGATCCGCAGCTGCACGATGTTGTTCGCCGCGATGTAGACGTCGCCGATGTTCGAGAAGAAGTTCGTCACGCTGTCGCGCACCGGCTGCGGCACCACGTACTGGTAGCCCTTCGCGACCGGTTTCAGCGCGTACGTGTCGACCGTGTCGTTGAACTTGTACATCGACCGGTTGAAGCCTTCGAGCGGATCGCCCTTGGTCGGCGTCTGCACGGTCGCGCAACCGCTCAATGCGGCGACTGCCGCCACCGCGAGCGCGGCGTGCCTGATGCGGATCGTCTGCATGGTCATTACCCTCTTGTCTTTCTCTCGTGTGGTTATTGGGCGGCCGAACCGGACACCGCGGAGGCCGGCACCGCGACCGGTGCGGGCGCCGCCGGTGCAGCCGAGGCGCCGGATGCCGGCTTCGCGCCACCCGCGTCGGCTGCCTTGCTGTACAGGAACTGGCCGATCAGGTTCTCGAGCACGATCGCCGACTGCGTCATCGTGATCGTATCGCCCGCCTTCAGCATTTCGGTGTCGCCGCCCGGATCGAGGCCGATGTACTGCTCGCCGAGCAGGCCCGACGTCAGGATCTTCGCGGACGAATCCTTCGGGAACGGATACTGGCCGTCGATATCGATCGTCACCAGCGCCTGGTAGGTGTTGGGATCGAAGCCGATCGCCTTCACGCGACCGACCACGACACCCGCGCTCTTCACGGCCGCGCGCGCCTTCAGCCCGCCGATGTTGTCGAATTTCATCCGCACCGAGTAGGTCGGCTGAAACGAAAGCGAGCTCATGTTGCCGACCTTGAGCGCCAGGAACAGCACCGCAAGGAAGCCCACCACCACGAACAGGCCGACCCAGAAGTCGAGAGCAGTCTTTTTCATCGTCATCCCAAAATTTGGCTTGGCTGAGGCTTAGCTGAACATCAGCGCGGTCAGCAGGAAATCGAGGCCGAGTACGGCGAGCGACGCGAACACGACCGTCTTGGTCGTCGCGCGCGACACGCCCTCGGGCGTGGGCTTCGCTTCATACCCTTGAAACAGCGCAATGAAGGTCACGGCGAACCCGAACACGATGCTCTTGATCACGCCGTTGCCGACGTCGGCCCATACCTGGACCCCGCCCTGCATCTGCGACCAGAACGCGCCCGGATCGACGCCGATCAGCACGACCCCGACGAAATAGCCGCCGAGCACGCCGACCGCGTTGAAGATCGCGGCGAGCAGCGGCATCGCGATGATGCCGGCCCACAGGCGCGGCGCGATCACCGTCTTGACCGGGTCGACGGCCATCATCTCGAGCGCGGTGAGCTGCTCGCCGGCCTTCATCAGGCCGATCTCGGCCGTCAGCGACGTGCCGGCGCGGCCCGCGAACAGCAGCGCGGTCACGACCGGGCCGAGCTCGCGCACGAGCGACAGCGCGACCAGCAGGCCGAGCGCCTGCTCGGACCCGTAGCGATTCAGCGTGTAGTAGCCCTGCAGGCCGAGCACGAAGCCGACGAACAGGCCCGACACGGCGATGATCACGAACGAATAGTTGCCGAGGAAGTGGATCTGCTTCGTGACCAGCCGCGGCCGGCGCAACAGCGGGAAGAATTCCAGCACGAGGCGCACGAACAGCCGCGTGCCGTAGCCCGCGCGCTCGAGGCCGCCGATGACGTAACGTCCGATCGCGCTGATCATGCGCGCCCTCCGCCGAGCCCGAAATCCGCTGCTAGCGGCGGGCTCGTGTAATGAAATTTGAACGGGCCGTCCGGCGCGCCGTCGATGAACTGGCGCACGCTCGGGTCGGTCGATGCGCGCAGCTCGTCGGGCGTACCCTGCGCGAGCACGCCGCCGTTGGCCAGAAAATACACGTAGTCGGCGATCGCGAACGATTCCGGCACGTCGTGCGTGACGAGGATCGACGTCGCGCCGAGCGCCTCGTTCAGCGTGCGGATCAGGTTCGCGGTGATGCCGAGCGAGATCGGATCGAGGCCCGCGAACGGTTCGTCGTACATGATGAGCTGCGGGTCGAGCGCGATCGCGCGCGCGAGCGCGATGCGGCGCGCCATCCCGCCCGACACCTCGGACGGCATCAGGTCGCGCGCGCCGCGCAGGCCGACCGCGTTGAGCTTCATCAGCACCAGATCGCGGATCAGGTCGTCGGGCAGGTCGGTGTGTTCGCGCAGCGCGAACGCGACGTTCTCGAACACGGACATGTCGGTGAACAGCGCGCCGAACTGGAACAGCATGCCCATCTTGCGGCGCAGCGCGTACAGGCCGTCGCGCGTCTGCGCGCCGACGTCGGCGCCGTCGAACAGCACCTGGCCGCGGCGTGCGCGCACCAGCCCGCCGATCAGGCGCAGCACGGTCGTCTTGCCGCAACCCGACCCGCCCATGACGGCGACGACCTGGCCGCGCCCGAAGCGCATGTTCAGGTTCGACAGGACGAGGCGGTCGCCGTAGCCAAAGTCGACGTCGCGAAGTTCCAGCAGGGTCTCGGTAGGAGTGGGGCTCACGGAGCTGACAGTCCTTTTACGCAGAACGCCGAATTATAGGGCCTGCATTGGAATGATGTCGTGACGCCGTTCCGGGCCCTGCGGTCAATGATTGTCAAATTGTCGGGCAAAGCATTGCTGCAACGCAACAATCGCCGCCCGATAATCGTTGGCGCCCGTGATCGCGCTGACCACCGCGACGCTGCCGACGCCCGTCGCCAGCACGTCCGGCAACGCGTCGAGCCCCACGCCGCCGATCGCGACGAGCGGCGCCCGCGCCCCCGCGAAGCGCGCATAGCGGGCAATCCTCGCCAGGCCCTGCGGCGGCGCCGCGACTGCCTTGGTCGCGGTCGCGTAGACGGGACCGAGCGCCAGATAGCTCGGGCGCTCGTGCAAGGCCCGCAACATCTCGTAATAACCGTGGCTCGACAGCCCGAGCCGCAGGCCGGCGCGCGCGAGCGCGGCCAGATCGGCCGTTTCCAGATCCTCCTGGCCCAGATGTACGCCGTACGCACCCTCTTCTACTGCGATCCGCCAGTGATCGTTGATGAACACACGCGCATCGGGATAGCGGCGCCCTGCCGCGACCGCGCGCGCGATTTCACGGCGCAATGCGTCCGGCTCCGCGCCTTTCACGCGCAGCTGCACGGTCCGCGCGCCGCAATCCAACACGCGCTCGACCCATTCGGCATCCGGGACGACCGGATACAGGCCCAGTTGCGCGGGGCACGGCGGGAATGCCGGCTCCGGTGCGGCGGCCAGGCCGGCGACACGCGGGAACCGTGCCGCGTCGACCGGCCACGCATCGGCATCGCGCGTTTCGTCGCCGTCGCGCCACGCCAGCGCGAGCACCAGCGCGTCGATCGGCGCGAAACCGCAGTCGAGGAACGCGGCGAGCGCCGCGATCCAGTCGTCGGCGAGCGGATGCGCGGCTTCCAGCGCGTGGCGCACGCCCACGGCATGCAGCACGGCGCCGCGCTCGTCGAATTCGATCGCGACCGCGTCCGGCGATGCGGGGCGCGATGCAGCCGACGCGCGCGCCTGCGCGGCACGGTCGCCGGCCGACACGATCAGCACGTCGCCGTCGGCCGGCACGTCGGGCGCCGCGACGCAGAGCCGCCACGGCGTCGTGCCGGCCGGCCAGTCGCCGAGGCGCGCGCGAATCCGCTCGGCCGCTTCGGCCAGCTCGTCGGCCGGCGGCCAGAAGGCATCGGCGAAGCGCACGCTCATGCGCCGCCTCCGTCCTGGTGCCAGAACGGCATCCCGACGACCGGCGTGCTCGCATGCGCGGTCTCGCGCGCATCCATCGGCCCGGCGAGGTAGGCCGCACGGCCGGCCTCGACGCCCTGCGCGAACGCGCGCGCCATGATCTCCGGGTGCGTGGCCTGCGACACGGCCGTGTTCAGCAGCACGCCGTCGAAACCCCACTCCATCACCTGGCACGCGTGCGACGGCACCCCGAGCCCCGCGTCGACGATCAGCGGCACGTCCGGCAGCCGCTCGCGCAACACGCGCAGCCCGTACGGGTTCACGACGCCCTTGCCGGTGCCGATCGGCGCGCCCCACGGCATCAGCGCCTCGCAACCGACGTCGAGCAGGCGCCGGCCGATCACGAGATCCTCGGTGCAGTAAGGCAGCACCTTGAAGCCGTCCTTGACCAGTTGCGCGGCCGCCTCGATCAGCCCGACCGGGTCGGGCTGCAGCGTGTAGTCGTCGCCGATCAGCTCGAGCTTGATCCAGTCGGTGTCGAACACCTCGCGCGCCATGTGCGCGGTCGTCACCGCCTCGGCGACGGTCTGGCAGCCGGCCGTGTTCGGCAGCAGCGGCACCGCGTGACGCTTGAGCAGGTCGAAAAAGCCGGCCTCGGCCGTGCCGCCGGTCATCTGGCGGCGCAGCGCGACCGTCACCATCCCGGGGCGCGACGCGGCGATCGAGTCGGACAGCGACTGCAGCGACGGATAGCGCGACGTGCCGAGCAGCACGCGGCTTGCGAAGGTTTCGCCATACAGCGTCAGCGCGTCGGCGGAAGTGAGGGACGTCATGTCGTTTTCCTGGAAGAGCGGGGGCGAACCGGCGGCGCTCAGCCGCCCGCGACGGGGTGCACCACGTCGAGCTTGTCGCCCGTCGCGAGCGCGCGCGCCGCATGCTGCGTGCGCGCGACGAAATTGCCGTTCAGCGCGACCGCGTACGGCGGACGCGCGCCGTACGCGGCGAGCGCGTCGGCCACTGTCGCGCCGTCGGGCAGCGTCAGCGTCTGTTGGTTGATCTGGATATCCATGAGGCTTGATCGAATTCGGTCGGCGGCGCGCATCAGGCCGGCTGGCGCGCGTCGTCGCGGTGATGAAGGAGCGTCGGCCAGCGCGCGGCATCGCGCCACGCGGCGAACGCGTCGGCATCGGCGAACGTGCCGCCGAGCGCGGCGTGCGCGAACGCGACCGCCGCATGCGCGACTTCCGGCGCGATCATGAAGCCGTGCCGGTACAGGCCGTTGACGGCGAGCGTCGTCGCGCCGTCCCAGATCACCGCCGGGCGATGGTCGGGCAGCGTCGGGCGGCACTGTGCGTTGAGTTCGAGGATGCGCGCCTCGCCGAATGCCGGGTGCACGGAGAACGCCGCGCTCAGCAGTTCGAGCGCCGAGCGCACGCTGACGGGCGACATGTCCTCGCCCTCCACCTCGGTTGCGCCGATCACGTACAGGTCGTCCTGTTTCGGCGCGATGTACAGCGGATAGCGCGGATGCAGCAGCCGCACGGGCCGCGTGAGCCCGATGCCGGGCGCATGCACGCGCGCGACCTCGCCGCGGATGCCGCGCAGCGCGGGCAGCGCGGATTTCGCGCCGAGCCCACGGCAATCGATCGTGAAATGCGCGTCGGGCCGGTTCGCGTCGTCGATCGTCGCGTGCCAGTGCAGCTCGACGCCGCGTTGCGCGAGGCCCGCCGCGAGCGCGCGCAGGGCCTGCCGGTTGTCGAGCTGCCCTTCGCGCGGCAGCATCAGGCCGCGCGCGAAGCGTCCCGCGAGCGCGGGCTCGGCCGCGTCGACCTGGCCACCGGCCAGCGCGACGAAGCCGCCGTCGAACAGCTCGGCCGGCGCGTTCGCGCGCACGCGCCGCTCGAACAACGGCGCCTCGGCACGATCCGCGTGATGCCAGACGACGAGCGTGCCGTGCTGCTGGAAGAACACCGGTTCGGGCAGTTCCGCGAGCCATTGCGGCCAGCGCGCGAGCGATGCGGCGCCGAGCTCGGTGATCAGCAGCTCGGCACTCGCCGCCTCGGCGAGCGGCGCGAGCATCGCGGCCGCGACCCACGCGGCCGACTGCTCGCCGTCCGGGCCGCCGCGTTCGTACAGTGCGACGCGATGCCCGTCGCCCGCGAGCCGCCACGCGATCAGGCGGCCGACGAGGCCGCCGCCGAGTACCGCGAAATCCGGCCGGGAAGCATGGAGGTTCATCGCGCCCCCTCCCCGCGAACCAGGCGGGCGCATGCGACGGACGTCGACGCGCGCACACGGTCCCGTGCAGACGCACGCGACAGCGGATCGGGAACAGCGCAAAAGACTGAAGATTGAGCGGTCATCATTCCTTCCGTAACGCGCGACGCGCGTACCCAAAAGGACGAAACCGGCAGCAAAGGCCGGCCGGGCGGGACTCGGGCGCTGACCATGTGGGATGGCGGCCAGCGCGGCCCGGCGGGATCAGAAACTTCCCTCGCCGGTATTACCCGGATCGGGTGCGAAGGGTCTTTCTCAGCCTCGCCGCGTTGCCCGGAACTGTCCGTCGGCCGCGCTCGAAGCACCCCTGTTTCGTCGTCGGCCATTAGACCATAAAAGCGGAAAGCGCCGCAAACTGTCCCCTTGCGGCAAATTCGCCGTCGCGCCGCGCCGCTCTGGCACAATGCCCGCAGGCCGGCCGCGCGAGCGGCCGGTTGCCGCGTCACCGCCGGCCTTAAGTGCCGTTTAAGACGCGCGGGCCACCATCCGGACGCCCGCCGTCAGTCGGCACCTCGTCCCGGCATGCCGTATCGCGGCGCGCGTCCGGCTCCGCCCGGCCCGCGCGCCGGCTACTCATCAGGAAGCACATGACCCAATCGATCGATCCCGTCCGCTCCGCCTCCGACGCGCCGCAGGACGAGCGCCCGGTATCCGCGTGGAGCCTCATCAAGCCCTACTGGGTGTCGTCCGAATGGAAAGTCGCGTGGGGGCTGCTGGTCACGATCATCGCGATCAACCTCTGCGTGGTCTGGATCAACGTCAAGCTGAACAAGTGGAACGCGCAGTTCTACAACGCGCTGCAGTCGAAGGACGTCCACGACTTCCCGAACCTGCTGATGCAGTTCTCCGCGCTCGCGTTCGGCTTCATCATCCTTGCGGTGTACGGCCGCTACCTGCGCCAGATGCTCGGGTTCCGCTGGCGCCAGTGGCTGACCGACCGGTTTCTCGGCCAGTGGCTCGGCGATCGCGCGTTCTACCGGATCGAACGCGACCGCCTCGCCGACAACCCCGACCAGCGGATCACCGACGACCTCCAGTCGTTCGCGACGACGACGCTCGCGCTGTCGCTCGACCTGCTGTCGACGGTCGTCACGCTCGTGTCGTTCATCACGATCCTGTGGTCGCTCGCCGGCGCGCTGACGCTCTCGCTCGGCGCGACGCCGATCACGATCCCCGGCTACATGGTGTGGGCGGCCGCGCTGTACGCGGTGGTCGGCTCGCTGATCATCCAGAAGGTCGGTCACCCGCTCGTGTCGATCAACTACCAGCAGCAGCGCGTCGAGGCCGACTTCCGCTTCGGGCTGATCCGCGTGCGCGAGAACGCCGAGCAGATCGCGTTCTACGACGGCGAGAAAACCGAGACCGCCAACGCGCAGAGCCTGTTCACGCGCATTCGCGACAACTGGTGGCGCGTGATGAAGTACACGAAGCGCCTCACGTTCGTGCTGAGCTTCTACGGGCAGATCGCGATCATCTTCCCGCTCGTCGTCGCGGCGCCGCGCTATTTCGCCGGCGCGTTCTCGTTCGGCGTGCTGATGCAGATCTCGTCCGCGTTCGGCACCGTCAGCGATTCGTTCTCGTGGTTCATCAACAGTTACTCGACCCTCGTCGAATGGCGCGCCACCGTCAACCGTCTGCGTGAATTCAAGCGCGTGATGGGCACGTCGCACCTGAAGGAAAGCCTGTCGCCCGCGACCGAGCACGGCGGCATCAACCTGCACTACGTCGATGCCGCGAAGCTGTCGACGTCGTCGCTGAAGCTCGCGCTGCCGAACGGCAACGCGCTCGCGAACATCGGCAACGTGACGATCGAACCCGGCTCGCGCTGGCTCGTGATCGGCAAGTCGGGTTCCGGCAAGAGCACGTTCATGCGCGCGCTCGCGGGCCTCTGGCCGTTCGGCGACGGCGCGATCGACGCGCCGGTCGGCGCGCGGATGATGTTCGTGCCGCAGACAAGTTACCTGCCGATCGGCACGCTGAAAGCAGCGCTCACGTATCCGGCCGCGCCCGACACGTTCGCCGACGACGCGTGCCGCGACGCGCTGCGCGCGTGCCGCCTCGAAGACTACGTCGAGCGCCTCGGCGAGACCGGCCACTGGACGCGCGTGCTGTCGCCGGGCGAACAGCAACGTCTCGCCGGCGCGCGCGTGCTGCTGCACAAGCCGGACTTCCTGTTCCTCGACGAAGCGACGAGCGCGCTCGACGCCGACAACGAAGCGCGGCTCTATCACCTGTTCGCCGAACGGCTGCCGAAGGCCGCGATCGTCAGCATCGCGCACCGCGAGTCGCTGGCCGCGTTCCACGTCGGCACGATCAACGTCGAACGCGTGAACGACAGCGACAAGGTCGCCGCGTAACCGCTCAACAGAAGGCCGGTGCATGCCGCGCCGGCCTTCTCTTCCTCGTTCTTCCTGCCTTCCCGCCTTCCCGCTACGCCGGCACGACCGGCACCGACACGATCGGCACATGCGACACGCCGTCGTGCGACAGCCGGCTTTCGAATAGCGTCAGCGCGGCGAAACGCAGCGCGCACGGCCGCCCGGTCGCGCCGCCGTGCGCGGGCTGCCCGTCCGCGTCGCGCGGCAACCGCGCGAGCGTGACGTGCGGCCTGAACGGCCGGCGGTCGGCCGGCACGCCCAGTTCGCGCAACAGCGCGGATAAGTCGGCATTCAGCGCCGTACAGGCAGGATCGGGCGCGAGTTCCGCGACGATCAGCCTCGCTCGCGGCAGGCTCGGCCACCACGCGATCCGCTCGACCGGCTGCAACGGCAGCGCATGCGCGGCCGCGAGCGCCGGCAGGCGCGCGGCCAGCGCGTCGCAACGCGCGCGTTCGATCGCGCCGATGAACGCGAGCGTCACGTGCAGTTGCGCGGGCAACGTGCGCCGCGCGCCGCGGGTGACCGGCAGCGCATGCAGCGCGTCGCGCGATGCCGTGTCGGGCATCAGCGCGACGAACGCACGAAGCCGGTCGCCGTTCACGACTCGCGCACCGCCACGCGCGCTTCGGCCACCGCATCGGCCGACACCGGACGCTGCGGCAGCGGGCCGTGCTCGCCCCACACGTCGGCCGGCAGCACGCGCGCGAGCTCGGGAATCGTGTTGCGCGTGAACACCGGATCGGCAATGCCCTGCGCGCGCTGGCGGCGATAGTCGCGCCACGCGGCATGCGCATACTTGCCGAGCGCGAGGATCGCAACCAGGTTGATGATCGCCATCAGCCCCATGCTCGTATCGGCCATCGCCCACACGAGCGGCAGTTGCCCGACGCTGCCGAACATCACCATCCCGAGCACCGCGATGCGGAACAGCGGCAGCACGCCGCGCCGCTTCGTGATGAAATCGACGTTGCCTTCCGCGTATGCGTAATTGCCGATCACCGACGAGTACGCGAAGAAGAAGATCGCGACGGCCATGTAGATGCCGCCCCAGCCGCCGACGTGGCTCGCGATCGCGCGCTGCGTGAGCGCCGCGCCTTCCATGCCGGTGCCGAGTTCGTACTGGCCCGACAGCAGGATCACGAACGCGGTCGCGCTGCAGATCACGATCGTGTCGACGAACACGCCGAGCATCTGGATCAGCCCCTGCACGACCGGATGCCGCACGCTCGCGGTCGCGGCCGCGTTCGGCGCGCTGCCCATGCCGGCCTCGTTCGAGAACAGCCCGCGCTTCACGCCCATCGCGACCGCCTGGCTGACCGCATAGCCGGTCAGGCCGCCCGCCGCCTGCTCGAGCCCGAACGCGCTCTTCACGATCAGCGCGATCACGGCCGGCACCATCGCGATGTGGGTCGCGACCGCGTAGACCGCCAGCGCGAGGTAGCCGATCGCCATCACCGGCACGATCACCTGCGCGACCGACGCGATGCGGCGAATCCCGCCGAAGATGAGCGGCGCGGTGAGCAGCACGAGGCTGAGGCCGACCGTCTCGCGGCTCCAGCCGAACGACGTATGGAACGCGTCGGCGATCGCATTGGCCTGCACCGCGTTGAACACGAAACCGAACGCGAGGATCAGCGACAGCGAGAACAGCACGCCGAAGCCGCGCGAGCGCAGGCCCGTCTGGATGTAGTACGCGGGGCCGCCGCGATAGCTGCCGTCCGGATGCGACACCTTGAAGATCTGTGCGAGCGTCGCCTCGACGAACGCCGACGACATCCCGACAAGCGCCGTCATCCACATCCAGAAGATCGCGCCCGGCCCGCCGACCGTCAGCGCGACCGCGACACCGGCGATGTTGCCGGTGCCCACGCGGCTCGCGAGCCCGGTCGCGAACGCCTGGAACGACGAGATGCTGCCCGGCTCGCCCTTGCTGCCGACCAGTTTCATGCTGAGGAACAGCGCCTTCAGCTGGATCATCCGGAACCGCAACGTGAACCACGCGCCGGCGCCGAGCAGCAGCGCGATCAGCACGTAGTTCCACAGCACGCCGTTGACGGCGTCGATCAGCCCATGCACGAGTGCTTCCATCCAGAGTCCTTTCAAATGGGGTCGATCATGGTCGGCTGCGCGTGGCGCGCCGGAAGGACGACATGATATGACAATTCGCAAGAAATCTTACAAAACGAAAGGACTGTGGCGCGACGCTGGCCGGACTGCCAACGCTTCAAGATTATGCGACTCGCCACACGCAGAACCATGTTCTGCGCAATGAACTTTGACGTTTGGAAACGTTGTTCGAACCGCCGAACGAGGAGGACATGTCTCGCGGAACTGCTTCGATTGGACGTTGCCGCGCCTCACGCTCGGCTCACAAGGGGGTTCCGCTCGAGGCTGGCGCGCGGATAAGAACCATACAAAATTCTTGCAGAACAATCCAAAAAGGCAAACGCTGTGTCTTTCGCAATACGAATCAATTACCGAAAGACAACCAAACGGGGTGTGAAATGCTCAAGCACGACACGCTGGCATCTGAAAATGTCATGAATGGCGACAACAAACGGCAACACCAGAACAGGTGCCGCTTCCTGATTGCTTCGACCGCGCTACCGCTCGGAACCTTGCTGAAACATACAACGAGCGCGGCGCAATCAAATGTCCTACCACCGATTTCGGTTACCGCACCACGACCGCCTGATTTCAACTTTGGCGATTTCAAAATCAACTCGAACGAAATACCCGGCGCCAATATCGGGGCAGGAATACCACCCCCATCGGTCTGCTTCAATCAATATTGCGCGTCCAACTACATGCTCCTTTTTGCGAACACGGGCAACATGGTTCGCGCGACCGAAATGTTCTTCAGGTATTTGCCGGCAATCGGACGCAACGACACAAACTTCTGGCGCAATCAGCTTGTGCTGGTCGGCGGATTCACGCCATGGCTGGCCATAGGCGGCTACAAGTATTTGCCCGGCGCCAACCAATATGGGTTTAATTTCGCACCCGGGCATTATGCAAACATTTCCGCATTATTTGGCATCTACGTCGGCCAACTGGACAAAGCCCTGCCCACATCGAAATTCGATTTTTATGGCAACCCACTGATGTTCATAGAGGCAGTCAATCACTGGATACACGGAAACGGAGTCCAACGATCCATCAACATCGAATCTCTAAACTTAAAAATGAATGTTAGCGATTTCGGAGAAATATCGCGAGCCATCGAAAACCAAGGATATGGCCCTGGCATTTATCCAATCGACAGCGGATTCAGCACCAACATCTTCAACCATGGAACTCAGGATCTGTGGAGCGCAACCGTCTTGGGACGAATATCCGGCCGAGTTCACGGAACATTGGAACTACTCGCCGACAACACATATCGATTCAACGGGTATTACACACTCAATCCAGACAGGTTTGATGCCGATCCATCAAATCGACCATTTCTTCAAGAGGCAGCCACCACGTTTCTGGCGAAACTCGGTTCGGTGCTAGGGCATACGGACTATCAGATAATCTTCACCGGCGAAAAGAATATCTCATTTTCTGGCCAAAGACCCGTGCGAAATGCCGAAATGCGCCCCCCGGAGGCCGTTCATAGGCCATCATTTGGCGGCTTGATGCGCCCCGGCCGCTTCTAGGATCGAGAATTCCTGTCGCGCGCGCAATCTCGACAACCAAACACACGCCGAATCCGATCATGCTTTCGACAGTCTTGTGCTTCGTGATGCGTTGGATCCTCTGGATTATCGCCGCCGCCATTGGCACGTTCGTATTGCTGTTCGTCGTCGTGGCGTTTTCTCGGTACGAGAGGACGGAAGGCAGTTGCCCCGATGCATCCATCGAGGTACTCCGCGGAAAGATCCTCGCATACATCGAAGACCAAGGGGTGCAGTCCAATCGCATCCAATTCGATGGTGCCCCGCGATATCACGCATGGAAACTCGGGGTCTGGGAATTCCCCCTGCTCGTCGACGGAACAAAGTACATCGCGATGATCGATTGCAACGAACAACTAGCAAGCTATTGGCGAGTCAAGGAATCACCGCACGCCCCCCCCATCTCCTGGCAATTGATCGCACATCGGAACATAAAGCACTCGGCACGTTCGAAAAAAACGGCGCTTTGGCTCTATCGCGCGACCGATTGGACGGACAAATCGACATGGGGGCATCGAATGACGCTCGTTGACATACTCCAAACCGTCCTGACAATGTTTGTCGCCATGCGGCAAGCCCCGTCGCGACGCGATGATGGGCACACGATCGTCAACGGCTGCTACACAAAAAAACCGGGCGCCCTCTCGGACGCCCGGCTTTCATCGAAACCCGCTCGCGATGATACTCAGCGCGGCAGTTCCGAATGCCCCATCAGGTACGCGTCGACCGAGCGCGCGCACTGGCGGCCTTCGCGGATCGCCCACACGACGAGCGACTGGCCGCGACGCATGTCGCCTGCCGCGAACACCTTGTCGACCGACGTGTAGTACGAACGATCGCCTTCGGTCGCCGCACGCGCGTTGCCGCGTGCGTCCTTCGCGACGCCGAACGCCTCGAGCACGGTGGCTGCCGGCTGCGTGAAGCCCATCGCGAGCAGCACCAGGTCGGCCTTCATCTCGAACTCGGAGCCCGGCACTTCCTGCATCTTGCCGTCCTTCCACTCGACGCGTACCGCGATCAGCTTCTCGACCTTGCCGTTCTTGCCTTCGAGACGCTTCGTCGCGACCGCCCAGTCACGCTCGCAGCCTTCCTCGTGCGACGACGACGTGCGCAGCTTGATCGGCCAGTACGGCCACACGAGCGGCTTGTTTTCCTCTTCCGGCGGCTGCGGCAGCAGCTCGAACTGCGTGACCTGCTTCGCGCCGTGACGGTTCGACGTGCCGACGCAGTCCGAACCCGTATCGCCGCCGCCGATCACGATCACGTGCTTGCCCTTCGCGAGCAGCTGGTCGGCGAGCTTGTCGCCCGCGTTCACGCGGTTCTGCTGCGGCAGGAAGTCCATCGCGAAATGCACGCCCGCGAGTTCGCGGCCCGGCACCGGCAGGTCGCGCGGCGTTTCCGAACCGCCCGCGATCACGACCGCGTCGAATTCCTCCTTCAGCGTGTCCGGCGAAATGGTTTCCTTCGCGAGGCTGCCGATCGACTCGGGCAGCGGATCCTTGCCGATGAACACGCTGGTGCGGAACGTCACGCCTTCCGCTTCCATCTGGCGCATGCGGCGATCGATCAGCCACTTCTCGAGCTTGAAGTCGGGGATCCCGTAACGCAGCAGGCCGCCGACGCGATCGTTCTTCTCGAACACCGTCACGTCGTGGCCGGCACGCGCGAGCTGCTGCGCAGCGGCGAGGCCCGCGGGGCCAGAACCGACGACCGCGACTTTCTTGCCGGTCTTGTGTTCGGCCGGCAGCGGCTTCACCCAGCCTTCCGCCCAGGCCTTGTCGATGATCGCGTGCTCGATCGACTTGATGCCGACCGGATCGTTGTTGATCCCGAGCGTGCAGGCTGCCTCGCACGGCGCCGGGCAGATGCGGCCCGTGAACTCGGGGAAGTTGTTGGTCGAATGCAGGACTTCGATCGCCTGCTGCCAGTCCTGGCGGTAAACGAGATCGTTGAAGTCCGGAATGATGTTGTTGACCGGGCAGCCGTTGTTGCAGAACGGGATGCCACAGTCCATGCAGCGTGCGCCCTGGACCTTCGCGTCCGCGTCGGTCAGCGCCGCGACGAATTCCTTGTAGTGCTTCACGCGCGTGAGCGGTGCTTCGTACGCCTCGTGGCGGCGTTCGAACTCCAGAAAACCGGTTGCCTTGCCCATAAGGTGCTCTTCTGTTCGGTGTATCGGGTGGGGGAGCCGCGCGCGGCCGTCAGGCGCGCGCGGCATTCGCTATGTCGTTCGTCGCTCAGGCGGCCAGCACTTCCTTCGCCGCCTTCTTCGCACCGATCTCGCCCAGCGCGCGCTTGTATTCGTGCGGGAACACCTTCACGAACTGGCGGCGCGCCGCGTCCCAGTTTTCCAGCAGCGACTTCGCGCGCGGCGAACCCGTGAACTGGAAATGACGCTCGACGAGCCCCTTGAGCAGCGCTTCGTCCGTCGTGCCCGCATGCCAGAGCGCGCGGTCGACCGTGCGCTCCTGCTCGGCCTGCTGCAGCACCGGCTCGAGCGCGACCATCGACTTGTTGCACTTCGCCGCGAACGTGCCTTCCGGATCGTAGATGTACGCGAGACCGCCCGACATGCCGGCCGCGAAGTTGCGCCCGGTTTCGCCGAGCACGACGACCGTGCCGCCCGTCATGTATTCGCAACCGTGGTCGCCCGTGCCTTCGACGACCGCCGTCGCGCCCGAGTTACGCACGCAGAAGCGTTCGCCCGCGACGCCGCGGAAGAACGATTCGCCTTCGATCGCGCCGTACATCACCGTGTTGCCGCAGATGATGTTTTCCTCGGACTTGCCGCGGAAGTCGTTGGTCGGACGGATGATGATCCGGCCGCCCGACAGGCCCTTGCCGACGTAGTCGTTGCCGTCGCCGACGAGGTCGAGCGTCACGCCCTTCGCGAGGAACGCGCCGAAGCTCTGGCCGGCCGTGCCCTTCAGCTGGATGTGCACCGCGTCGTCGGCCAGGCCTTCGTGGCCGTGCTTCTTCGCGATCACGCCCGACAGCATCGCGCCGACCGTCCGGTTCACGTTGCGCACCGGCTGGATGAACGACACATGCTCGCCGTTCTCGATCGCGGCCTTCGCCTTCTCGATCAGCACGTGGTCGAGCGCGCGCTCGAGGCCGTGATCCTGCACGTCGACGTGACGCGGCGCGACGTCCTCGCACTCTTCCGGCTGGTAGAACACGCGCGAGAAGTCGAGGCCCTTCGCCTTCCAGTGCTCGATGCCCTTGCGCGTATCGAGCAGGTCGGCACGGCCGATCAGGTCGTCGAACTTCGCGACGCCGAGCTGCGCCATGATCTCGCGCACTTCCTCGGCGACGAAGAAGAAGTAGTTCACGACGTGCTCGGGCTGGCCCTTGAACTTCGCACGCAGCACCGGATCCTGCGTCGCGACGCCGACCGGGCACGTGTTCAGGTGGCACTTGCGCATCATGATGCAGCCTTCGACGACGAGCGGTGCCGTCGCGAAGCCGAATTCGTCCGCGCCGAGCAGTGCGCCGATCACGACGTCGCGGCCCGTCTTCATCTGGCCGTCGGCCTGCACGCGGATGCGGCCGCGCAGGCGGTTCAGCACCAGCGTCTGCTGCGTTTCGGCGAGGCCGAGTTCCCACGGCGTGCCCGCATGCTTGACCGACGACAGCGGCGACGCGCCCGTGCCGCCGTCATGGCCGGCGATCACGACGTGGTCGGCCTTCGCCTTCGCAACACCGGCCGCGACCGTGCCGACGCCGACTTCCGACACCAGCTTCACCGAGATGCTCGAGCTCGGGTTCACGTTCTTCAGGTCGTGGATCAGCTGCGCCAGATCCTCGATCGAGTAGATGTCGTGGTGCGGCGGCGGCGAGATCAGGCCGACGCCCGGCACCGAGTAACGCAGCTTGCCGATGTATTCGGACACCTTGTGGCCCGGCAGCTGGCCGCCTTCGCCCGGCTTCGCGCCCTGCGCCATCTTGATCTGGATCTGGTCGGCCGATGCCAGGTACTCGGCGGTGACGCCGAAGCGGCCCGACGCGACCTGCTTGATCTTCGAGCGGAGGGAATCGCCATCCTTCAGCGGAATGTCGCTGACGATCTCGTCGCCGATCACCGACTTCAGCGTCTCGCCCGACTTGATCGGAATGCCGCGCAGTTCGTTGCGGTAGCGCTTCTCGTCCTCGCCGCCTTCGCCGGTGTTCGACTTGCCGCCGATCCGGTTCATCGCGATCGCGAGCGTCGCGTGCGCTTCCGTGCTGATCGAACCGAGCGACATCGCGCCCGTCGCGAAGCGCTTCACGATGTCCTTCGCCGGTTCGACGTTTTCGATCGGGATCGCCTTGGTCGGCTCGACCTTGAACTCGAACAGGCCGCGGAACGTCATGTGACGCTTGGTCTGGTCGTTGATCAGGTGCGCGTATTCCTTGTACGTCTGGTACGAGTTGCTGCGCGTCGCGTGCTGGAGCTTCGCGATCGAGTCCGGCGTCCACATGTGGTCTTCGCCGCGCACGCGATACGCGTACTCGCCGCCCGCGTCGAGCATGTCGCGCAGGACCGGGTTGTCGCCGAACGCATCGCGGTGCAGGCGGATCGCTTCTTCCGCGACTTCGAACAGGCCGATGCCGCCGACCTTCGAGGCCGTGCCCTTGAAGTACTTCTCGACGAGGTCGCTCGACAGGCCGAGCGCTTCGAAGATCTGCGCGCCCGTGTACGACATGTACGTCGAGATGCCCATCTTCGACATCACCTTCTGCAGGCCCTTGCCGACCGCCTTCGTGAAGTTGTAGACGGCCTTCTCCGGCGACAGGTCACCCGACAGGCCTTCGGCCATCTTCGCGAGCGTTTCCATCGCGAGGTACGGGTGCACGGCTTCCGCGCCGTAGCCCGCGAGCAGCGCGAAGTGGTGCGTCTCGCGTGCGGAGCCCGTCTCGACGACGAGGCCCGTGCTCGTGCGCAGCCCTTGCTGGACGAGGTGCGAGTGGATCGCCGACGTGGCGAGCAGCGCCGGGATCGCGACGTGCTCGGCGTCCGTCTTGCGGTCCGACACGATCAGCATGTTGTAGCCCGACTTGACCGCGTCGACGGCTTCCGCGCACAGCGACGCGAGGCGCGCCTCGATGCCTTCCTTGCCCCATGCGACCGGGTAGCAGATGTTCAGTTCGTACGCGCTGAACTTGCCGCCCGTGTACTGGTCGATCGCGCGGATCTTCGCGATGTCCTTGAAGTCGAGCACCGGCTGCGACACTTCGAGACGCATCGGCGGGTTGATGTTGTTCGTGTCGAGCAGGTTCGGCTTCGGGCCGATGAACGACACGAGCGACATCACCATGTTCTCGCGGATCGGGTCGATCGGCGGGTTCGTGACCTGCGCGAACAGCTGCTTGAAGTAGTGATAGAGCGTCTTGTTCTTGTTCGACATCACCGCGAGCGGCGAGTCGTTGCCCATCGAGCCGACGGCCTCTTCGCCCTGCTGCGCCATCGGCGCCATCAGGAACTTCAGGTCTTCCTGCGTATAGCCGAACGCCTGCTGGCGGTCGAGCAGCGCGGCGCCCTGCGTGCGGCCGGCCGCGACGTCCTCGGCCTTCGGCTCGATCTCGTCGAGCTTGATGCGCACGGCGTCGATCCAGCTCTTGTACGGCTTCGCGTTCGCGAGGTTGTCCTTGAGCTCCTTGTCGTCGATGATGCGGCCGTGTTCCATGTCGATCAGGAACATCTTGCCCGGCTGCAGGCGCCACTTCTTGACGATCTTCGATTCGGGGATCTGCAGCGTGCCGGCTTCCGACGCCATGATGACGAGGTCGTCGTCGGTCACGATGTAGCGCGCCGGGCGCAGGCCGTTACGGTCGAGCGTCGCGCCGATCTGGCGGCCGTCGGTAAACGCGATCGCGGCGGGGCCGTCCCACGGCTCCATCATCGCGGCGTGGTATTCGTAGAACGCGCGGCGATTCTCGTCCATCAGCGTGTGCTGTTCCCAGGCTTCCGGGATCATCATCATCACCGCGTGCACGAGCGGGTAGCCGGCCATCACCAGCAGTTCGAGACAGTTGTCGAACGATGCGGTGTCCGACTGGCCCGGGTAGATCAGCGGCCACAGCTTCGGCAGGTCGTCGCCGAGCACGTGCGACGCGATCGCGCCGGTACGCGCGTTCAGCCAGTTCACGTTGCCCTTGACGGTGTTGATCTCGCCGTTGTGCGCGATCATCCGGTACGGGTGCGCCAGCTCCCAGGCCGGGAACGTGTTGGTCGAGAAGCGCTGGTGCACGAGCGCGAGCGCCGACACGACGCGCGCGTCCTGCAGGTCGCGGTAGTACACGCCGACCTGGCCCGCCAGCAGCAGCCCCTTGTAGACGATCGTGCGCGCCGACATCGACGGCACGAAGTATTCCTTGCCGTGCTTGAGCTTCAGCGCCTGGATGCGGTGGCTCGCGGTCTTGCGGATCACGTACAGCTTCCGCTCGAGCGCGTCCGTCACCATGATGTCCTTGCCGCGGCCGATGAAGATCTGGCGGATCAGCGGCTCGCTCGCCTTGACCGTCGGCGAGATCGGCATCGTATGGTCGACCGGCACGTCGCGCCAGCCGAGCACGACCTGCCCTTCTGCCCGCACCGTCCGCTCGAGCTCCTGCTCGCACGCGAGACGCGATGCATTTTCCTTCGGCAGGAAGATCATGCCGACCCCATATTCGCCGGCCGGCGGCAGCGTCACGCCCTGCTTCGACATTTCCTCGCGATAGAACGCGTCCGGAATCTGGATCAGGATGCCGGCGCCGTCGCCCATCAGCGGATCGGCACCGACCGCACCGCGGTGATCGAGGTTCTCGAGGATCTTCAGACCCTGCTGAATGATCTCGTGGCTCTTCTTGCCCTTGATGTGAGCGACAAAGCCGACGCCGCAGGCGTCGTGTTCGTTTTGCGGGTCGTACAGACCTTGTGCGGCGGGCACCGCGGCGAGCGGCTGCTGGTGGTCGTTCATGGGGACACCGTCGTAAAGGGGCCTCGAGGGCCGTTGAACCATTTTTTTGTTGCCGTCGATCCCGCTCCCGACGGGAGACGGCACGGCCGACAGTGGTTGGGCGAGCTTCACCCGGGCCACCGGAATTCGGAATATACGCGACGAATCAAAGGAATAGCAACAAAAACCGCTTGATAGAACCCCATTTAAACAGATGCTCGGATCTGGTGCTGTTTTATTGGGGCCGTATCATTTTGGTGCAAAAAGAAGCGGCACCCGCGGCGCCGCCTCGTGATCCGCCTTTCCCGCGTTACTGCTGGATCGGCGGCGTGTTTTCACGCACCTTTCTGGGGCGTCCGCGCGGCAGCGGCGACACGCGGCGGTTCGCCGTGCGCGCCGCCCACTCGCGGTAGTTCTCGCCGCCGAGCACCCAGCCCTTGAGTGTCGCCTGCTGGAGCTGATCGGCCTGCCGCTCGTCGAGCGGCTGCTCGCACAGCTCCTTGTACGCGCGCTGACGGTCGAACGGCGTGTTGCCGAGCGCCCAGTAGAGCGGATGGTCGGTGATCAGGCTGTCGACGGTGAGCCCGACGTGGTGCCGGTAGCTCGACCAGCGATAGGCGTCGGGCGTCGCGACCAGCTGCGCGCGCACCGGGCTCATCTCGACCACGCGGCTCGCGAGCAGGAAATAGCGCTCGCCTTCGATCACGGTCGCGCGATAGCGGCCTTCCCACAGGGTGCCGCGCCGCGAATAGCGCCGGTTGAAATGCGCGACGTAGCGGCGGCCCACCGCCTGCATCGCCTTCGGCAGGCTCGCCTCGTCGCTCGGCGTCACGAGGAGCTGCACCTGACGCGGCAGCAGCACGTAGGCATGCACCGAAAGATGGTGATCGCGTGCCGCGGCCTTCAGACAATCGATGAAGAGTTCGTAGTCCTGGTCGTCGACAAACGCGGGTTGCTGATCCAGGCCGCGCAGTATCACGTGCTGCGGCTGGTCGGGAACGTAGAGTCGTGCTAACCGTGCCATGCTGAATGTCCGTTTGAACGCGTTAGGAAATACCCGAAGGTCCGAAAATGCGCACCTGCGTAGAATGCCTGTCCTGGCGGGGCGCGGAAGCGTACGGTCGTGCGAATCCTAGGGAGAAAGCTCTAACTTGCGAGCTTGTTTGGTTTTAAACGCAGTCGTCATAATGAGCACGCCTTTGATCGGAGGAGACACAATGAAACGAAAACTGGCCATTACGGGGGCCGTGGCGCTCGCATTCGCGGGCGGTACGGCACACGCACAATCCGCAGGTGATTTCTACGTCAGCACCGGCTGGCTGCACTTTTCGCCGCAGGACAGCAGCGACCCGCTGTTCGTCTACGGCGTCGGCGGCACGCCCATCAACCAATCGATTCCCAACACCGGCGCCGGCATCAACGACGCCGATACGCTCGGTCTCGCAGCGGGCTACTTCGTCACCGACCATATCTCCACCGAGCTCGTGATGGGGATACCGCCGAAGTTCGACATTACCGGCAAGGGTCGGTTCGAAAACTTCGGCGTACTCGGCCGTGCGTACCAGTGGAGCCCCGCCGTATTGCTGCGCTACCACTTCAACGACGCCAACGCGAAGTTCCGTCCGTATGTCGGCGTCGGCGCGACATATACGTGGTTCACCGGCGCAAAGATCACGAACAGCAGCTTCGAGAACGGCGTGCTCGGCGGCCCGACCAGCGCGACGACCAGCAACCAGTGGGCGCCCGTGTTCAACGCCGGCTTCACGTACAACTTCACGAAACACTGGTTCGGCGGCCTGTCGATCTCGTACATCCCGATCAGCGTCACCGCGACCTTCACGACGGCCCGCCGGACGCCGGTCGGCACCCTGACCGAAACGTCGAAAGCGAAGATCTCGCTCAATCCGATCGTCACGTACCTGAACATCGGCTACCGCTTCTAAGCGTAGTCGAATATTTGGGGAATGGTTAATCCTGCTGCAATTTGTAGCCGATTTTTCGTGACGTAACGTCTCCACGATGGAAAACGCCCCGGCGGAAACCCGCCGGGGCGTCGTTTTTTTGCCTCAGGGTTTTCCCGCCACCAGCATCGCGCGGGACCGGTCGCTACGCGATGTCGTCCAGCGCATCGGCGGCGATCAGGTCGATCCGGTCCGTGCAGACCGCATCGACGCCCCAGCGCGCGAGTTCGCGCGCCCGGGCGAGGTCGTTGACCGTGTACACCAGGATCCGCAGGCCGGCCGCCTTGATCGCGCGCACGAGCGGTTCGTCGAGCTCCTTGTGGCTTGCGTGCAACGATACGCAGCCGAGCGCACCGACGACCTGCGCGTGCCAGTCGTCCGGTACCGCCTCGTACAGCATCCCGCGCGGCAGTGCCGGTGCGCTCGCGCGCGCCTGTTGCAGCGCCTCGAACGAGAACGACGACAAGAGCGGCGGCACCGCCGCGCCATGCCAGTACGCGGCCGCATCGGCCGCGACCCGCTGCCCCGTGTCGCGCTCGCGGCCCGGGCACGGCTTGATCTCGACGTTCGCCGCCAGCCCGTGCGCGACGCAGCGCGCCGCCGCCGCCTCGAGCGTCGGCATCCGCTCGCCCGCGAAACGCGCGTCGAACCAGGCACCGGCGTCGAGCGCGGCCAGCGCCGCATAACGCATGCCCGCCGCCGGGCCGCGGCCGTTCGACGTGCGGTCGACCGTGTCGTCGTGCAGGAGGAACGTCACGTCGTCGGCGGATAGCTTCGCGTCGAACTCGACCATCCGGTGACCGCGCCGCGCGCCCTCGTCGAACGCGGCGAGCGTGTTCTCCGGTGCGAGCGTGCCGCCGCCGCGATGGGCGACGACGCGCGGATAGGGCCAGTCGGTTCGGGAAGTCATCATGCGCCTCGCAACGGGTTCGTCAGGATCAGCCGGCCCGCTTGCCGGTCTCGGGATCGAAGAAATGCAGCCGGTGCGCGGGCAGCGCGGCACCCAGCGCCGTGCCGCGCGCGGGACGATCCGCGTGCGGCAGCCGCACCGCGACGTCGTGGTTGCCCCAGCGGCCGTGCGCGAGGTTGTCCGCGCCGAGCAGCTCGCACGAGTCGACCGGCAGCGTCGCCTGCGCGACGCCCGGCTGCGGCGTCATGTGCTCCGGCCGCACGCCGAGCACCCAGTCGCGCCCGGTGGCGATCGCGGTGCCGATGCCGGGCGCGCCGGCGACCGGCAGCGCCGGGCCGCCGCCCGCGACCGTAAACGTCGCGCCATCCTCCGACAGCCGGCCGTGCATCAGGTTCATCGCCGGCGAGCCGATGAAGCCCGCGACGAACACCGTCGCCGGCTTCTCGTACACGTCGACCGGCGCGCCGATCTGCTCCGCATAGCCGCGGTTCATCACGATCACGCGCTGCGCGAGCGTCATCGCCTCGATCTGGTCGTGCGTCACGTACACGCTCGTGGTCGCGAGCCGCGCATGCAGCCGCTGGATCTCGAGCCGCATCTGCACGCGCAACTTCGCGTCGAGGTTCGACAGCGGCTCGTCGAACAGGAATACCGACGGCTCGCGCACGATCGCGCGCCCCATCGCGACGCGCTGCCGCTGGCCGCCCGACAGTTCGCGCGGCCGCCGCGCGAGCAGCGGCTCGAGCTCGAGGATCTTCGCGGCGGCAGCGACCCGCGCGTCGATCGTCGCGCGCTCGATGCCGCGGATCTTCAGCCCGTAGCCCATGTTCTGCGCGACCGTCATGTGCGGATACAGCGCGTAGTTCTGGAACACCATCGCGATGTCGCGATCCTTCGGCTCCAGCGCGTTGACCACGCGCTCACCGATCGCGATCTCGCCGTCCGTCACCGTCTCGAGCCCCGCGATCATCCGCAGCAGCGTCGACTTGCCGCAGCCCGACGGGCCGACCAGCACGATGAATTCGCCGTCGGCGATCTCCACGTCGATGCCATGCAGCACGTGCTGCTTGCCGTCGTAGGATTTCCTGACGCCCTTCAAGCTCAGCGCAGCCATACTTGGTCCTTCTCCCGGTTGCCGTCCGTGGTTATTTCTCGGAATCGACGAGGCCGCGCACGAACCAGCGCTGCATCGCCAGCACGACGACGAGCGGCGGAATCATCGCCAGCAGCGTCGCCGCCATTACGTATTGCCATTCGGTCGCGGCGTCGCCGCTCGCGATCATCGTCTTGATGCCCACCACCGCCGTCGACAGCGACGCCTCCGTCGTGATCAGGATCGGCCACAGATACTGGTTCCAGCCGTAGATGAACGTGATCACGAACAGCGCCGCGATGCTCGTCTTCGACAGCGGCAGCACGACGTCCCGGAAGAAGCGCAGCGGCCCCGCGCCGTCGATGCGCGCGGCGTCCATCAGCTCGTCGGGCAGCGTCATGAAGAACTGGCGGAACAGGAACGTCGCGGTCGCCGATGCGATCAGCGGCAGCGAGAGCCCCGCGTAGGTGTTCGTCATGTGGAGCGTCGACACGACCTGCACGGTCGGGAAGATCCGCACCTCGACCGGCAGCATCAGCGTGATGAAGATCAGCCAGAACGCCGTGTTGCGGAACGGGAAGCGGAAGTAGACGATCGCGTACGCGGACAGGATCGACACCGCGATCTTGCCGACCGCGATCGCGAGCGCCATCACGAAGCTGTTGACGAGCAGCCGGCCGAACGGCGCCGTCGTGCCGCCGCTGCCGTGCCCCCAGATATAGGCGACGTTCTCCAGCAGGTGCGTGCTAGGCACCAGCGACAGCGGGATCGTGAACACTTCCTGCGCGTTCATGGTCGCCGCGCAGAACGCGACGTACACGGGGAACACGATCAGCACGACGCCCGCGATCAGCACCGCGTGGCAGAACAGGTCGAAGCCCTTGCGATTTTCGATCATGCGTATTGCACCCTGCGTTCGACGAAGCGGAACTGGATCACCGTCAGGCCGACGACGATGATCATCAGCACGACCGACTGCGCACCCGAGCTGCCGATGTCGAGCCCCTGGAAGCCTTCCGTGAAGATCTTGTAGATCAGCGTCTTCGTGCTCTGCGCGGGGCCGCCGGCGGTGGCCGCGTCGATCACCGGGAAGGTGTCGAAGAACGCGTAGACGAGGTTCACGACCAGCAGGAAGAAGCTCGTCGGCGACAGCAGCGGCAGCACGATGTGGAAGAAGCGCCGCACCGGCCCGGCACCGTCGATCGCCGCCGCCTCGATCAGCGAGCGCGGAATCGCCTGCAGTCCTGCGTAGAAGAACAGGAAGTTGTAGCTCACCTGCTTCCATACCGACGCGAGCACGACGAGGAACATCGCCTGGCCGCCGTTCAGCGCGTGATTCCACACGATGCCGCCCTTCGCGAGCGCATAGGTGACGAGGCCGATGCTCGGGTTGAACAGGAACGCCCACAGCACGGCCGCGATCGTCGGCGCGACCGCATACGGCCAGATCAGCAGCGTGCGGTATACGCGCGCGCCGCGGATCACTCGGTCGGCGCAGGCGGCGAGCAGCAGCGACACGACGAGCCCGCTGACCGTGACGAGCGAGCTGAACACCAGCGTCGTGCGGAACGAGTCGAGGTACAGCGGGTCGGCGAACAGGTGCGTGAAGTTCGCGAAGCCGACGAATTCACTCGACGTGCCGAACGCGTCCTGCATCTGCGTCGACTGCCACAGCGCGACGCCGGCCGGCCACAGGAAGAACACGGCGGTGATCGCGAGCTGCGGCGCGATCAGCAGGTACGGCAGCAGGCTCGCGCCGAAACGGGAACGGGATTGCATCGCGGGTGTCCGGAGGCGAAACGGGAAGGGAACCGTGCCGCCGGCCCGCACGCGCGCATACGCGATGCAGCGGCCGGCGGCACGAACGCGATGCAGGCTCAGCCGCCCGACTTCTCGAAGCGGCGCAGCAGCTCGTCGCCGCGCGACGCCGCCGAGTCGAGCGCCTCCTTCGGCGACTTCTTCTCCGCCCAGACCTGCTCCAGCTCTTCGTCGACGACCGTGCGGATCTGCGGCATGTTGCCGAGGCGCAGCCCCTTCGTATACGGCAGCGGCGGCTTGTTCATCATCTGCTTGATCGCGGTTTCCGCGCTCGGGTTCTTCGCATAGAAGCCCTGCTGGCGCGTGAGGTCGTACGCAGCCGTCGTGACCGGCAGGTAGCCGGTTTCCTGGTGCCACTTCGCGGCGATCGGCGGCGAGGCCAGGAATGCGAGGAACTTCGCGACGCCCTTGTAGGTCGCCGGATCCTTGCCGGCCAGCACCCACAGGCTCGCGCCGCCGATGATCGCGTTCTGCGGCGCGCCCTTCACGTTCGCGTCGTACGGCATCATGCCCGTGCCGTAGCTGAACTTCGCGAACTTCTGCACGTTCGCGAGCGCGCCCGACGACGTCGTCAGGATCCCGCAGTCGCCGCTGTAGAACTTCGCCGATGCCTCGTCCTTGCGGCCCGCGTACGTGAACGTGCCGTCCTTCTGCATCTGTTGCAGGAACGCGATGTGCGCGACCTGCTGCGGCTTGTTGAATTCGAGCGCCGCGTCGGCGCCGTCGAAGCCGTTATTGCGGCTCGCGAACGGCAGCGCATGCCACGCGCTGTAGTTCTCGAGCTGGATCCAGCCCTGCCAGCCGGTCGTGAAGCCGCACGTCATCCCGGATTTGCGCAGCTTCTCCGCGGCGGCCTGCACGTCGGCCCACGTCTTCGGCGGCTGGTTCGGGTCGAGCCCGGCCTTCTTGAACGCGTCCTTGTTGTAGTACAGCACCGGCGTCGAGCTGTTGAACGGCATCGACACGAGATGGCCCGTCTTCGCGTCGCTGTAGTAGCTCGCGATGGTCGGTACGAACGCCTTTTCGTCGAGCGGCACGCCGGCCTGCTTGAACACGTCGTAGACCGGCACGACAGCCTTCTTCGCCTGCATCATCGTCGCGGTGCCGACTTCATAGACCTGGAGGATCGCCGGCGCGTTGCCGCTGCGATAGGCGGCGATGCCCGCCGCGAGTGCCTGGTCGTACGTGCCCTTGAAGACCGGCACGATCTTGTAGTCGCTCTGCGATGCGTTGAACTGCGTGGCGAGCTCGTTGACGCGCTCACCGAGCGCCGACTCCATCGCATGCCAGAACTGGATCTCCGTCGCGGCGAACGCCGCATGCTGCACACCGAACATGAGCGCGCCGCCCAGCGCGATCGAGCGAACCATTGTCCCCGCGGGCTTCTTCTTCATCGATCTCTCTCCTGTGAAAACGTTACCAACAGCGTGTGCAACATTCCCGTCGCCATTGAACCGGCGAAGTCTAGTGATCGTTTGTGACAGTCAGTTGTCGTTGATGACGAACAGGCGCTGGTATTCCTTCAGCGCGAAGCGGTCGGTCATGCCGGCGATGTAGTGCGCGACGAGGCGCGGCTGCTGCGCTTCGTCGTCCGACTGGTACGGCGGCGGCAGCAGGCGCGGATCGTCGATGAACGCGTCGAACAACCCGGTGACGACGCGCTGCGCCTTGTTCGCCATGCGCATCACCTTGTAGTGGCGATACAGGTTCTTGAACAGGAAACGCTTGAGGGCCGCCGCCTGCGCGGCGATCGGCTCGCTGTGCGCGACGAGCGGCGGCGCGGCGCGCACGTCGTCGAGCGACGCGGGCGCGACACGGGCGAGATTGCGCGTGGTCTCGTCGATCAGGTCGACGATCAGCGTGTTGATGATGCGGCGCACCGTCTCGTGCACGAGGCGGCGGCCTTCGAGATGCGGGAATTCGGCGAGCGCCGCGTCGTAGTGGCGCTGCCACAGCTCGACTTCGGCGAGCTGCTCGATCGTGATCAGGCCGGAGCGCAGGCCGTCGTCGACGTCGTGGTTGTTGTACGCGATTTCGTCCGCAATGTTCGCGAGCTGCGCTTCCAGCGACGGCTGGCGGCCTTGCAGGAAACGCTCGCCGAGTGCGCCGAGCTTGCGGGCGTTCTCGCGCGAACAGTGCTTGAGGATGCCTTCGCGCGTCTCGAAGCACAGGTTCAGGCCATTGAACGCGCCGTAGTGCTCCTCGAGTTCGTCGACCACCGCCAGGCTCTGCAGGTTGTGCTCGAAGCCGCCGTGCTCGCGCATGCACGCATTCAGCGCGTCCTGCCCGGCATGGCCGAACGGCGTATGACCGAGATCGTGCGCGAGCGAGATCGCTTCGACGAGATCCTCGTTCAGGCGCAGGTTGCGCGCGACCGAACGCGCGATCTGCGCGACTTCGAGGCTGTGCGTGAGGCGGGTGCGAAACAGGTCGCCTTCGTGATTGACGAAGACCTGCGTCTTGTATTCGAGCCGGCGGAACGCGGTCGAATGAACGATGCGGTCGCGGTCACGCTGGAATTCGGTGCGCGCCGCCGGCGGGGTTTCCTGATGGCGGCGGCCGCGCGACTGCGACGCGTGGGCGGCATACGGAGCGAGATGGGCTTCCAGCGCCGCCAGCGTCGGCGGCTCGGCCAGCGCCGCGGCAGATGCGCGGCCGGCTCGGGTCGGTTTGCTGCTGGATGTCTCGCTCACGTCTCCTCCATGTCAGGGGCGCCGGGGCATCCGGGGCGCCGTTACCGGGTCGTCTGCGCCAGCGTAGCGAACACGGCTTCGTCGGGCGCCTGGGTGATCAGCGTATCGCCGAATCGCTTCAGCAGGATGAACTTGATCGCTCCGGCTTCAGCCTTCTTGTCGACGCGCATCAGGTCCATGTAGCGCGCATCGCCGAGTGCCGGCCCGCGCACCGGCAGATGTGCGGCGGCGATCACCGCGTCGAGCCGCTGCCGCGACGCTTCGTCGAGCAGGCCGAGCCGCACCGACAGGTCGCCCGCCATCACCATCCCGCAGCCGACCGCTTCGCCGTGCAGCCACTCGCCATAACCGAGCCCGGCCTCGATCGCATGGCCGAACGTATGGCCGAAATTCAGGATCGCACGCAGCCCGCCTTCGCGTTCGTCGGCTGCGACCACGCTCGCCTTGATCTCGCACGAGCGCTTCACCGCATGCGCGAGCGCGGCCGGCTCGCGGCGGTTCAGCGCCTCGACGTTCGCCTCGATCCAGTCGAAGAATGCCGCATCGGCGATCGCGCCCGTCTTGATGACCTCGGCCACGCCGGCCGCCAGCTCGCGATCGGGCAACGTGGTCAGCGCGCCGATATCGGCGATCACGGCCTGCGGCTGGTAGAACGCACCGATCATGTTCTTGCCGAGCGGGTGGTTGATGCCCGTCTTGCCGCCGACCGACGAATCGACTTGCGACAGCAGCGTCGTCGGCACCTGGATGAACGGCACGCCGCGCATGTAGCACGCAGCGGCGAAGCCGGTCATGTCGCCGATCACGCCGCCGCCGAGTGCGACGAGCGTCGTCTTGCGGTCGGCGCGCTCGGTCAGCAGGCCGTCGAAGATCAGGTTCAGCGTTTCCCAGTTCTTGTAGGCCTCGCCGTCCGGCAGCACGACCGTCGACACGCGCTTGCCGAGCGGCGCGAGCGCCGCGCGCAGCACGTCGCCGTAGAGCGGATCGACCGTCGTGTTCGTGACGATCGTGACCGACGAACCGGTGATGTGAGGGGCGAACAGCTCGGTGCGGCCGATCAGGCCGGCACCAATATGAATCGGGTAGGCGCGCTCGCCCAGATCGACGTTGACGGTAATCATGCTTGTAGCGGCTTGGCGATGACGCCTGCCAGTTCGAGTTGCATCAGCACCATGTTGACGAGGCCGTTGACCGACGGGCGGCCGGTCTCGATGATGAAGTCCGCGCACTCGCGGTACAGCGGGTCGCGCACTTCGTAGAGCGCTTCGAGACGCGCCTTCGGATCGTCGGTCTGCAACAGCGGGCGGTTCTTGTCCTTGCGGGTGCGCAGCCACAGATCGTGCGGATTGGCGCGCAGATAGATGACGATGCCGCTGCTTTTCAGGCAGTCGCGATTCTCGGGCCGCAGCACCGCGCCGCCGCCCGTCGCAAGCACGATGTTCTCGCGCTGCGTGAGATCGGCGATCACCTGCGATTCGCGGTCGCGAAACCCGGCCTCGCCCTCCATCTCGAAGATCACCGGAATGCGCGCACCCGTGCGGGCCTCGATTTCGTGGTCGGAGTCGAAGAACGTCCTGTCGAGCCGGCGCGCGACCGCCCGGCCCACGGTGGTCTTACCCGCTCCCATAAGGCCGACGAAAAATACGTTTGCATGTGGGTCCCGCGCTTGCAACGGCTTCCTCTGCTTGAATCTTGCTGGTGTGTGGCGCAGCTTACTGGCAAAGCGGCTGCCTTGTCGAGCCTGCGCCGCCAGCTTCCGGCCCCGTTTTTCCCGCATCCGCGTCGCCCGCGCCGGCCGTTTCGCAACGCGCGCCGACGACCGTCGGCGTGATGAAGACGACCAGTTCGCTGCGCTGGTCGCGCCGTGCGCGGTGCCGGAAAAGCGCGCCCAGTACCGGTATTTTGCCCAAGAGCGGCACCCGCGTCACATCGTCCCGGTTCAACTGCTCGTAAATCCCGCCGATCGCGACCGTTCCGCCGTCCTCGACCTCGACGCGTGTCTGGACGTGCTTCGTATGAATCGCCGGGCCGGCCGCCGTCGGCTCGCCGATGCTGTCCTTCGTCACGTCCAGGTCCAGCACGACGCGTCCGTCGGGCGTGATCTGCGGCTCGACCTCGAGCTTCAGCGTCGCGCGGCGGAACTGCACGCCGCTCACGCCGTTGCCGACCTTCGCCTGGTACGGCAGCTCCGAGCCCTGTTCGACGATCGCCTTCACGCGGTCGGCCGTCACAACGCGCGGGCTGGAAACGATCTGGCCCCGCCCCTGCGCCTCGAGCGCGCTCAATTCAACGTCGAGCACGCGGCTGAGCGGCGCGGCGAACAACGTGAAGCCGGCCGTCGCCGCCTCGAAGCCGCCGAGCGGTCGTGCGGCCAGGTCGAGCGCGTTGCGCGTGTCCGTCGCGAATGCCGCGCCGTCGGCCGCGGGCGCCCGTCCCTGCGCGCGCAGCGCGACACGTGCGCCGAGGTTGCGCGAGAAGCCTTGCTCGCCTTCTACGATCCGCGCCTCGATCCGGACCTGCCGCGATGGCCGGTCGATCGCGTCGATCAAGCCCGCGATCTGCGCGATGCGCGGCGCCAGATCGGTGACGAACAACAGGTTCGTGCGCGGGTCGGCCGCCGCGGCGCCGCGTTTCGACAGCAGACGCTGGCCGGTCGCTCCGGCCAGCAGCCGCTGCACGTCCTGCGCGCGCGGGTAATGCAGCGCGAAGGTCCGGCTCGCGAGCGGCTCCAGCTCGGCCGCGCGTGCATGCGTTTCGAAGCGCTCGCGCTCGCGCGCGGCGAGCTCGGCCGCCGGCGTGACCCAGATCACGTTGCCGCGCCGGGACATCGCCAGCCCGTGCGTGTCGAGCAACGTGTCGAACGCATCGCGCCAGCGGACATTGTTCAGACGTAACGTCACGGTGCCGCGCACCTGCTCGCCGACGATGATGTTCAGCCCGGTGAATCGCGCGAGCGCGTCGAACGCGGCAGCGAGCCCGGCGCCTTGCAGATTCAGCGAGATCCGCCGCGCGTCATCCGCATCGCCGGGGTGCCGCGCCGCGGCGTCGCTCATGCGCGTCGGCGGCGGCAATGGAATCGGCGGCCCTTCCAGCCGGAGCACCGGTGCGGTTGTGTCCGCTTGAAGCGCCGCGCGCACTGCCCGATCGAACGGCGGCGGGCCGTCATGCGCGGGCGCTGCGCCGTCCGCACCGTCGGGCGCGCCCTGCGGCAGCGGTGTGTCCTGGGCATGCGCCTGCATCGATGCGATCGGCCAGCCGGCCGGCGGCAAAGGCGGCAACAGGGGCAACGGCGGCAGCGCCGCGTGTGCCGCGGCCACGCCCGATCCGACCCAGAATGCGATCGCCCGCCATCCGTACTTCGTCATGGGCGACCTCCGTCATCCATGACGAACCGGCGCGCGCCATCAGCTGTCGCAAGCGTCACCGCACCGGCATCGACGCTCACCACGCGTGACATCCCGAACGCTTCGCCCGGCGCAACGGTCGCGAATGCGCCATCGCCCGCGTCGAATAGCGCGAGCCCGGCGCGTACGTCGCGAATCGTGCCGGCCAGGCGCGGCGTCGCATCGTCGGCCTGCGCGGGCAAGCCATCGCCGCCGAATGGATCGTCGCTCGGCACGCCGGCAAGCAGCCGCACCGTGCCATCGGGAACACGAGCCCCCGACAGCGCCGGAAGCACGTCGATCGTCATGTCCACCCGCAACGCGGGCGGTTTGCGCTCAATATGCAGCCTCGACGGCACCACCAGCGCGGGAAAACTCGCCAGCCCGCCGATCAGCCGCAGTAACGCCGGAAAGCCGCCGTCCGCGACGATCCGCACCGTGCGTCGGCCATCCGGCGCCGCTTCGTCAGTGCGCCGCGGCTCGATCGACACGATCCGCAGTCCGCTCGCGCCGGCCAGGTCCGCCAGTTCGAGCATCAGTGCGGGCCACCCCGACGCACTCGGCACGCTGGAGGCGTGCCCGGCAGCCGGGTCCGGGTCGCGCCGTGGCGCGGTCGCGAGCAGCCGCTGTGCGTCGGCGGCACGCACTTGTGCCGTTGCCAGCAACGCGCGACTGCGTGCGAGGCCGCTCGCGTCGACGGCATCCATCAGATGAATGGTGCCCATCGTCACGCACGCGAACGCCGCCACGCAGCCGATGGCATGCGCCGCAGCCGGCGACATCCGCGCCATGCGGCCGCGCCGCCCGGCACCGGCTGGCATGGACCGATGCGTGATCGCCGTCATGCGTCGCCTCCCGCTGCGTTCTGCCGCGGCGGCGCGTCGTGCCAACGCACCTGCACGGAAAACCGGAACGGCACGGCCGAACCCGTGACCGGCGTGGCCGAAGCAGGTGTCAGCGCACCGACATCGAATCGCCAGTCACGCTGCTCGACCGCAATCCGTGCGAGCCACCGCGCGGCCGCCCGGTAACTCGTCGTGCGCGCGTCGAGCACGGCGCCGGACGCAGTCGTGCGCAATGCGTCGAGCCGGACGGTGTCGTCGCGCACCTGGGCCAGCGTCGCGAGCAGCCCGGCGACACGCCGGTAAGGCGCGGCAAGCACGACCGCCCGTGCATCGCGTCGCGCGAGGTCGGCAGCCACGCCGGCGGCGCGCCGTGCGGCATCGATCCGTGGCTGCAATTGCCGCAGCCGCGCCTCCACACGCGTACGCTCCGCATCCATGCGCCATCGCCACGCCGTCGCCGCACCCGTCCAAACGCAGGCCCCGAGCACGCCGAGCACGACCGCCGCCCCGCACTGCGCGGCACGGCGCCGCCGCAACGCCTGCGCCAGCCGCTCACGGTACGGCAGCAGATTGAAGCCGCCGAGCACGGCGTGGCCGGCGGCAGTTCGCCCGAACCCCACATCGGCCATCATTCCCACACCCCGCGCAGCGCCAGCCCGATCGCGAGGGCAAACGCCGGACCGCCCTGCGTTCCGGCGAGCGCGCCCGGCAGCCCGTCCCATCCGGTGCAGTCGAACGGCACCGCGGCCACGCCGAGCGCATCGCCGATATCGGCGGCCGACGTACCGCAGCGGGCGATGCTGCGCGCGTCGCCGGCCACGAGCACACAGCGCACCGGCTCGAACACGCACTGGCGCAATGCGTCGGGGAACGCCGCCTGCACGTCGCCGGACACCGCGAGCACCGGTACGGCGATCGCACCGTCGACCCGCCAACCGCGTACGCCCGTGTCGCAGAACCAGAATGCGGCGTACGGGCCGTGGGCGTCGGGTTCGAACTGCGCGGCATAGCGCAACGCGCGCAGCGCGGCGGCCGACTCGCCGTCGACGGCCGTCAGGTCGACGCCGGCCTGCGCGGCCACGTCGATCCGCCGTTCGAGCAATGCCTGCGGCGCCACGGCGACCTCGACCTCGCCCGGGCACGCGCCGTCGTCCTGCCGCCAGTCGAACGCGAGACTGTCGGGCGGCAGCCCCGAGATCCGTTCAGCGGCTTGCCGGGCGGCGTCCGCGACGTCGTCGCGCCCGGCCAGGTCGAGCGTCGCGGTCCGCATTTCGTCGTCGCGCAGCGCCATCACGCCGCGCGTGTCGCAGCGCACGCCCGCCGCCGACAATCGCGACACGGCCGCCGCCAGCGCGCGTGCGACCGCGGCCCAGCGCGCCTCCTCCGGCCCGTCCTGCAATCCGACCGGCTCCCGCTCGAGTCCTTCGACCCGCACCTCCAGGGCCCGCCCGCGCCGGCTCAGCACGGCCACCCTCACCTCGTCCGCCCCGACGTCGATGCCCGTCGAACGGTGCCTGCCCGGCGCGAACCGCGCCGCCCATCGTCCTGCCATCCCAGCCTCCCGCGATCGTTGCGGCCCACGCCGCGTTTCCGAGGCCTGATTCTGCAAAGCGGCGCGTGTGCCCGACAGTCGGCCGGACGGCCAGTTGTGGCACGGGGCGACCTCGCGGACACTATGCCGGCGGCACCGCGATCAGCCGGTTTCCGGCCGCCGCCCCCCGCGTCAGGGCCGGTCTTACCGGGCAGCTATAATCGCGGGACTGTTTTCCGGTATGCCTATGCAATCCACGTCTCCTACGTCCCCGCCTCCCGCGCCCGAGCCGAAGAAGCGGTCCTGGTGGCTGAAAGTCCTGATCGGCCTCGCCGCGATGTGCGTGGCCCTCGTCGTGGCCGGCGGCCTCGTGCTCGGCTACGCGCTCGTCGTCGCGTGGCCGAACATGCCGTCGCTCGACGCGCTGACCGACTATCGTCCGAAGGTACCGCTGCGCATCTATACGTCCGATCACGTGCTGATCGGCGAATTCGGCGAGGAACGCCGCGACATCGTCCATTTCAAGGACGTGCCCGACTCGCTCAAGAAGGCGATCCTCGCGATCGAGGACGCACGCTTCTACGATCACGGCGGCGTCGACCTCACCGGCATCGCCCGCGCCGGCTTCGTCGCACTGACGAATGGCCATGCGTCGCAGGGCGCGAGCACGATCACGATGCAGGTCGCGCGCAACTTCTTCCTGTCGAGCGAAAAGACCTACACGCGCAAGATCTACGAGATGCTGCTGGCCTACCGGATCGAGCGCGCGCTGACGAAGGATCAGATTCTCGAGGTCTACATGAATCAGATCTATCTCGGCCAGCGTGCGTACGGCTTCGCGAGCGCCGCGCGGGTCTATTTCGGCAAGGACCTGAAGGACATCACGCTCGCCGAAGCGGCGATGCTCGCGGGGCTGCCGAAAGCGCCATCCGCGTACAACCCGGTCGTCAATCCGAAGCGCGCGAAGGTGCGCCAGGAATACATCCTGCAGCGGATGCTCGAGCTGAACTTCATCACGCGCGAGCAGTACGACCAAGCCGTCGCGCAGCCGCTCGCCGTCAAGGGTGCGGGCCGCGAGTTCAGCGTGCACGCCGAGTACGTCGCGGAAATGGTCCGACAAATGATGTACGCGCAGTACCGCGAGGAAACCTACACGCGCGGCTTCAACGTCGTCACGACGATCGATTCCGCCGACCAGCAGGTTGCCTACACCTCGCTGCGCAAGGGCATCATGGATTACGAGCGCCGCCACGGCTATCGCGGGCCGGAAGGCTTCATCGAATTGCCGGCCGGCGCCGACGATCGCGAGCAGGCGATCGACGATGCGCTGCTCGAACACCCCGACAACGGCGAGCTGATCGCGGCGGTCGTCACCGCAGCCACCCCGCGCCAGATCACCATCGCCTTCATCGACGGCAGCAGCGCGACGATCGAAGGCGACAACCTGCGCTTCGCGTCGGGCGCGCTGTCGGCCGGCGCGCAGCCGAACCGCCGCATCCGCCCGGGCGCGATCGTCCGGGTCGTGAAGAACGACGCCGGGAAGTGGTCGATCACGCAGTTGCCGCAGGTCGAAGGCGCGTTCATCTCGATCGTTCCGCAGGACGGCGCGATCCGCTCGCTGGTCGGCGGCTTCGACTACAACAAGAACAAGTTCAACCACGTCACGCAGGCGTGGCGGCAACCGGGTTCGTCGTTCAAGCCGTTCATCTACTCGGCGTCGCTCGACAAGGGCCTCGGTCCGGCCACGGTGATCAACGACGGCCCACTGTATTTCAGCGCAGCGGAAACCGGCGGCCAGCCGTGGGAACCGAAGAACTACGGCGGCGGCTTCGAAGGCCCGATGTCGATGCGCACCGCGCTGCAGCGCTCGCGCAACCTCGTGTCGATCCGGATCCTGAACCACATCGGCACGAAGTACGCGCAGCAGTACATCACGCGCTTCGGCTTCGACGCCGACCGTCATCCGGCCTACCTGCCGATGGCGCTCGGCGCGGGCCAGGTCACGCCGCTGCAGATGGCCGGCGCGTACTCGGTGTTCGCGAACGGCGGCTTCCGCGTGAATCCGTACCTGATCGCCGAAGTGACCGATCCGAACGGCGCTGTCGTCGCCCGCGCGCAGCCGCTCATCGCCGAGCAAAACGCGCCGCGCGCGATCGACGCGCGCAACGCATACGTGATGAACAGCCTGCTGCAGAGCGTCGCGCAGCGCGGCACGGGCGCGCGCACCAACGTGCTGAAGCGCACCGACCTCGCAGGCAAGACCGGCACGACGAACGACTCGCACGACGCGTGGTTCGCCGGCTACCAGCACACGCTCGCGGCGATCGCGTGGATCGGTTACGACAACCCGCGCAGCCTCGGCGATCGCGAAACCGGCGGCGGCCTGTCGTTGCCGGTCTGGATCGACTATATGGGCGCGGCGCTGAAGGGCGTGCCGGAGTTCAAGCCGACGATGCCGGACGACGTCCAGGCGCTCGGCAGCGAGTTGTACTTCACCGACTTCACGCCGGGGCACGGCTTCGTGTCGACGGTCGGCGTGCCGCAGGCGCCGGCGGTGCAGAGCACCGACGAAGCGGTGCCGCATGTCGACGAACAGGAGAAGCAGGACATCATGAACCTGTTCCGCGGCCACTGACACGAACGGCCCGAGCATGAAAAAAGCGCCCTGCGGGGCGCTTTTTCGTTGTGCTTCGATCCGGCGTATCGGCCGCCCGGCCAAGCAAGCGCCGGACGCGTTACGCGCCGAACGTGATCGGCAGGCCGGCCTGCTGCGTCGCGTACTCGGTGAGCGCCGCGAAGAACTCGGTGCCGGTGCGCGTATCGCGCCATTCGCCGTCCACGAAACGGTAATGGAACCCGCCCGCCTTCGCGGCGATCCACAGCTCCTTCATCGGCGGCTGGAGGTTGACGATGATCTTCGAGCCGTTCTCGAACGTCAGCGTCAGCACGCTGCCGTTGCGCTCCAGATCGATGTCGTGATCGCCGTCGTTCGCGGCATCCACGGTACGCTCGACGGCCGCCAGCACGGCCTCGGCACGGGCCAGGTATTCAGTATCGGACATGCTAAACTCTATCGGTTAAATTGTTCAGGGACGATCATGCGAGTCGTTTTCCGGATGAGCGCGATTGTAGCGGCTTTGGCGATTCTTGCCGGCTGCGGTCAACGCGGTCCGCTCTATCTGCCCACCGTGCCCCCGTTGCCGGCGAAGCCCATCCAGCAGCAGGACACGGCGCCGTCCGACGTCACGCCGACCGATGAAAACGCGTCGTCCGACAGCATTCCCGATTCTTCCGGCACGCCGCTCACGCTGTCACCGGAGCTGTCGAGCGATGCATCGAAGGCCGTGACGCCGGCATCCGGCCCGGCCGCCACGCAGTAAGCGCGCGCCGCCGCTCGCGCGGCTTCCTTCGCGACCAAGGCGATGACTGCCTGTCATCGCCTTTTGTTTTTCCGGGCCCGCCTCGTCACGCGCGGATGCGCCGCCAGCCCCATTCGAGCAGGCGCCAGCCGAGCAGCACCGCAACGATCACCGCGTAGAGCTTCGGCTGCGCGAGATTGTGCTTGCCGGCCCTCATCCACCAGAAATGCAGCACGCCGAACAGCGCGATCACATAGATCGCGCGATGCAGCGTCGCCCAGTGACGGCCGAGCCGGCGCACCATCGCGCGCGGCGAGGTCGCGGCCAGCGGAATCAGCAGCACGAACGCGGCGAAGCCGACCGTGATGAACGGACGCTTGCCGACGTCCGTCAGGATCGCAAGCACGTCGAACCACTTGTCGAACCACAGATACGTCGTGAAATGCAGCGTCGCGTAAAAGAACGCGAACAGGCCGATCATCCGGCGAAAGCGCAGCAACGCGGGAACGCCCGTCACGCGCCGAAGCGGTGTGACGCCGAGCGTGAGGCAGAGCATCACCAGCGTCCAGAGGCCCGTCGAACGCGTGATGAATTCGACCGGGTTCGCGCCGAGCCGGTCGGTCAGCCCGAACAGCACGAGACGGGTGAGCGGATAGAGTCCGGCCGCGAAAACCAGCACCTTGGCGGGGGCAAGCCAGCGCGGCGCGGCAGCACGCGCTGCGCCGCCCCGGGAACTGCCGGCGGCAGCCGTGCGCGTGCCGGACGCGCGCGCGGGCGTCAGCGTCGAAGGAGGCATGTCGTTTCTCACCGGCGCACTCAGAAGTTCTTCTTCAGGTCCATGCCCTGATACATCGACGCGACGAGATCGCCGTAGCCGTTGAACATCAGCGTCTTGCGCTTCGGCGTGAAGAAGCCGTCCTCGCCGATCCGGCGCTCGGTCGCCTGGCTCCAGCGCGGGTGATCGACGTTCGGGTTCACGTTCGAATAGAAGCCGTATTCGTTCGACGCGTACGTGTTCCAGCTCGTTTTCGGCTGCTTGTCGACGAAGCGGATCTTCACGAGCGACTTCGCACTCTTGAAGCCGTACTTCCACGGCACGACGATCCGCACCGGCGCGCCGTTCTGGTTCGGCAACACCTGGCCGTACACGCCCATCGTCAGCAGCGTCAGCGGATTCATCGCCTCGTCCATCCGCAGCCCTTCCGAGTACGGCCAGTCGAGCACCGGCGTCGACAGCCCCGGCATCTGCGACGGATCGGCCAGCGTGACGAACTGCACGTACTTCGCGTTGCCGGTCGGTTGCACGCGCTTGATCAGCTCGGACAGCGGCACGCCGATCCACGGGACCACCATCGACCAGCCTTCGACGCAACGCAGCCGGTACACGCGCTCTTCGAGCGGCGCGAGCTTCAGCAGTTCGTCGAGATCGAACACCTTCGGGTGCAGCACCTCGCCTTCGACGCTCACGCGCCACGGGCGCGACCGCAGCGTGCCGGCGTTCTGCGCCGGGTCGCCCTTGTCGGTGCCGAATTCGTAGAAGTTGTTGTAGGACGTGATGTCCTTGAACGGCGTGACCCGGTCGGCCGCAACGAACTTCGGGTTGGTTTTCGCCACGAGCTTCGCGGCCCGCGCGTCGGGCGACGCATAGGCGGCGAACGCCGCGCCGCTGCCGCCGAGCAATCCGCCCGCCGCCGCCAGGCCGGCGGCCTGCAAGACGCGCCGCCGGTTCTCGAACACCGCGCGCGGCGTAATCTGGCTCTGCGCGATGTCACCGCCGGTCAGTACGGTGCGCAAAGGGTGTTTGATCCACATCGTGCTGCTCCTCCTGCATGCGCGGCGCGCACGCTTCATGAGCGTTCGACCCGACCCATCCTGCGCCGTTCGACGCCCGGACCGCCCGCCCGTTACAAAAGAAAACCGCCGGGCACGCAGTGCGCCGGCGGTCTTTTGTCGGACCCGCGTCGGAAATCTTACAGCTTGCCGTAGCTGTGCAGCCCGGACAGGAACATGTTGACACCGAGGAACGCGAACGTCGTCACGAGCAGGCCGGTGAGCGCCCACCAGGCGGCAACGGCGCCGCGCAGGCCCTTCATCAGGCGCATGTGCAGCCAGGCCGCGTAGTTGAGCCACACGATCAGCGCCCAGGTTTC
>NZ_QTPZ01000046.1:0-59885 GCF_003853505.1 Burkholderia sp. Bp9015
ACGAGGATCTCGCCCTGCTGGAACGGCTCGAGGCCGTTCACGGTCTTGATCAGCGTCGACTTGCCCGAGCCGGACGGGCCGCAGACGACGACCACCTCGCCTTTCTTGACCTCGGTCGTGCACTCGGCGAGAACCTGAAACTGGCCGTACCACTTGGAAACGTTGCTGATGGAAATCATGAAAGTCCCTGCATCGTAATGAGGCGCGCGCGGCGCCGGTTCAGCGCGCCTTCGCGACGCGATAGCGGCGCTCGAGCGTGCGCGCATACCACGTCAGCGGGAAGCACATCGCGAAGTACAGCAGCGCGACCATCGCGTAGATCGGAAACGGCTTGAATACCGCGTTGGTGATGATGTTGCCGGTCTTGGTCAGTTCGGTCAGCCCGATGATCGACGTGAGCGCGGTGCTCTTCACCGCCTGCACGAGGAAGCCGACGGTCGGCGCGAGCGCGATCTTCCACGCCTGCGGCCACACCACGTAGCGCAGCCGCTGGGTCCACGTCATGCCGAGGCTGGCCGCCGCGTGCCACTGGCCGTGCGAGACCGCGTCGACGCAGCCGCGCCAGATGTCGGCCAGACAGGCGCTGGCGTTCAGCGTCAGCACGACCGACGCCGCGACCCACGGCGTCACGTCGATGCCGACCAGCGGCAATCCGAAGAAGCCGAGGAACAGTTGCATCAGCAACGGCGTGCCCTGGAACAGTTCGATGTACAGGATCACGAAGCGGCGCAGCGCCGGCACGGGCGAGATGCGCATCGCCAGCAGCGCGAACCCGGCGAGGCCGCCGCCGGCGAACGTGATCAGCGACAGCAGCACGGTCCAGCGCGCGGCGAGCAGCAGGTTCCATGCAATGTCCTGGAAGGTGAATTCGATCATCGCGCACGTTCCGTCGGCAGGTGCGTTTCAGGGGAGCGGGCGCGCCACGTGAAGCGGGCAACCCGCGTGCGCCGCGGTGCGGCAGCCGCGCCGTGGCGCGTGCGACCGGCGAACAGCCGCCGGCCGACGCGATTGAGCAGCATGCGCAGCGCGATCGACAGCAGCAGGTAGATCGCGGTCACGACGATGTAGATCTCGAACGCGCGGAAGTTGCGCGACTGGATGAAGTTGGCCGCGTAGGTCAGGTCGGGCACCGAGATCTGCGACACGACCGCCGAGCCGAGCATCACGATCAGGACCTGCCCGAGCAGCGCGGGGTACACGTTCGCGAGCGCCTGCGGCAGCACGACGTGGCCGAACACCTGCCGGCCGTGCAGCCCGAGCGCCCGCGCGGCCTGCACTTGCCCGTGCGGCACCGATTCGATCCCGGCGCGCAGGATCTCGACCGCATAGGCACCCAGGTTGACTGTCATCGCGAGCACGGCCGCCTGCGCTTCGTCGAGGTGTACGCCGAGTGCGGGCAGCCCGAAGAAGATGAAGAACAACTGGACCAGGAACGGCGTATTGCGGATCAGCTCGACGTAGGACGCGACGAGCGCGCGCGCCCAGCGCGGGCCGGCGAGCGCGATCCACGCGCCGCCGGTGCCGAGCAGGCCGCCGAGCACGGTCGCGGCCGCGGTCAGGGCGAGCGTCACGCCGACGCCGCGCGCGAGCATGCCGGCGTAGAGACCGAAATCGCTGAAGTCGAACACGTAGCTCATCGCGATGCCTTGGGTCGAGCGTGCGGGGCGAAGGCGCTGCGCATCACAGATCGGCCGGCAGGGCAGCGTGCAGCCACTTCTGCGACAGGGTGTTCAGCGTGCCGTTCTTCTTTGCGCCGGCGATCGCGTCGTTGACCTTCTGCATCAGGCGCGGCTCGTTCTTGTTCAGGCCGACGTGGTCGGGCGAGCTGAACAGCGAGAACTTCTGTTCCGGATCGATCGACGGATGACGCGCGATGATCGTGGCGCCCACGTCGTTGCCCACCACCAGCAGTTGCGCCTGTCCCGACAGGAACGCCGCGATCGCGCCGTTCGGGTCGTCGAAGCGCTTGATCGTCGCGCTCGGCGGCGCGACCTTGCTGATGCTCAGGTCCTCGAGCGTGCCGCGCGCGACCGCGACCGATTTGCCGGCGAGATCCGCGTTGCCCTTCACGGCGAGCGACTTCGGGCCGAATACCGCGAGGTAGTACGGCGCATACGCGTTCGAGAAGTCGATCACCTTCGCGCGCTCCGGCGTCTGTCCGACCGACAGCAGCATGTCGGTCTTGCGGTCGGCGAGATACGCCATCCGGTTGTCGCCGGTGACCTGCACGAGTTCGACCTTCGCGTTGAGCGCCTTGCCGATCAGGTTCGCCATGTCGATGTCGTAGCCCTGCGGCTTCATGTCGGGGCCGATCGAACCGAACGGCGGGTAGTCCTCGAACACGCCGATGCGCACGACGCCCGATTTGGCGATCGTGTCGAGCGCGTCGGCGTGCGCGAGCGGCGCGACGGCGGCCACGCCGGCGGCGCAGGCGCAGAGGAGGGCGGTGCGGGCGAGCAGGCGTCGCACGAGGCGGTTGGCTTGGGTCGATGCGTTCATGGCGGGATCCTTGTTGCTGCGTTGGGGAACGAAAGGAAAATCAGACGCCGCGTGCGGCGATCAGCTTGCATGCGTGTGCCGGCAGTTCGGCGGCAACCGGCATGCCGACGTGCAGGTCGGGTGTCTCGCGCGGCGTGGTCGCGGCCGTCAGCGTGAAGCCGCGGCAATCGATGGTCGCCTCGATCGACGCGCCGACGTCGCGCACGAACGTGATCGTGCCGGCGAGCGTGTTCGGCGCGCCCGACGCCGTCGCGCCCGGCCGCACGCATACGTCCTCGGGACGAATCAGCAGGCGCACGGCGTCGGGCGCGCGTGGCGTGTCGGGCGCGCGCCCGATCGAGAGGCGCTGTCCGCCCGGCAGGACGATCGCGTCGTCGCCGTCGCGCGCGACCGGCAGGATGTTGCCGAGGCCGATGAAGTCGGCGACGAATTCGTTGACCGGGTCGCGATAGATGTCGAGCGGCCGGCCGACCTGCTGGATGCGGCCTTTCTCCATCACGACGATCTCGTCGGCCATCGTCATCGCTTCGCGCTGGTCGTGCGTGACCATGATGGTCGTGATGCCGAGCCGTTGCTGCAGCAGCCGGATCTCGACCTGCATCGCCTCGCGCAGCTTCGCGTCGAGCGCCGACAGCGGCTCGTCGAGCAGCAGCAGGCGCGGCGACGACGCGATCGCGCGCGCGATCGCGACGCGCTGGCGCTGCCCGCCCGACAACTGCGTGACGAGCCGGTCGGCCATGTGCGGCAGCTGGATCAGCTCCAGCAGCTCGGCGACGCGCCGCGCCTGCGCGGCCCGGTCCGTCTTGCGCAGCCGCAGCGGGTACGCGATGTTCTGCGCGACCGTCATGTGCGGAAACAGCGCGAGCGACTGGAACACCATGCCGAAGTCGCGCCGGTTGGCGGGCACGTGCGTGAGGTCGCGGCCGGCGAACGTCACCGTGCCGGAGGTCGGCGTGTCGAGGCCGGCGATGATCCGCATCAGCGTGGTCTTGCCGCAGCCGGACGGGCCGAGAAAGCAGACGAGCTTGCCGTCCGGCACCGACAGGTCGACGTGATCGACCGCATACGCCTGGTGGAAGCGCTTGGTCACGTTCTGGAGGATGAGCTGGGTCATGACGGTTCCTTGCATGGTCGAGGGCGGGGCCGTGCGCGCATTAGAGCGCGACGCCCTTGTCGCCGACGAGTTTTTCGAGCATCCAGATCAGCGCGAAGTCGATCGCGACCGTGAACACGGCGAAGCAGAACACGGTCGGGTCGAGCGACGACACGGTGCGGCTGTAGAGCCAGACCGGCAGGGTCATCGTGTCGATGCTGTACAGGAAGAACGTCACCGTGAATTCGTTGAACGACACGATGAACGCGAACAGCATCCCGGCGAGAATCCCGGGCCGCATCAGCGGCAGCACGACGTCGACGAGCGCGCGCCGCGGGCTCGCGCCCATCACGCACGCGGCTTCCTCGAAGTCCGGGCCGATCGACGCAACCGAGGCGGCGCAGTTCTTCACGGTGAACGGCAGCGTCAGGATCACGTGCGCGACCACGAGCCGCACGATGCCGAGCTCGACCGGCAGCGCGTTGAACACGATCAGTAGCGCGAGGCCGAGCATCACGAGCGGATAGACGATCGGCAACGCGACGAGCTGCTCGACGAGCGCCTTGCCGCGGAAGCGGCAGCGCGACAGCGCGTAGGCCGCGGGCACCGACACGGCGGTCGCGATCAGCATCGTCGCGACCGCGACGACGAGGCTGGTCGTCAACGCGGCGCCCATCGACTGCGCGCTGCCCGCATCGGACGACACGAACGTCTGCCAGGCGGCGCGATACCAATGCAGGCTGAACTCGCGCGGCGGGAATTCGAGCGTGCCCGATGCGCCGAACGACATCGTGATCATCGTCAGGATCGGCAGTGCGGCGAGCAACAGCACGAGCGTCGCGAGCGTGCCCGTCGCGCGACCGAGGCGGCCGGGCAGGGGCGTACGCAAGAGCAGGGTATTCATCGGCTCACCTCGCCGGCACCTTGCAGGGTGCGCACGAGGCGCTGGGACACCGCCATCACGACGAGCGTCGCGGCCATCAGCACGACGCCCGATGCCGACGCGGCGGGCCAGTTGAGCAGCGGCGCGACCTGGTCGTGCACGAGCACCGCGAGCATCGGCACGCGTCGGCCGCCGAGCAGCAGCGGCACCGCGAATGCGCTGGCGTTGTATGCGAACACGAGCAGCGCGCCGGCGACGAGGCCGGGCATCGCGAGCGGCAGCGTCACGTGCCGCAGCGTCTGCCAGCGGCTCGCGCCGAGCGTCGCGGCGGCTTCGTCGTATGCGCGGGACACCGCACGCAGCGCGCTCGACAGTGGCAGCACGGCGAGCGGGAACGCGGTCTGGATCAGCCCGAGCAGCACGCCGTGCTCGCGGTACAGCAGTTGCAGCGGCCGGTCGACGACGCCCGAGGCCAGCAGCGCGCGATTGAGCAATCCCGCCGGGCCGAGCATCACGAGCCAGCCATAACCTTGCAGCAGCAGGTTCACGAGCAGCGGCAGCAAGACGCCGGCGAGCATCAGCCGGCGCGCGAGCCGCGATTCGGTGCGCGCCATCGCGAGTGCGACCGGGATCGCGAGCAGCACCGCGCACACCATGCTCTGGAACGCGAGGCGCAGCGTGAGCCACAGCGATTTCGTGAAGTACGGGTCCGCGAGATCGGCGTAGTTCTGCAGCGTGAAGGTCTGCCATTCGTCGCCGGATACGCCGACGCTCATGCGCAACACGGTGAGCGTCGCGGCGGCGAGCACCGCGAGGAACGCGAGGATCGGCGCGAGCAGCAGCCACGGCGGCACGCCGGCCAGCGCGGGCCCGGCGTCCGAGCCGGCGCCGGCCGGTGTGCCGGCGGCCGGCGCCGCGTCGCGGGGGGAGGACAGGGAGGCCATGTCGTTACGCCGCGAAGAGGGCCGTGTAGCGCTTGATCCACGCCGGCTGGACGACGGCGAGCGCCTTGTCGTCGTGCAGCACGGCCTTCTCCGCGATCTGCTGCGGCGACGGCACGAACGCGCGGCTTTCCGCGGGAATCACGGCCTTCCCGTTCACGGGCCCGTTCAGCACGTCGGCCGCCATCCGGCCCTGCACGCCCGCGTCGAGCGAATGGTTGATGAACGCGTGGATCAGGTCGAGGTCGCCCGGATGCGCCTTCGGGATCACCGTGAACATCAGTTGCGTCGCGAAGCCTTCCTTCATTCCGTACGTCACGCCCATCTTGTAGTCGGGCTTGCGGATCTGGTCCGGGAAGAACGCCGGCGAATAGATGCCGCCGATGTCGAGCGAGCCGGTGCGGAACAGGTCGGCGACCTGGTTCGGGTTCTCGCCGAGGGTCATCACGCGATCCTTGAGCTGCGCGAGCTTCCTGAACCCCGGATCGATGTTCTGCTGCGAGCCGCCGGCCAGCTTCGCGGCGATGATCGCGAGGTCGACCGCTTCGGCCCACTCCGGCGGCGGCAGGAACAGCCGCCCGGCATATTTCGGATCCCACAGTGCCTCGTAGCTCGACGGCGCGCTCTTCACGGTCGCCGTGTTGTAGATCAGCCCGTCCGACCACAGCAGGTAGCCGATGCCGAAGCCGTTCGCGCCCGTGCGGTATTGCGGCGCGACGTCCTTCAGGTTCGGCAGCCGGTTCAGGTCGGGCTTCGCGAGCAGGCCGGCGTCGGCGAGGCCGGCCGCGCCGACGCCCGCGAGCGTGATGACGTCGTAGGTCGGCCGCTCGCCCGCGGCCTTGACCTTCGCGACCATCCCCGACGTGCCGTCTGCGCGATCGGCGATCACGCGCGCGCCGGTCTGCTTGCTGAAGGTTTCCGCGATGTTGCGCAGCGCGGCCGCGCCGGTATCGTCGGACCAGGTGAGCAGGCGCAGCGTCTTGCCCGCGAAGCTTCCCGACTGAGCCTTCGCAGTCCTGATGAACGGCATCGGAATGGCGGATGCGGCGAGTGCCGTGCCGAGGGTTTTGATCACCTGCCTTCTGCCCGCCTTGAAGTGTTGCATGGCCGTCTCCTGATGAACGATGCCGGGTGGTTCGATGCCGGTCGCCGGATGGCGGCGCGGGTGTGGATGAACTGTAGGGAGGTCAAATTTCCGCAACAAACGAAATATCCGCATGCGCGCCATGACATAAACGCATGGGTCGCCGGCCTCAGCGGGCCGCCGTCATGACCTGCTTGATCTCCTGGAAGGCGGCCAGTCCGAACGGGCCGAGCTCGCGCCCGACGCTGCTGCGCTTGTAGCCGCCCCATGAGGTTTGCGGATAGATCAGTTGCGGCGTGTTGATCCACACGACGCCCGCCTCGAGCGCATTGGCGACCCGCCTGCCGCGCGCCGCGTCGCGCGTGACGACAGTTGCGACGAGCCCGTATTCGGTATCGTTGGCGGCCGCGATCGCGTCGTCCTCGGCGTCGAACGCGCGCACGCACAGCACCGGCCCGAAAATTTCGTCGCGCCATAGCGCGCAGCCGGCCGGCACGTCGGCGAACAGCGCGGGGCGGATGAAGTAGCCGGGGCCGGCGAGCGCGTCGCCGCCCGTCACGAGCCGCGCGCCGTCGGCGCGGCCCTGTGCGATGTGGCGCTTCACGCGTTCGTATTGCGCGCGGTTCGTCAACGGGCCCATCTGCACGCCGGGTGCGAACGGCGGGCCGACGACGGTCGTCTCGATCCGTTGCGCGAGGCGCGCGATCAGGTCGTCGGCGAGCGGGGCGGCCACGAGCACGCGCGAGGTCGCCGAGCACATCTGCCCGGCGTTGAACAGGCCGCCGCCCGCGATCAGTTCGACCGCGTGATCGAGGTCGGCGTCGTCGAACACGACGATCGACGATTTGCCGCCGAGTTCGAGACCGACGCCCTTGATCGTGTCCGCGGCCGTCTTCATGACCTGCGCGCCGACTGCCGTGCTGCCGGTAAACGACACCTTCGCGACGAGCGGATGCGCGCACAGCCGGGCACCGACCTCGTGGCCGGTGCCCGTCACGACGTTCAGCACGCCGGGCGGCAGGCCCGCTTCGGCGACGATCGCGGCGAGTTCGAGCTCGGGCAGCGGTGTGATCTCGGACGGCTTCAGCACGACGGTGCAGCCGGCGGCGAGCGCGGGCGCGAGCTTCCATGCGGTCGTGACCATCGGGAAATTCCACGGCACGATCAGCGCGGCGACGCCGGCCGGTTCGCGCCGGATCCACGCGCGATGGTCGCCGCCGGGCAGCGCGATCTCGGTTTCGCCGTCGGTGTCGAGGGTATCAGCGAGGCCCGCGTAGTAGTCGAAGGTGGCGATCACGTCGGCGACGTCGATCTCGGCTTCGGCGAACGGCTTGCCGTTGTTGAGCGACTGCAGTGTCGCGAGCCGCGTGCGCCGTGCGTCGACGCCGCGCGCGATGGCACGCAGCAGCGCCGCGCGTGTGGCGCCGGTCGTGCGTTTCCAGTCGCGAAACGCGCGCGAGGCGGCTTGCACGGCATGCTCGACGTCTGCCTCGCCGCCCGCGCTGACGTCGGCGATGACCATTTCCGTCGACGGGTCGACGACGGGCAGCGTCGCGCCGCCGACGCTCGTGCGCCACGTGCCGTCGATGAAGTGGCGCGTGTGCAGCGGCGGATCGAACGCGAGATCCGGTGTCGTGCTCATCGCCGCACCTGTTCGAACCAGGTTGCCTCGTCGATTTCGATCACGGTCGGCATCGGACGTGCCGTCGCATCGCGCAGCGCGTCGGCCAGCGCGTCGGGCGTCGCGGCCGCCTGCGCCGCGCAGCCGAAGCCGCGTGCGAGCGTCTGGAAATCGGGCGTATACGGATCGACGCCGACCGGCGTGATGTCGCGCTCGACCATGTATTTGCGGATCTCGCCGTAACCGCGGTTGTTCCAGACGATCACGATCACCGGCACGCGAGCCTCGACCGCGCTCGCGAGCTCCGGCAGCGTGAACTGCAGGCCGCCGTCGCCGATCAGGCACACCACGGGCCGCGCAGGCGCGGCGAGCTTTGCGCCGATCGAGGCGGGCAGCCCGTAGCCGAGCGTGCCGTAGCCGGTCGACGAGTTGAACCAGCTGCGCGGTGCCGGCGCATCGTGCGTGAAATTGCCGACGTAGACGGGGCTCGTCGAATCGCCGGCGATGATCGCGCCGGGCAGCGCGGTGACGATGGTGTCGATCAGCCGTGCCTGGGCACGCGCGGCGCCGTCGTGGCCGGCCGCGATCGCGGCACGCACGGCGGCCACCCGCGACGCGCCCCAGCCGGGCTCGGGTGCCGGCGCCGGCCGTTCGTGCAGGCGGGTCGACAGCGCGCCGAGCGCCAGCCGCGCATCGCCGGCGATGGCGATTTCGGCGCGCGCGTTGCGCATCAGCTGTTGCGCGTCGATGTCGATGCGGATCAGCCGGCCGTCGATCGCGAAGCCGCCGTCGAACGTGACGTCGTAATCGGTTTCGCCGAGTTCGGTGCCGACCGCGAGCACCACGTCGGCCTCGCGGATCGCCGCGCGCGTGGCCGGTAGCGACTGGGTGGAGCCGATCAGCAACGGGTGGCCGGCCGGCAGCAGGCCCTTCGCGTTGATCGTCAGCGCGACGGGCGCGTGCAGGCGTTCGGCGAGTTCGCGCAGTTCCGTCGCGGCGTGGATCGCGCCGCCGCCGGCCAGGATCAGCGGCCGCCGGGCCTGCGCGAGCAGGTCGGCGGCTGCCGCGAGCGCGTTCGCGTCCGGCGCGGGGCGCGCGGGCAGCGCGAGCGGCGCGGCGGGCAGCGCGGGCGCCGGCATCACGATCACGTCGAGCGGGATCTCGATATGCACGGGCCGCGGACGCGCGCTTTCGAACACCGCGAAGGCGCGCGCGAGGACCTGCGGCAGGTCGGCCGCGTCGAGCAGCGTGTGCGAGAACGCGGTGAGCCCCGCGAACACGTCGCGCTGCGACGGCAGCTCGTGCAGGCGGCCGTCGCCGCTGCCGAGCTCGCGCCGCGCGTTGACGCTCGAGATCACCAGCATCGGAATCGAGTCCGCGTAGGCCTGTGCCATCGCGGTCGCGATATTGGTCATCCCCGGCCCGGTGATGATGAAGCAGACGCCCGGCCGGCCGGTGACGCGGGCATAGCCGTCGGCCATGAATCCGGCCCCCTGTTCGTGGCGCGGCGTCACATGACGGATCGACGATGCGGCGAGGCCGCGATAGAGCTCGACGGTATGCACGCCGGGAATGCCGAACACGCATTCGACACCCTGGCGTTCGAGAAGATCGACGAGCGCTTCGCCGCAGGTGCGGGGGCGCGCATGGAACGGTGCCGCCGTGGCCGCGCAGGCCTCGGCAATGCAGGAGACAGGGGCGGGATGGTTCATGGATCGTGACGTGCCGATTGGGAGGGGGAGTGGCCCGTACCGCAAGCAACGGGCATGAAGCGGATTGTCGGGGTCGATCGGCGCTGCCAACAATCGATTAGTTTTCATGCAGCGCATGAGCGCCGTGCATGGCGGCGTCGATGCTTGCCGACGGCCCGACGCTTGCCGCGGCGAGTGGTCGGCATGCGCGCGAACCGTTCGGCCCGCGCACGATTCCCGCGTACTGCTGCTTCGATTTCCATCGGGCACGCGCGTGCCCGGATGTTCGTGGTTGGCGGGCCGGACCCGTCACCGGCATGCCCGGCCCGGCCTGCAGGCGAACCCGCGACGGTCAGTGCGGCTCGGTGAAGCGCGGATCGATATACGCGTCGACGTCCTGCGACTGTTTGTACACGGCGTTACGCACGTTGAACGCATTCGCGTTGCGCGTCGAGCCATAGATCGAGTCGAGCCCGTCGCCCTTGCGGAACGCACGCTTCGCGGCAGCCTGGTCGAGCAGGTGCGTGCCCTTCAGCAGCGGAAGGTATTGTTCCGGCGCGAGCCCGACACGCGCGGACATGATCCTGACCGCGTCGGCCTGCGTCTTCGGGTCGTTGATGTACGCGACGCAGCGGTACCAGACCTTGACCACCTTCGCCCAGTCGGCCCGGCGCGCGGCGAGGCTCGCGGGCGCAACCGTGATCGCATCGTAGATCAGCCCCGGCGCATCGGCCGACGTGAAGATCGCCCGTGCGCCCGGTGCGCGCTTCAGCGCCTCGCCCGCGTTCGGCTGCCAGGCGGCCACCGCGGCGATGTCGGACGACGAGCCGAGCACCTGCGGCAGTTCGTTGGTTTTCGCATTCACGAGCGTGACGTCGCCGTCCTTGAGCCCGTGCTTCTGCAGCGCGGTTTCGAGCAGCAGGTGATCGACCAGGCCGAGCTCGACGCCGACCTTCTTGCCCTTCAGGCCTTCGACGGTGCGCAGCGGCGGCTTCGCGACGATCATGTCGTTGCCGGCCGAATAGTCGGTCAGCAGGATCATCACGTTCTTCGCGCCGGCCGCGCCGGTGACGAGCGCATCGCCGTTGGTCGCCGCGACCGCGTCGAGCTTGCCCGCGGAAAACGCGTCGAGCGACGCCGAATAATCGAACCATTCGAAGTCGACGTCGACGCCGGCTTCCTTGAACCAGCCCTTGTCGAGCGCGACCTGGAACGCGACCCAGCCAGGCCAGTCGCTGTAGCCGATCTTCAGCGGCGCGGCCGCGTGCACGGCGGGCGCCGTCAACAGCGCGGCGGCCGTGACGGCGGCCCCCAGTGCATGACGGACGAAACGGAGGGACGGCAGGCGGCGGAGCGCCAGGGCGGGACGGGTCATCGTTGTTCTCCAGGAGACCGGGATCGGGATCGTCGATTCGGACCGCGCCTGTGCGCGGTCCGGCCGCGTGGCCGGTTCCTGCGGATGCGGAACGAACGAAGCGGCCACGGAGAGGCGCGACGGCCGTTGCCATCGCCAATCTCCCGGGCTTTTGTCCCGCCGTGTAGCGCGAGTGCGTCCGGTCTCGCGATCGGACGCACCCGCGCCGGGCTGCTCTCGGACCAGACGTTCGATGAACCGGAACCCTAGCACCCCTAAGATGCGACGCTGCCGCACCTCTCGGCGTCATGCCGAGCGAGAAGCGTGCCAATGGCACGCGGTCACGCGATTCAACGGCGCCGCGCGGCGCGCTGAAGTTCGATGAAGCGGGCGGAGAACAGCGCGCTCAATGCGCGCCGGAGCAGGTCGAGCTTGTTCATGACGCGTGAGATATCGAGTGACGATGCATCCGTTCAGCAATGCCCATGCCATTGCCGAACGCGCGGCGCAGGTGCGCACGATCCGCACTGCGCCGGTGCGCGATCGCATGCGCATGGTGCGCCGCACGCCCGCTGCGAGGGCAAGCCGTCGTCGCCGCCGACTCGTGCATGCCGCGGGTCGTCGCGCCGTCGTGCCGCGTCGTGCGGTCGTTGCGCGGTCGTCGTGTGGTCGTTGCACGGCGGCTGGCACGCAACTCGCTAGATTGACGCTCGAGAGGTGCGAAGCAATTTGCATCATCTTCAGGATCGCTAGGGTTCCGGTCGTGCGGCGTTCGCGTCGCGCGATGACTGGTCCGAGAGCAATCCGGTCTTGCGTTCGCCTCGATTCGAGGAAACGGCGAGGCTCCACGGAGGGATAAAAGCCCGGGAGGTCGCGATGTCGTTCGGTCGCCCTCTCACGCCTTTTGTCCAACCCTCCACGGAGCCGCCATGTCGCCGAGCCCCCAAGCCCTCCTTGCCCCGCCGCCGCACGTCGTGTGGGAAACGCTGATTCCCGCGGGAACCCACTGGTCCGGTATCCTGCGCCGCGGCCTCGCGCTGCGCCTCGTCGACGTCGACGGCGGCGCGAACCTGTCCGCCGTGTTTCATCGCCAGGAAGACCCGCTCGAACGCTACAACATGGCCGATACGCTGAAGGCGCAGCACACCGCGCATCTCACGCGCGGCCATGCGCTGTACACGGACATGGGGCGCGTGATCGCGTCGATCACGGCCGACACGCTCGGCTGGCACGACCCGCTCGGCGGCGTCGGCGATGCGCGGTTGTTCGCGCACAAGTACGGCACGAGCTCGTACCAGGCCGATCGCAACGCGATGATCCGCAACGGCCGCGACAGCCTCGTGCTCGAGCTCGCGAAATACGGACTATCGGCGCGCGATCTCGCCGCGAACGTCAACTTCTTCAGCCGGCTCGACACGCGCGACGACGGCACGCTCGATTTCGTCGCCGGACATTCGCCGGCCGGCAGCGCGCTCGACCTGCGCTTCGAGATGAACACGCTCGCGGCGTTCTCGACCGCGCCGCATCCGCTCGATCCGCGTACCGACTATGCGCCGAAGCCCGTGAAGCTGATCGCGTACCGCGCGTATCCGGCGGACGGCGCCGCGCCCGAGGACGACCCGTGCCGGCGCGCGTGCGCCGAAAACATGCGCGGCTTCACCAACACCGACCGCCTGTTCGCGTAAGGAGCCGGACCATGCCGATCATCGAAAGCCGTCTCGACCCGCGCGACGCGATCCACGACACCACGCTGAACGCGGGCGAACCGTGGCTGCACGACCTGAAACGCGGCCAGGTCTTCCGCATCCTCGACCTGGAAGGCAACCAGGCGGTCGACACGTTGTTCTACCGCACCGACGACACCGAGGAGCGCTACAGCGCGCAGGACACGATTCGCGCGCAGCGCAACCTGTACCTGAGCGCGGGCAGCGTGCTGCTGTCCAGCCGGGGCAACCCGATGGTGACGATCGTCGCCGACACGTGCGGGCGCCACGACACGCTCGGTGGCGCGTGCGCGGCCGAGAGCAACACCGTGCGCTATGCGCTCGACAAGCGCTACATGCACAACTGCCGCGACAGCTTCCTCAACGCGATCGCGCACTGCACGTGCGGCGCGGGTGCGCGGCTCGGCAAGCGCGACCTCGTCGGCAACGTCAACTTCTTCATGAACGTGCCCGTCACGCCGCTCGGCGGGCTCACGTTCGAGGATGGCATTTCCGCGCCCGGCAAGTACGTCGAGATGCGCGCGGAGATGGACGTCACGGTGCTGATCTCGAACTGCCCGCAGCTCAACAACCCGTGCAACGGCTACAACCCGACGCCCGTGCGCCTCACGATCTGGGAGGCCGAATGAACCACGCCCACGCTCGCCATCGTTCGCGGGAGGCCGCATGAGATTCGCCAAAGTCCTCGTCGCGAACCGCGGCGAAATCGCATGCCGCGTGATCCGCACGCTGAAGCGGCTCGGCATCGCGTCGGTCGCGATCTATTCGGACGCCGATCGCGACGCGCGTCACGTGGCGCTCGCCGACGAAGCCGTGCGGGTCGGGCCGGCGCCGGCCGCCGACAGCTACCTGAACGTCGCGGCGATCCTCGCCGCCGCGCGCGAGACCGGCGCGCAGGCCGTGCATCCCGGCTACGGCTTCCTGTCCGAGCATGCGGGCTTCGCCGATGCATGCGAAGCGGCGGGCCTGCGCTTCATCGGCCCGCGCGGCGATCACATGCGCGCGTTCGGCCTCAAGCACACCGCGCGCGCGCTCGCCGCCGCACAGGGCGTCGCGCTGTTGCCGGGCACGGGCCTGCTCGACGACGTGGCGACGGCGCTCGCCGAAGCCGGCACGATCGGCTATCCGGTGATGCTGAAAAGCACCGCGGGCGGCGGCGGGATCGGCATGTCGCTCTGCCGCGATGCCGCGCAGCTCGAGGCAGCGTTCGAATCCGTCGTGCGGCTCGGCAACGCGAACTTCGCGCATGCGGGCGTCTATCTCGAGAAGTTCGTCGAACACGCGCGGCACATCGAAGTGCAGATCTTCGGCGACGGCCGGGGCGGCGCGATCGCGCTCGGCGAACGCGATTGCTCGGTGCAGCGCCGCAACCAGAAGGTGATCGAGGAAACGCCCGCGCCGGACCTGACCGATGCCGAGCGCGACGCGCTGCACGCGAGCGCGGTGCGGCTCGCCCGCGCGGTCGGCTACGCATCGGCCGGCACCGTCGAATTCGTGTTCGACGCGAACGCGCGCCAGTTCTATTTCCTCGAGGTGAATACGCGCCTGCAGGTCGAGCATTGCGTGACCGAAGCGGTGACGGGCGTCGATCTCGTGGAGTGGATGATCCTGCAGGCCGAAGGCGACCTGCCGCCGCTCGACACGCTCGCCGTCGCGCCGCGCGGCGCGAGCATCCAGGTGCGGCTGTATGCGGAGGATCCGCACAAGCAGTTCCTGCCGAGCGCCGGCCTGCTCACGCACGTCGCGTTTCCGGACGACGTGCGCGTCGACGGCTGGATCGAGGCGGGCACCGAGATCAGCGCGCATTACGATCCGCTGCTCGCGAAGCTGATCGTGCGCGGCGATACGCGGCGCGACGCGCTGGCCGCATTGCAGGCCGCGCTCGCGCGTACCGAGCTGTACGGGATCGAGACCAACCTCGACTACCTGCGCGCGATCGCCGGCTCGGACACGTTCGCGCGCGGCGCGCCGACGACGGCATTCCTGTCGCGCTTCGCGTTCGCGCCGCACACGATCGACGTGCTCGACGGCGGCGTGCAGACCACCGTGCAGCAGGCCCCGGGGCGCGTCGGCTACTGGAGCGTCGGCGTGCCGCCGTCCGGGCCGATGGACGATCGCGCGTTCGACCTCGCGAACGCGCTGCTCGGCAACGCGCGCGACGCGGCCGGGCTGGAATTCACGATGGTCGGCGCGACGCTGCGCTTCAACACGGCGACGCTGTTCGTGCTCGGCGGCGCGCCGCTCGCGGCCACGCTCGACGGCGAGCCCGCGCCGTTCTGGCAGGTGCTGCGCGCGCGGCCCGGTGCGGTGCTCAAGCTCGGCGGCGTGACCGGCGCCGGCGTGCGCGCCTGCCTGGCCGTGAAGGGCGGGCTGCAGGTGCCCGACTATCTCGGCAGCAAGGCGACCTTCACGCTCGGCCAGTTCGGCGGCCACGCGGGGCGCGCGCTGCGCAAGGGCGACGTGCTGCATCTGCACGCGGACGCGGGGCGCGGCGGCGCGGGCGCGACGCTGGCCGCGGCCGAGGTTCCCGCGCTGACGCACGCATGGACGCTCGGCGTGCTCGACGGTCCGCACGGCGCGCCGGACTTCTTCACGCCCGACGACATCGCGATGCTCTACGGCACGCAGTGGACGGTCCATTACAACTCCAGCCGCACCGGCGTGCGGCTGATCGGCCCGAAGCCGCAATGGGCGCGGGTGGACGGCGGCGAGGCGGGCCTGCATCCGTCGAACATCCACGACAACGCGTATGCGATCGGTGCGGTCGATTTCACCGGCGACATGCCGGTGATCCTCGGCCCCGACGGCCCGAGCCTGGGCGGCTTCGTGTGCCCGGTGACGGTCGTGCGCGACGAGTTGTGGAAGCTCGGGCAGTTGCGCCCGGGCGACACCGTTCAGTTCGTGCGCGCCCGCGTGTCGCCCGCGCCTGCCGCCGCCGCGGTCGTGCCTGCGGCTTGCGCCGGCGCGCCGGACGATTGCGTGCTGCATCGCGATCCGGCGGCCGGCGGCGGCATCGGCGTGGTGTACCGGCGCTCCGGCGATCGCAACGTGCTGGTCGAATACGGGCCGCTCGTGCTCGACCTGAACCTGCGCTTTCGCGTGCATGCGCTGATGTGCTGGCTCGACGCGCACCGGCTGCCCGGCATGCTCGACCTGACGCCGGGGATTCGTTCGCTGCAGGTGCAGTTCGACGCGCGGACGCTGCCGCTCGCCACGCTGCTCGCGCATCTGCAGGCCGCGGAGCGCGAACTGCCCGACGTGGCCGACATGCGCGTGCCGAACCGCATCGTGCATCTGCCGCTGTCGTGGGACGACCCGTCGACGCGCATCGCGATCGAGCGCTACATGCAGTCGGTGCGGCCCGATGCGCCGTGGTGCCCGAGCAATATCGAGTTCATCCGGCGCATCAACGGGCTGGCGAGCATCGACGACGTCAAGCGCATCGTGTTCGACGCGCGCTATCTGGTGATGGGGCTCGGCGACGTCTATCTCGGCGCGCCGGTCGCGACGCCGATCGATCCGCGGCACCGGCTGGTGACCACGAAGTACAACCCCGCGCGCACCTGGACGCCGGAGAACGCGGTCGGCATCGGCGGCGCGTATCTGTGCGTGTACGGGATGGAAGGGCCCGGCGGCTACCAGTTCGTCGGCCGGACCGTGCAGATGTGGAACCGCCACCGCACCACGCGCGAATTCGAAACCGGCAAGCCCTGGCTGCTGCGCTTCTTCGACGAGATCCGCTTCTACGAAGTCAGCGAAGCCGAGCTGACCGCACTGCGCGCGGATTTCATCGCGGGCCGTGCGGCGCTGAGGATCGAGGAATCCGTGTTCGATCTTGGCGCATACAACCGCTTCCTGCGCGACGAGGCGGATTCGATCGCGACGTTCAAGGCCGCGCAGCAAACCGCGTTCGAAGCCGAGCGCGAGCGATGGCGGGCGGCCGGGCAGGCGGAATACGTCGGCGAAGCGGAGCCGGGCGACGGGCAGGCGGCGCGCGCGGCGGGCGTGCTCGACGACACGCAGCGGGCGATTGCCGCGGACGTGTCGGGCAGCGTGTGGAAGGTGCTGGTCGAAGCCGGCGAGCGCGTGACCGAAGGACAGGTCGTCGCGATCGTCGAGTCGATGAAGATGGAGGTGGCGGTGACGGCAACGGAAGACGGCACGATCGAGACGATCGATTGCGCGCCGGGCGCGGCGGTGGTGCCCGGCCAGCGGTTGATGGTGATGCGCGCGGGTGCTGCCGAGGAGGTCGCATGAACACGACGGAACGCTCCCTCCTGCCCGGGCTGCGCTCGATTGCCGCGCTGCGCGCGCGCTATGAAGCGGGCGACCTGACGCCGCATGCGCTCGTCGACGCGATCGCCGCGCATTTGGACGCGGGCGACCCGCATCACGCGTGGATCCGGCCGCTGTCGCGCGCGGAGATGACGCGGTATGCCGACGCGCTCGCCGGGCGCGACATCGCGACGCTGCCGCTGTACGGCGTGCCGTTCGCGATCAAGGACAACATCGACCTCGCGGGCATCCCGACGACGGCGGCCTGTCCGGCTTATGCGTACATGCCCGCACGCAGCGCGCCCGTCGTCGAGCGGCTGATCGCGGCCGGCGCGATCCCCGTCGGCAAGACCAATCTCGACCAGTTCGCGACCGGGCTCTCGGGGCAGCGCTCGCCTTACGGCGCATGCCGCAATGCGCTCGATCCGCGCTATGCGTCGGGCGGGTCGAGTTCCGGGTCGGCGGTGGCGGTCGCGCTCGGCGTCGCGACCTTCTCGCTCGGCACCGACACGGCCGGCTCCGGACGCGTGCCGGCCGCGTTCCACGGCCTCGTCGGGCTCAAGCCGACCCGCGGCGTGGTGAGCACGCTCGGTGTCGTGCCGGCCTGCCGCTCGCTCGATTGCGTGTCGGTGTTCGCGCACTCGCCGGCGGATGCGCGGGCCGTGTTCGACGTCGCGCATGGCGTGACCGAAGGCGATCCGTACGGGCGCGCGTGGCAGCCGCTGCCGGGCGCCAACGGACTGCGCGCGCATCCGGGGCGGCCGCTCGCGCAACTGCGCTTCGGCGTGCCGCGTGCCGATCAGCTCGAGTTCTTCGGCGACGAATCGTATCGCGCGGCGTGGGGTACTGCGCTCGAACGCCTGCGCGCGACCGGCGCGCGGGTCGTCGAGATCGACTTCGGCCCGTTCCTGGCCGCCGCGCGGCTGCTGTACGAAGGCCCGTGGGTGGCCGAGCGGCTCGCCGCGATCGGCGCATTCGCCGCGCGGGAACCCGATGCGCTGCATCCGGTGATCCGCGAGATCGTCGGCGGTGCGTCGCGTTTCAGCGCGGCCGATGCGTTCGCGGCATTCGACCGGCTCGCGACGCTGCGCGTCGAGGCCGATCGCGCATGGGGCGGGCTCGATGCGATCGTGATGCCGACCTCGGCGACGACCGCGACCGTCGACGCGCTCGAAGCCGACCCGATCGGCGTCAACTCGCGCTTCGGCTACTACACGAATTTCGTCAACCTGCTCGACCTGTCGGCGATAGCGGTGCCGGCCGGCACGTGCGAAAGCGGACGGCATGCGGGCTTGCCGTTCGGGATCACGTTCGTCGGCCGCGCGCACGACGATGCGCGGCTGCTGGATCTCGCGCAGGCGTGGGTCGGTGGCGCCGTCGCGGGCGGCGATGCGGGCGGCGATGCGGGCGTCGGCGATGCGGTTGTCGGCGATGCCGGGGCGTCAGCGCCGGCGGCGCCTGCGTCCGGCGCATCGTCCGGTGTGTCGTCCGATGTGTCGTTTGGCGCATCGTCTGGCGTGTCGTCCGATGTGTCGTCGGGCGTGTCGTCCAACGCGTCGTCAGGTGTCGTGCGCGTGGCCGTCGTCGGCGCGCATCTGCGTGGCGAGCCGCTGAACGGGCAGCTCACGGATCGGGGCGCGCGTTTCGTCGCCGCGACGACGACGGCCGCCGCCTATCGCCTCTACGCGCTGTCCGCGGCGGCCAGCGGCGGCGTCGCCAAGCCGGGCCTCGTGCGCGTGCCGGACGGTGGCGCGTCGATCGCGGTCGAGATCTGGGAGATGCCGGTCGATGCCTACGGCAGCTTCGTCGCCGGGATTGCGGCGCCGCTCGGCATCGGCACGCTGGCGCTCGCGGACGGCTCGCGGGTGCAGGGTTTCCTGTGCGAAAGCGCGGCGCTCGACGATGCGCAGGACATCACGCGCTTCGGCGGCTGGCGGGCTTACCGCGCCCAGGCCGCCGGCGGCGCATTGCAATGAACGCCCGGTCGCGCGTGGCCCTTGGGCGGCGCGCGACCGGCACCCGCAACGATACGGAGATTCCCATGTCAATGACCCGCAACACGACCGGCTGGCTGGCCGTGCGCCGCGAACTGACGACGCGCGGCAAATGGACGCTCGGCCTCGCGTCGTTCCTGCTGCCGTGCGCCGTCTGGTGCCTGATCAGCTATGTGCCGTTCGTCTGGCATCCGCAGATGCGCATCACGAATCCCGGGAGCGTCGACTATTTCCAGGCCGGCATGCAGATCGACCGCGACGTGTTCGACGACGAGCTCGCGCATGCGCGTGCGACGCACGCGGCCGTGCCCGAAGGCGTGCGCGCGAACCCGGTCTACCTGCCCGCGCCGCACCAGGTGCTGCGCGCGTTCTACACGGCGTTCACGACGCCGCCCGCATCGCGCGACGGCGTGTGGCTGCACGAGAGCCTGTGGCACAGCATCCGGATCATCTTCTGGGGCTTCGTGATCTCGTCCGCGATCGGCGTGCCGCTCGGCATCGTCTGCGGCACCTTCAGTGCGCTCGCGCGGCTGCAGGAGCCGTTCCTGGAGTTCTTCCGCTACCTGCCGGCGCCGGCGTTCGGCGCGCTGATGGTCGCGATTCTCGGCATCTACGACGCGCCGAAGATCGCGATCATCGTGATCGGCACGCTGTTCCAGCAGGTGCTGATCATCGCGAACACGACGCGCAAGCTCGAATACGGGTTGTTCGAGGCCGCGATGACGCTCGGCACGAAGAAGCTGAAGCTGCTCACGCACGTCGTGATTCCGGGCGTGCTGCCGGACCTGTATCGCGATCAGCGGATCCTGCTCGGCTGGGCGTGGACCTACCTGATCGTCGCCGAACTCGTCGGCACGAGTTCGGGCATCACGTGGTACATCAGCCAGCAGGCCCGCTACCAGCATTTCGACAACGTATACGCGGCGATCCTGATGATCGGGATCATCGGCCTCGGCACCGACATCGTGCTCGGGCTGCTCGGCCGCAAGCTGTTTCCGTGGGATCGCACGCTGAAGGCGTGACACCCGTCGACGCGCATCCATCGACCGATTTTCGCAGAGGGCATCATGCAGAATCCGCAGACCGTTCCCGATTACCTGATTCAATCCGACGCGGTGCGCGAGCGCTTCGCGCGGCTGAAAACCCGCGACGTGATTCTCGACGTGCGCCATGTCGGCAAGCGTTTCGCGACGCCGCAGGGCGAGTGCGTCGCGCTCGACGACATCAGCTTCCGCACGCACCGGCGCGAGTTCGTGTGCGTGATCGGCCCGTCCGGCTGCGGCAAGTCGACGTTGATCCGCATCCTGGCCGGGCTCGACGCGCAGACGAGCGGCGAGGTGCTGCTGGACGGCAAGCCCGTGCAGGGGCCGGGCGCCGACCGCGGGATGGTGTTCCAGGGCTATACGCTGTTTCCGTGGCTCACCGTGAAGAAGAACGTGATGTTCGGCCTGCGCATGAACGGCAGCAGCAGCGGCGAGGCCGAGCGCGAGGCGCTGCAGTGGCTCGATCTCGTCGGGCTGACGCGTTTCGCCGACGTGTATCCGCACCAGTTGTCGGGCGGAATGAAGCAGCGCGTGGCGATTGCCCGCGCGCTCGCGAACCGCCCGCGGATCCTGCTGATGGACGAGCCGTTCGGCGCGCTCGACGCGCAGACGCGTGCGCGGATGCAGACCCACCTGCTCGACATCTGGCGCAATATCGACGTGACGATCCTGTTCATCACGCACGACCTCGACGAGGCGATCTTCCTGGCGGACCGGATTCTGGTGCTGAAGGCGAACCCGGGCGGCGTGCAGGAACTGATCGAGGTGCCGGTACCGCGACCGCGCGATTATGCGCAGGTCAATACGCCCGAGTTCATTGCAACGAAGGCGCGGCTCGAAGCGCTGATCCATCCGAAGGAAGCGGTGGCCGCGGACGACGAAGGCGTCAAGCCGCACATGATCCGGATGACGGACGTCGCGGACAATGTCGAGTAGCGGGGGAGCCGGGCGCGCGTGCGCGCCCGGGATCTCGTACCGGGCGTGATCCGTGCGACTGCATGACGGGATCCCGGCCACGCACGAGTGCGAACATTTGTCGTCAGTCGTTTTGCTGCGGATTTTTTCTTGATCTATCGCGGTGGAATGCGAGATGAAATAATGCCGTTACACGTGTGGTTCGGTAATGGCGAAGTTGGGCGCGATTCGCGCAAGTCTTTTTGTTTCTGTTTTTGCGTGAAATGCGAGATTCAATTCAAATATATGCGCATCAAGGTCGCGCGTTCGTCCCGGAAAATGGCGGCGTTAATAAAAATATTATTGAAACGCTGAAATACTCCTTATTGGGTCTGCGCCCCGCCTGACGCGTGCTTGCCGCATTTGAACCGCGCTCCCGCGTATCCGGCGAAGGCTTCGCCCCGGGTGCGCCGATTTTGCAGTATTGAAAATCGTGTGAAATATCGATTCAATCCGGAATATTGTTTTCGAAAATTGATGTCCTTATAAAAAATAATCGAGAACTGTCAGCATTTACAGGTTCATTGGATTAACCGCTCGATGTAAATTCGAGTCGCGGGACAAATTGATGTTTTCAAGGTTTCGTGCGAATCGATCACCCGATCGGTGATCGAAGGTCGCATGGAACGGTGTCCACGCACCGGCAACCCATCTACCTGAACGGGAGCTTCTATGTCACGCGTTACCGATGTGCTCGTCTCGATCGATACCGAAACCATTCTCCAGAAATATCCGAATCCCAGCCGGGATCCGAAAAACCCGACGCTGATCGACTGGAAGCACGTCTACATGGTCACGAACCAGGACAACGTCGTGTCCGGGCAGGCGGGCGGCGAACTCGACCTGAAAGCCCAGGTGGGCGACCTGATCCGATGGCGTGAAACGAGCCTGTCGCTGGGCTTCGAGAAGCAGGTCGTGTTCTACGGCTTCATCGCCAACCAGGGCCGCGACCTGATTTCGACGCCGACGCCGCGCAAGGCCACCGCATCGATCCCGATTCCGAACCCGAGCTCGCCGTCGACGCCGACCTGCCAGAAGGTGGACAACTACTACTGGTCGTCGGAAACGCTGTCGGAAGGCCGCGTCACCTACCACTTCTACTTCCAGATCATCGACCGCAATTGCCAGTCGCTGGGTTGCTATCAGTGGGACCCGTTCATCTCGATCCACAACTGATCTCGGCAGGCGGGCGACCATGCGACGGTCGCCCGCGTCATTGTCCCGTTCCGGAGGAAGCGCCATGCCTGGTCTTCGTTGCGACGTGCTTGCGATCGTCGATGCCGTCACGCTGCTGTCGGCCTGTCCCGATGCGAGCCGGAACGCGGATGCGCCGACCGTGATCGACGGCCGGCACATCTACGTGGTGAGCCCCGGCGACACCGGGCCGCTCGGCCGCAACGACAGCCGGCTCTTTGCCGGCCTGTCGCCGGGCGACCAGCTCCGCCTGCGCGAAACGGCGCTGGCGCTGCGTGCCGAAGTGAGCGTCCTGTTCATCCGGTTCGCCTTGCGGGACGCCGGCATCGTCGCGCCGATCGAAGCGCAGGTGCGCGACGCCGCGACGCCGGTGCCGTCCGACGACGACCTGCTCCATCCGCAGTGCCGGCCGATGCCGGACCATTACTGGCGCAGCGACGTGCTGGCTGCGGGCGCCACCACGTGCACGGCCGATTTCGCCGTGCTCGACCGTGGCGGTGCGGTGTCCGGCTACTTCCGCTGGGAGACGTCGATCGAGATCGCCGGCGGCCGCGCGGATTCGTAGCAGCCCGATTGCAAGCCGTCGCCGGACCGCGACGGCAACGTCGACCTTGTGTCCGATACCGGCTTCGGGCGATCTTCTGCGCGAATGCCGATTTCAGGCAGGATGCCGAACCGTTTGACTCACGGGCCGCTCGTGTTTCATCGGCAGCCGGCCCGCCCGAATCAGTTTCGTTCCCGTTCGAGCCAGCGTCGTTGCGAGGCGTGACCACCCGAGCGCGCCGCGTCCGTCGCGGCCCGGGTTCCCCGCATTGCCGCCCGCTGATCCAATCCGGAATTTGTCTAGTCATCCTTGCGAATGGATCGTACGAGATGCACCAAACGCGTGCCTGAATTCCCCACGACGAGGCACGTCAGAGCCCCGAAATTAGGGGATTTCCCGCGTTTCACCGGTTTTTTTTGATCGCTGCTTGTCGCGCTGTTTTTCTTCTTGCATGCTTGTATAGACAAATTCCTGAGGCGGCTTGCTGCAGCACCGAAGGGATGACGAACCTCAACGCAAGGAGAAATCTCGTGAACGGCAAGCGGATCAAGTGGGCAATCAGGACGATCGGTGTCATCGCGGCTGCGGCGGCAACGCTCGCGGCGCCGGCGCAGGCGAAGGAATGGAAGACGGTGACGGTCGCGCTCGAAGGCGGCTACGCACCGTGGAACCTCACGCTGCCGGGCGGCAAGCTGGGCGGTTTCGAACCGGAGCTGCTCGCCAACGTGTGCGAGCGGATCAAGGTGCAGTGCAACATGGTCGCGCAGGACTGGGACGGGATGATTCCCGGCCTGCAGGCCGGCAAGTTCGATATCCTGATGGATGCGATCTCCATCACGCCGGAGCGCGAAAAGATCCTGCTGTTCTCGCGTCCGTATGCGGCGACGCCCGCGACGTTCGCCGTCACCGATACCAAGATCCTGCCGAAGGCCGCGCCCGGCGCGCCGATGGTCAAGCTGACGGGTGACGCGAACGCGGACAAGCCCACCGTCGACGCGCTGCGCAAGCAGCTGAAGGGCAAGACGATCGGCATCCAGTCGGGCACCGTCTATACGAAATTCATCAACGACAGCTTCAAGGACATCGCGTCGATTCGCGTGTACAAGACCTCGCCCGAACGTGACCTCGACCTCGTCGCCGGGCGCATCGATGCGTCGTTCGACGACGTCACGTACTACGCGGCGAACAACACGAAGAAGGACACCGCGTCGATCGTGCTCGCGGGGCCGAAGCTCGGCGGGCCGATCTGGGGGCCGGGCGAAGGGCTCGCGTTCCGCAAGCAGGATGCCGACCTGAAGACGAAGTTCGATACGGCGATCGGCGCGGCACTCGCGGACGGCACGGTGAAGAAGCTGGCCGACAAGTGGTTCAAGACCGACGTCACGCCGTAAGCACGCCGCCGCCGCGCGAGCGACCCGAACGACGCGCGGCGGCAGGCATCCTGCCGATTCACTCAACGCTTGCCGGGAGGCACGCATGGCGATTCTCGAAATGCTCGGCTTCGGAACCGAAGGCTGGGGCGGTGTGCTGCTGCTCGCCGCACTGATGACGGTCGCGCTGACGCTCGCCGCGCTCGCGGTCGGCGCGGTGATCGGCGCGGCGATCGCGGCGGCGAAGCTGTCGCGCTACCGCAGCGCCCGCCTGCTCGGCGACCTGTACACGACGGTATTTCGCGGCGTGCCCGAACTGCTCGTCATCTATCTGTTCTACTTCGGCGGCTCGACGCTCGTCACGGCCGTCGGCCAGTGGTTCGGCGCGGAAGGCTTCATCGGCGTGCCGCCGTTCGTGATCGGCGCGCTCGCGGTCGGCATGATCTCGGGCGCCTACCAGGCGGAGGTGTATCGCGCGGCGGTGCTCGCGGTGTCGAAGGGCGAGCTCGAAGCGGCGCGCGCGATCGGCATGCCGCGCAGCATGGTGCTGCGGCGCATCCTGGTTCCGCAGGTGCTGCGCTTCGCGCTGCCCGGGATCGGCAACGTGTGGCAGCTGAGCCTCAAGGACTCGGCACTGATCTCGGTCACCGGGCTCGCCGAGCTGTTGCGCACGAGCCAGATCGCCGCCAACTCGACCCACCAGTACTTCGTGTTCTTCGTCGCGGGCGGGGCGTTGTATCTGCTGATGACGGGCGTGTCGAACCGCGTGTTCAACCGGGCGGAAGCGATCGTCGGCCGGTCGTTCCGCCGCAATTTCGCGCGCAACTGACGGAGAACGTGCATGTCCCTCGATTTCGCTTTTCTCTTCGATACGCTGCGCCAGCTGCTCGCGGCCGTACCGACCACGCTCGGCCTGTTCTTCGCCTCGCTCGTGCTCGGCGGCCTGCTGTCGCTCGTGATCGTCACGATGCGCGTGTCGCCGCGCTGGCTGCCGAACCGCTTCGCGCGTGCCTACATCCTCGTGTTTCGCGGCTCGCCGCTGCTGATCCAGATGTTCCTCGTGTATTACGGGCTCGGCCAGTTCGGCGTGATCCGCGAAAGCTTCATGTGGCCGCTGCTGCGCGAGCCGTACGTCTGCGCGGTGCTGTCGCTCGCGCTGTGCACGGCGGGCTACACGGCCGAGATCCTGCGCGGCGGGCTGATGGCCGTGCCGGTCGGGCAGATCGAGGCCGGCTATTCGATCGGGCTGTCGGGCTTCGCGCTGCTGCGGCGCGTGATCGGCCCGATCGCGTTGCGCCAGTGCCTGCCCGCGTATTCGACCGAAGCGGTGCTGCTCGTCAAGTCGACCGCGCTGGCGAGCCTCGTCACGGTATGGGAAGTGACGGGCGTCGCGCAGCAGATCATCCAGCAAACCTATCGGACGACCGAGGTGTTCGTCTGCGCCGCCGTGATCTATCTGGGCCTGAACTTCATCGTCGTGCGCCTGCTCGGCGCGCTCGAATGGCGGCTTTCCGGGCACTTGCGTGCGCCGAAGCCCACCGGTGCGCCCGCCGCGGCGACGCGCAATCCTCAACGCGTCGCGCCCTGAGCGTCCCCGTCCTTTCCAGGAGAATCCGATGAACACCGCTGCTCCCGTTGCGCTGTCGGTCAAGAACATCCACAAGTCGTTCGGCGACCATCATGTGCTGAAGGGCATTTCGCTCGACGCGCATGAGGGCGACGTCATCTCGATCCTCGGCGCGAGCGGCTCGGGCAAGAGCACGTTCCTGCGCTGCCTGAACCTGCTCGAGACACCCGACGACGGCTCCGTCGCGCTCGCCGGGGAAACGCTCGCGATGAAGCGCGCGCGCGACGGCAAGCTGCATCCGAGCGACCGGCGCCAGGTCGACCGGATCCGCTCCCAGCTCGGCATGGTCTTTCAGAACTTCAACCTGTGGTCCCACATGACGGTGCTCGACAACCTCGTCGAGGGGCCGCTGCGCGTGCAAAAGCGCAGCCGCGCCGAAGCGGTCGAGGAGGCCGAGGCGCTGCTGGCGCGCGTCGGTCTCGCCGACAAGCGCGGCTACTATCCGGCGCACCTGTCGGGCGGCCAGCAGCAGCGCGTCGCGATCGCCCGCGCGCTCGCGATGCATCCGAAAGTGATGCTGTTCGACGAACCGACGTCGGCGCTCGATCCGGAGCTGGTCGGCGAAGTGCTGCGCGTGATGCGCTCGCTGGCGGAAGAGGGGCGCACGATGCTGGTCGTCACGCATGAAATGGGCTTCGCGCGGCACGTGTCGAATCGCGTGCTGTTCCTGCATCAGGGCGAGGTCGACTCGGACGGGCCGCCCGACGCGCTGTTCGGCGGCCAGTGCTCGGAGCGCTTCCGGCAATTCGTGTCGAGCCACCACGACCGCACCACCAACTGAGGCTGCCATGACCGTATTCCGTGCGGCCCGGCCGCTCGACTGGCGACAGGTTGCGGCGGTGGCGGCCGGCGAGCCGCTGGCGCTGGCCGACGAGGCACGCGCGCGCGTCGTTGCCGCGCGCGAACTCGTCGACGAGATCGTCGCGCGCGGGATTCGCGCTTACGGCGTCAATACCGGCGTGGGCGCGCTGTGCGACGTGATCGTGTCGCCGGCACAGCAGAGCACGCTGTCGCGCAACATCCTGATGAGTCACGCGGTCGGCGTCGGCATGCCGCTCGGCGCGGCCGAAACGCGCGCGATCATCGCGGCCGCGATCAACAATTTCGCGCACGGGCATTCGGGCGTCCATGCCGACGTCGTCGACCAGCTCGTCGCGCTGCTCGAGCATGATTGCCTGCCGGAGGTGCCGGCGCACGGCTCGGTCGGCTATCTGACCCACATGGCGCACGTCGCGCTCGTCTGCATCGGGCACGGCCATGCGCGCCACCGCGGCGAACGCATCGGCGGCGCCGAGGCGCTGCGCCGCATCGGCCGCGAACCGCTCGTGCTCGGTGCGAAGGAAGGGTTGAGCCTGGTCAACGGCACGCCGTGCGTCACGGGGCTCGCCGCGCTCGCGCTGGCCCGCGCGGAACGGCTGCTCGACTGGGCCGACTGGATCGCGGCGGCGAGCTTCGAGAATCTCGGCGGGCAACTCGCCGCGTTCGACCCGGCCTCGCTCGCGTTGCGGATCTCGCCCGGCATCGGGCACGTCGGCGCGCGCTTGCGGACGATGCTGGCCGACAGCCCGATGCTCGCCGCGGCGAGCGGGCGGCATACGCAGGATCCGTTGAGCCTGCGCACGATTCCGCACGTGCACGGCGCGGCGCGCGACGTGTTCGCGGTCACGGCGGACGTCGTCGATCGCGAGCTCGCGTCCGTCACCGACAATCCGATCGTCGCCGGTACGCGCGATGCGCCGGCCGTTCATTCGCAGGCGCATGCGGTCGGCGCGGGCATCGCGCTGGCGATGGACAGCCTCGCGGCCGCGATGGCGCAGGTGGCGGCCATCGCCGAGCGGCGGCTGGACCGTCTCGTCAATCCGCTCGTGAGCGGCCTGCCGGCGTTTCTCGCGGCGCCGGGCGGCACGTGTTCGGGCTTCATGATCGCGCAGTACACGGCGGTCGCGCTGGTCGCGCAGAATCAGCGGCTCGCGGCGCCGGCGAGCCTCGACGGCGGCATTACGTCGGGGCTGCAGGAAGATCACCTGTGTCATGCGACGCCGGCCGCGCTGAAGGCGCTCGACATCATCGAGAACGCGACGCGCGTGCTCGCGATCGAGCTGCTCGCCGCCGCGCAGGCATACGACTTGCAAGCGAACGAAACCGGGCGGGCCGCGTCGACCGACGCGCTGTGGCGACACGTGCGCGAACGCGTACCGGCGTATCGCGACGACCGGCCGCTCGCGGACGACATCGCGATCGCGGCCGGCATCGTCGGGGGGGCGCCGCCGCCGTTGCAGTGACGACCGGCGACGACGGGCGGATCATCCATTATTCATTCGGTCGAGGGTGCATGAACGAGACGGAGCGACAACTTTCCGCACGACCGGCGAGGGCATCGGGCGAGGCCGTGCCGGCGCGCGCACTGCCGGCCTATCAACAGATCAAGCGCTACGTCGTCGAGCGGATCGCGAAGGGCGACTGGAAACCCGGCGGCGCGATCCCGACCGAGGCCGAGCTGGTCAAGGAATTCGGCGTGGCCCGGATGACGGTGTCGCGCGCGCTGCGCGAACTGACGAACGAACGCGTGCTGACCCGCATCCAGGGTGCCGGCACGTTCGTCGAGCGCCGGCATTACGAGTCGACGGTCCTGGAGATCCGCAACATCGCGGACGAGATTGCGGAACGGGGGCATCGGCACAGCGCGCGCGTCGTGCTGATCGAGCGCAGCATCGACCCGGATGCGATCGATGCGCTCGGGCTTCGCTCGGGGCCGGTGTTTCATTCGCGCATCGTGCATTTCGAGGAAGACGAGCCGATCCAGTTCGAGGATCGCTACGTCAATCCGGCGTTGTTTCCCGACTACCTGGAGCAGGATTTCACGATCGAGACGCCGAACCACTACATGGTGCGGCTCGCGCCGATCCAGCGCGCCGAGTTCCGGATCTATGCGGAGAAACCCAATGCGCAGGTGCGCCGGCATCTCGTGATGGAAATCGGCGAGCCGTGCCTGGTGTTGAAGCGCCGCACCTGGGTCGGCGAGCACGTCGCGACGTCGGTCAGGCTGTGGCATCCGGCGTCGCGGTTTCACCTGGCGGGGAAGATGTAGGGACGCGGCGGGCGGCGCGGATCGAGCCGAGGCAATCGGCGTGGATGTCCTGCACGTCGGCGAATGATGCGGCCGCTGATGCCACCGGCCGCGCCCATCAAACCGTTCGTTCCTTCGCTCGTCGGCATGCGTACGCGCATTCACCGACCTGAATGCCGGCAGAGAGTGGCGCATAATGTTTCGAGGTCGACCCTTGGCTGGAAGAGGGTTTTATGCGCTGCACAATTTGCGGATCGGAGAATCCTCCCGGTGCGGGGTTCTGCCAGGAATGTGGCGCCGTGCTGTCCCGCACCTGCCCGCAGTGCGGGCATGACGCAGCGCCGACAGCCCGCTTCTGCAGCCATTGCGGTGCGCCGCTGGCGACACCTGCCGCCATGCCGCCATCGTCCCGACCGCCGGCTCAAGCACCGTCGCCCACCCCGATTCATTACACGCCCGATCATCTGGCCGAGCGCATCCGTGCCGAACACGCGGCGATGGAAGCGCGCGGCGAGCCTGCCGGCGAGCGCAAGACCGTTACCGCGCTGTTTGCCGACATGGCCGGGTCGACCGCGCTGATCCACGACCTCGATCCCGAAGTGGCGCATCGCCTGATCGTGCCGGTGGTCGAGCTGATGATGGAGGCGGTCCACTACTACGAAGGGTACGTCGCCAAATCGCTCGGCGACGGTATCCTCGCGCTGTTCGGCGCACCGATCGCCCACGAGGACCACGCGCAGCGCGCGCTCTTCGCCGCATTGCGCATGCAGCAGGCGATGCGCCAGCACGGCGACCGGATTCGGCTGCAGGAGGGCATTCCTCTGCAGATTCGCGTCGGCGTGCATACCGGCGAGGTCGTCGTCCGTTCGATCCGCACCGACGACTTGCACACCGAATACGACCCGCTCGGGCATACGATCCACATCGCGTCGCGGATCGAGGGCATCGCCGCGCCCACGTCGATTCTCGTCAGCGAATCCACCCACAAGCTGGCCGAAGGCTATTTCGAGTTCAAGGCGCTCGGGGCCACGCAACTCAAGGGCATTCCCGCGCCGCTATGCGTCTACGAAGTGCTGGGGCTGGGTGCGTTGCGCACGCGCCTGCAGCTGGCGGCGCACCGTGGTCTCGCGCGGTTCGTCGGGCGCGAAACGGAACTGGAGCACCTGAACCGGGCCCTGGAGACCATGCGGGCCGGGCACGGGCGCGTGGTCGGCGTGGTCGGCGAGGCCGGCGTCGGCAAGTCTCGTCTGTTCCACGAGTTCAAGGAGCGTTCACGGCGCGGCGCGCTGGTGCTGGAGACGTTTTCGGTATCGCACGGCAAGGCGTTTTCCAATTTGCCGCTGATCGAACTCCTGAAGAACTATTTCCAGATCACGCCGCAGGACGACGAGCGGCGCTGCCGGGAAAAGGTGATCGGCAAGGCGCTCGCGCTGGAGCGCGGTTTCGAGGACCTCGTGCCGTACGTCCTCTATCTGCTCGGCATCGGCGAGGGCGGCTCGGTGCTGGTCGAGATGGACCCGCAGATCCGGCGCGAGCGCACCTTCGACGCGATCAGGCAGTTGCTCGTGCGCGAGAGCCAGAATCAGCCGGTTCATTTGCTGTTCGAGGATCTGCAATGGCTGGACCGTGAAACGGAAGCATTCCTGAGCTACCTGATCGACCACGTGCCGGACGCACGCATCCTGCTGTTGGTGAACTACCGGCCCGAGTATCGGCCGGCGTGGGCCGGCGTGGTTCATTGCAGCAGGATCCGGCTCGAGCCGCTCGGCCCGTCCGATGCGCAGGGGCTGCTCACGGCGCTGCTCGGCGAGGATCGCACGCTCGTGCCGCTGAAGCAGCTCATTCTGGAGAAGACGGAGGGCAATCCGTTCTTCATGGAGGAAGTGGTCCAGACGCTCGTCGAAGAGAAGTCGCTGCTCGGCGATGCCGGGCGTTATCGCATCGTGGAGACGCCGGCGACGCTGCATATCCCGACCACCGTGCAGGGCGTGCTGGCGGCCCGGATCGATCGGCTTCCCGTCGAGGAAAAGGAACTGCTGCAGGCGCTTGCCGTGATCGGCCACGAGTTTCCGTTCAGCCTGATCCGGCGCATCTGCGGCGAGGTGGCGGCGCGGGACGACGAACTGCGTCGCCTGCTCGCGCATCTGGAAGCCGCGGAGTTCATCTACGAGCGGCCCGCCTTTCCCGAGGTCAATTATTCGTTCAAGCACGCGCTGACCCAGGAAGTGGCCGGGCGCTCGTTGCTCACGGAGCGGCGCACCGCGCTGCACGAGCGCACCGCGCAGGCGATCGAGGTGCTGTTCCCGACGCGCATCGCCGATTACTGCAGCGAACTCGCGCATCACTACGGTCAGAGCGGCAACATTCCGAAGGCGGTCGAATACCTGCATCGTGCGGCCCAGCAGGCGCTGCGCCATGCGGCTCATCACGATGCGATGAATCACCTCGGCGCGGCGCTTGCGTTGCTGAAGGGCTTGCCGGACACACCGATGCGCGCGCATTGGGAACTGACGCTGCTGCTGTCCCTCGGGCCGGTCCTGATGGATGTGCGCGGGTATGGCGCGACGGAGGTGGGCGCCACCTATACGCGCGCGCTCGAGTTGTGCGAGCGCACGGGCGAGGTATCGCAACGCTTCGCGACGCAGCTGGGATTGCGGATGCACCACGTGGTGCGCGGCGAATATGCGCTCGCGACCGACCTGGGCCGGCAGATGCTCGGTACGGCCCGCGATGCGAACGACCCCGGCTTTCTCATCGAGGCCCATAGCGCGCTGGGTTCGTGCTTCTTCCTGCAGGGCGATTTCACGGCCGCCCGCACCCACCTGGAACAGGCGATCGCGATCTACGATCCGGAGCAGCATCAGGCCCACGTGTTCGCGCACGGGGTCGATCCGGGCATCCGGGCGCTCAGTTTCCTGGTGTTGACCCTGTGGATCCAGGGGTATCCCGACCAGGCGCTCAGGCGCAGCGTCGAAGCACTGGCGCTCGCACGGCACCTTTCCTATGGGCCGTCCCTGGCGTTCAGCCTGACCTACACGGCACACCTGCATCAGCTGCGGCGCGAGCCGACGCTTGCCGCCGAGCGCGCGGAAGCGGTCATTGCCGTATCGACCGAGCACGGCTTGCCGTACTGGCTCGCATGGGGGACGCTCCTGCGGGGCTGGGCGATGAGCGCGCAAGGCAACATCCGGGACGGCATCGCGCAGATGCGGCTGGGCCTCGATGCGCAGCGGGCCGCCGGCGGCGAAGACCAGCGGCCCTATTCCCTCGCGCTGCTGGCCGACAGTTACTGGCGCGCGGGCGACCGGCGGGCAGCGCTGGACCTGCTGGAAGAGGCGACGACGCTCGTCGAGCAAACCGGTGAGCACTGCTTCGAGGCCGAGCTGTACCGGCTCACGGGCGTCTATCTGGCCGGCGGGGCGAGCGAGCAGGGGGCCGTCGCGGCGAGCGAAGAGGGGGCCGTCGCGGCGTGCGACGAAGGGGCGGTCGCGGCGCGCGACGACAAGGCCACCGGCTGCTTTCACCGGGCGATCGAGCGCGCGCGCCGCCAGGGTGCCCGAGCGCTGGAATTGCGGGCGGCGTCGGACCTTGCGCGGCTCTTGCAGCGGCAGGGGAAAACCGTGGAGGCGAGGCGAGCGCTGTCCGAGGTGCTCGCCTGCTTCACGGAAGGTTTCGATACAAGCGACCTGCGCGACGCGAAAGCGCTGCTGGATGCATTGGACGCGCGCGCAGGATGAATGGAACAACGGCGCACGGCGACGGATCGCGTGACGACGTGCGCTCGATGACCTGCCGCTGCTCCGCCTGCGCGGAGCGCCGAGGAGACGGGCATGGCAACCACGCACGCAAGACGCGGCAACGATGGCCCGCGCAAACCGATCGCGCTCGCGTTGCAGGGCGGCGGAATGCACGGCGCCTTCACCTGGGGCGTGCTCGACCGCATGCTCGAAGACGGCCGGCTCGACATCGAAGGCGTCAGTGCAACCAGCGCCGGCGCGATGAACGCCGCGGTACTCGCATACGGGCTGCACAAGGGCGGCGAAGACGGCGCGCGTCAGGCACTGCACGACTTCTGGCACGCGGTCGCGCAATCGGCGGAGCGCTACAACCCGCTGCGCTGGATGCCCTGGCTGAAGGGCACGCACAGCTTCGGGCTCGATCATTCGCCGCTGTATGCGTTCGCCGACATGATGCTGCGGGTCTTTTCACCCTATCAGTTCAATCCGAACAACCTGAATCCGCTGCGCGAGGTGCTCGAAAGCCAGGTCGATTTCGACGCGCTGCGCAAGCACTGTCCGATCCGGCTGTACGTGTGCGCGACCAACGTCGAGACGGGGAAGATCCGCCTGTTCACCGGAGCGGACCTCAGTGCCGACGCGGTGCTGGCATCGGCATGCGTGCCGACCCTGTTCCAGGCGGTCTCGATCGACGGCGAGTACTACTGGGATGGCGGGTACATGGGCAATCCTGCCATCTATCCGCTCATCTACAACTGCGCGACGCGCGACGTCGTGATCGTGCACATCAATCCGCTCGTGCGTCGCGGCGTGCCGATCACCGCCGCGGAAATCCTCAACCGGATCAGCGAGATCAGTTTCAATTCGTCGCTGATGCGCGAGATGCGGGCGATCGCGTTCGTCACCGACTTGATCCAGCAAGGCACGATACAACGCGGCGAGATGAAGGAAATGCTGATTCATTCCATTCGCGCCGACGATGCGCTGTCCGCGCTGAGCGTATCGAGCAAGTACAACGCGGATTGGACATTTCTGAGCGAACTGCATGACCACGGGCGACGCGAGGCGGATGTGTGGCTCGCGCATCACTACGGAAACATCGGGCAGCGCTCGAGCATCGACATCCGCAGGGAATTTCTCTGAGCGCATCGCAGTCATGTCGGCATGGGGCGATTCCGCGCGGACGCCCCGGTCCAAGGAGCGAACGTGAACCGGATGCAGGCGCGGTTCGTCGCGTTGTGGTCGTGCAGCGGCGGGACCCATGCCGAGGAGGTCTATCGCAGGCTCGCGCAATGCTATGCGGAGCCGGTGCGCCATTACCATACGCTCGTGCATGTACGGCGATGCCTGCGTCATCTCGACCTGGCGCGCGACGCGATTCCCGCGCCGGACGCCGTCGAACTCGCGCTCTGGTTCCATGACGTGATCTTCGTGCCCGGCGCGAAGGACAACGAGCAGCGTAGCGCGGACTGGTTCCGGCACCAGGCCGGGGGGCGAATCCGCGCGTGCGACCCCGTCTGCGCGATGATCCTCGCGACGACCCACGCGGGCATTGCCGCGCAACCGGATACCCGCTTCACGTGCGACATCGACCTGGCCGCGCTCGGCGCTTCCCGCAGCCGGTTTCGCGAAGACGGCCGGCGTTTGCGGGCAGAGCGTCCCGATCTCGACGACCGGGCCTACGATTTTCATGAGCGGAACATTCTGCGCGGGCTGCTCGTGCGTCCGCGCATCTATCTGACGGAATTCTTCTACGCGCGCTGCGAGAGGCAGGCGCGCAGGAACCTGAGCTGGCGGCTGGGGTTGCCGGTTCCTGAACCGGAATGACGACCCGCCGCGCCGGCGCAATGATCGATCGAAGCGGTGCCCGGGCGCCAGGGCAACCTGACCCGACAGGGCCGCCGCGCGTGCGTCGCGCGCCAAGGGAACCGGTGCGCGCCCGCCGGTCGGGACCACGTTGCAGCGAACGGCGGCCCTCGGGCACTCTAGAATTGGCATGTAACGTATTGCAGTGGCCTGGCCCGGACAATGTTCCAGGTGTCGTTTCGATATCGCTTTGCCAGGCGATCTGCTCATTCCAACGGATACCAACATGCGCATCCCGCCGCTCAAGGCAATCATCGCGTTCGAAAGTGTCGCCCGGACCAAAAGCGTCAATCGTGCCGCGGAAGAACTGGGCCTGACCGCGTCCGCCGTGAGTCACCAGCTCAGCAACCTCGAATCGCAGATCGGCCAGCCGCTGTTCCAGCGATCAGGGCGCGGGCTCGTCCTCACGCCGACCGGCGAGCGCTATCTGGCGGACGTCACCGGCTCGCTGGCCGACCTGAGCCGCGCCACCGAGCGCGCGTCGAGCCGCGCCGAGGTCGATATCCTGCGCGTGCATTCGAGCCCGAGCTTCGGGCTGATGTGGCTGTTGCCGCGGCTGTCGTCGTTTCAGGAAGCGAACGGCGATATCCAGCTGAACCTGGCGTGTTCTTACGAAAACGTATCGTTCTCGAACGGCTTCTACGATATCGACGTCCGCCACGGCTACGGCAACTGGGACAACCTCGAGGTGAAGACGATGCGCGGCGAGTTCATCGCGCCGCTCGCGTCGCCGCAATACCTCGAACGGCATCCGGTGAACGCGCCGGAAGACCTCCTCGCGCATCGGCTGATCTATTCCGAAACGCCGCTCGTGCAGTGGAAACAGTGGTTCGGCCGGGCCGGCGTATCGCTCGCGGCCCGCAAGACCTTCGACTTTTCGTTCGACCGGTCGTACATGTCGCTCGAAACCGCCGCGCTCGGCCTCGGCATCGCGCTCGAAAGCCTGATGCTCGCGTCGGTGAAGATTCGCGAAGGCGCGCTGGTGCCCGTGTTCGACGAGACGCATGCGGTGGAAGTCGGTGCGCATCATCTCGTTTACCCGCGGCAGAACGGGGAACTGCCTCGCGTGAAACGCTTCCTTGCGTGGATCGAGCGGGAAGTCGCGGCGCAGCGCCGCGCGAACTGAGCGTCGCGCGTCCGGGCCGCGTGCAATATTGCGTTGCAGCACGCCGTGACGGCCCGCGCGGCGTCATCTGAAATTTTCTCAACCATGCCTGAGCGTTTCCGCGTTGATGCGGGTGTCCGGCGAGCCGACACTCTGCACACACATCAACACAGGAGACGAACGATGTTGCTCGACAACAGGACCATCATCGTGACCGGCGCGGCATCGCCGCGCGGTATCGGCAAGGCCACGGCCCGCACGCTGGCCGCCCAGGGCGCGCGCGTGGCGATTCTCGACCTGCGTCGCGAGGACGCCGAAGCGGCCGCCGCCGAGCTCGGGCCCGACCACCTCGGCCTGGCCTGCGACGTGACCGATCGCGACGCGTGCGTGGCCGCGGCCCGCGCGACGCTGGCGCGTTATGGCCGTATCGACGGCCTCGTGAACAACGCCGGCATCACGCAGCCGGTGCGCACGCTGGACATTTCCGGGCGCGACTTCGATGCGATCGTCGACGTGAACCTGCGCGGCACGCTGTACATGTCGCAGGCGGTGCTGCCGGCGATGAAGGAGCAGCGCGGCGGCAGCATCGTGTGCATGTCGTCGGTGTCCGCGCAGCGCGGCGGCGGCATCTTCGGCGGCCCGCACTACAGCGCCGCGAAGGCCGGCGTGCTCGGCCTCGCGAAGGCGATGGCGCGCGAGTTCGGCGCCGACCGTATCCGCATCAATTCGATCACGCCGGGCCTGATCCAGACCGACATCACCGGCGACAAGCTGACGCCCGACATGCGCGAGGAGATCGTCAAGGGCATTCCGCTCGGCCGCCTCGGCGATGCCGTCGATGTCGCCAATGCGTGCCTGTTCCTGCTGAGCGACCTGTCGAGCTACCTGACGGGCATCACGCTGGACGTCAACGGCGGGATGCTGATTCACTGAGAACGGCGCCGCGACACGCGCGGCGCCGACCATCATGCACCCGGGACAACCCGGGGCCATGGCAGGAGACAAAGATGAGAGCAAAGTACCCCGCCTCGCCGGTTCAGGGCGAGCTGCTGCAACGGGACGACGCGCAGACGTTCGAAGCGGCGACCTATGCGAAGGTCGCGCGACGGCTGATCCCGTTCCTGATGTTGTGCTATCTCGGTGCGTATCTCGACCGGGTCAACGTCGGCTTCGCGAAACTGCAGATGCTCAACGACCTGCGTTTCAGCGAGACCGTGTACGGGATGGGCGCAGGCATTTTCTTTCTCGGCTACTTTCTGTTCGAAGTACCGAGCAACCTGATCCTGCATCGCGTCGGCGCGCGCCGCTGGCTCGCGCGCATCATGCTGACGTGGGCCGTGATTTCCGCGAGCTTCGTGTTCGTGAAGTCGCCCGCCGCGTTCTACGTGCTGCGGTTCCTGCTCGGCGTCGCCGAAGCGGGCTTCGCGCCGGGCGTGATCCTGTACCTCACGTACTGGTTCCCGTCGGCGCGTCGTGCCAAGGCACTGTCGTTGTTCTTCATGGCGATTCCGCTGGCGGGGATCATCGGCGGCCCGCTGTCGGGCGCGATCATGCATTCGCTGCACGGCGCGATGTCGATGGCGGGCTGGAAGTGGCTGTTCCTGCTCGAAGCGTTGCCTTCGTTCGTGCTGGGCTTTGCGATCCTGCTGTATCTCGATGACGGCATTGCCGGCGCGAAATGGCTGACCGATGCCGAAAAAGCCTTGCTGGCGCGCAACGTGTCGGCGGACGCCGAGCACACGACCGCCCACCTGTCGATTCGTGCGTTCGTCGCCGACCGCCGCCTGTGGTTGATGGCCGCGATCTACTTCTGCGTCGTGCTCGGCCAGTACGGCCTCACGTTCTGGCTGCCCACGATCATTCGCAAGGCCGGCGTCGCCGATCCGCTGTGGGTCGGCCTGTTCACCGCGATTCCGTATGCGTGCGCGATCGTCGCGCTGCCGCTGATCGGCATGAGCGCGGATCGCCGCCGCGAGCGCCGCTTCCATCTCGCGGTGCCGATGCTGATCGCGGCGGCGGGCTTCGCGACGTTGCCGATGCTCGGCAGTGTCGGCGCGTCGATCGTGTGCCTGAGCATTGCGTCCGCCGGCATTCTCGCGTCGTCGTCGCAATTCTGGTCGCTGCCCACGGCGCTGCTCGGCGGGATGTCGGCGGCGGCGGGCATCGCCGCGGTCAACTGCTTTGCGAACCTCGCGGGCTTCTTCTCGCCGGCGATCGTCGGCTGGCTGAACGACCTGACCGGCAAGTCCACCGCCGGACTCCTCTTCATCTCCGTCGCGATTACGTTCGGCGCGCTGCTGGTGTTCCTCGTGCCGCGCTCCGTCAATCGCTGATCACCGCCGATTCGACCTGCATGCCTTCCGATCCAATACTGGAGCCAACGATGGATACCGAAACCATTCATGAAGCGGTCACGCTCGCCGAGCGCGCGTACCGCATCCGCAGAAACGCCGTGCTGATGGGCGAAGTCCAGGGGCAGGGTTATGTCGGCCAGGCGCTCGACATCGCCGACGTGCTGGCCGTCGCGTATTTCGGCGCGATGCGCTATCGCCCCGACGATCCCGAGTGGGAAGGGCGCGACCGCTTCCTGCTGTCGAACGGCCACTATGCGATCGCGCTGTACGCGGCGCTGTTCGAAGCCGGCATCCTGCCGGCCGAGGAGCTCGAAACCTACGGCAGCGACGACAGCCGTTTGCCGATGTCGGGGATGGCGAGCTACACGCCCGGCATGGAGATGTCCGGCGGTTCGCTCGGCCAGGGCCTGACGATCGCGGTCGGCCGTTGTCTCGGGCTCAAGCGCAACGGCTCGGACGCGCTCGTCTATACGCTCTTTTCGGATGGCGAGCTCGACGAAGGCGCGATCTGGGAAGGGCTGATGTCGGCCGCGCACTGGAAGCTCGACAACCTGATCGCGATCGTCGACGTGAACAACCAGCAGGCCGATGGCCCGTCGACGCAAGTCATGGCGTTCGAGCCTCTGGTCGACAAGCTCGAAGCATTCGGCTGGTATACGCAGCGAGTCGACGGCAACGATATCGACGCGGTAAAGCGCGCGTTCGACAACGCGCGCCGACATGACAGGCCGCAGCCGCGGATCATCGTCTGCGACACGAAGATGGGGTGCGGCGTGCCGTTCCTCGAAGCACGCGAGAAGAGCCATTTCATCCGCGTCGATGCGCACGAGTGGAAGCTCGCGCTCGACGCACTCGAAGCAGGGAGACACGCATGAGCACCGTCGACAACAAGCCGCGCCTGAAGACTTCCGCGATGATCGCGTCCATCGCGACCGAGGGGCAGGCGACCCGCGCCGCGCCGTTCGGCCATGCGCTCGCGAAGCTCGCGCGCACGAACGGCAACGTGATTGGCATGACGGCCGATCTCGGCAAGTACACCGACCTGCACATTTTCGCGAAGGAATTTCCCGAGCGTTACTACCAGATGGGCATGGCCGAGCAACTGCTGATGGGCGCCGCCGCCGGCTTCGCGCACGAAGGCGCGCAGCCGTTCGTCACGACCTATGCGGTATTCGCGACGCGCCGCGCGTACGACTTCATCCATCAGGCGATCGCCGAGGACAATCTCGACGTGAAGCTGGTGTGTGCATTGCCGGGCCTCACGACCGGTTACGGGCCGAGCCATCAGGCGGCCGAGGATCTGGCGCTGATGCGCGCGATGCCGAACATGACCGTGATCGATCCGTGCGACGCGCTGGACATCGAGCAGATGGTGCCGGCGATCGCCGCGCACCAGGGGCCGGTGTACGCGCGCCTGCTGCGCGGCAACGTGCCGGCCGTGCTCGACGAATACGATTACCGTTTCGAACTCGGCAAGGCGAAGCTGCTGCGCGACGGCAACGACGTGCTGCTGATCTCGTCCGGGATCATGACGATGCGTTCGCTCGAGGTCGCGAAGGCGCTTGAAGCCGACCGCATCGATGCAGCCGTGCTGCACGTCCCGACGATCAAGCCGCTCGATACGGCGACCATCGTTCGGGAGGCGTCGCGCAAGGGGCGCATGGTGATCGTCGCCGAGAACCATACGGTGATCGGCGGACTCGGCGAAGCGGTGGCGACTGCCTTGCTTGCGGCTGGCGTCGCGGCGCCGTTCCGGCAGATCGCGCTGCCGGATGCGTACCTCGCTGCCGGCGCGTTGCCGACGCTGCACGACCGTTACGGGATCTCCGCCGGCGCGATGCGGGCGAATATCAGGACGTGGCTCGGTTGATCGTTTCAAAGCGCCTCTGCCCGCTCGGCGGGGAGTATTCCATCGGCAAGCCGGGCGGGCCGGCTTCAGGGTGGCGCACCGGGCGCCCGGCCATGCGCGGCCATGCGCGGCCGACCCGTCGGCAACGCCGCCGGCACGGCGCTCGGATCGCGCATGCGCGTCACTCGAACGTGATGAACTGGGCAGACGACCACACCTTGCTGTCGTTGCGCTGCCGCCCGAAGAAATAGACGGGGCGGAATCCGAACGACGCATTTTCCGCCGCGACTTCGATGCTGCCCGCGAGATCGACGGGAAGCGTCTGGTCCGTCAACCGTTCGACCGCGACGAACAACTCGGTGCCGCCCAGCGCATGCGTGGCCGTTCCTTGCGCGAGCAGGTCCGCGCCGCTGATCTCGAAGCGGAACGTCGGCGCATGCACGAACGGATTGCGCTGCAGCGGATCGCCGACCTTCGCGAAGCTGTCGATCGTGCCTTCGACCACGATCGTCGCGTCGGCAAGATTGCCGATGTCGAGCTCGATGCTGTCCGCATCACCATAGGTGTCGCTGCGGAATTCGACGTCGGTCGCGCCGGTACGCCATGCCGACTCCTCGACATGCTCGAAGCCGTTCGATCCGAAACGGTGGATCGTGCCGTTGACGACGCGGATCCGGCCGCGCCACGCGGCCCAGCGATAGCGGTCCCGGATGCGGGCGCCGCCCCAGCGCACGCGGATCAGGCGATCCGCGTAGCCGAGTTCCGCATGCAGGTTGCGTTCCCACACCCGTCCTTCGTGATCGTACGCGGCCACGTATTCCCACCCGGACTGGCCGAGCAGCCGGTAGTCGAGCCGCGCCGGCCCGCGATGCGCGAACGCATCGCCTTGCCAGTGATCGCCGCAACGCACGAGCAGCGCACTGTGCTCGCCGGTGGTCGCCCATGTGCGGCGCGCGCGCAGCGCCTCGCCGACGTGCTTGCGATCGAGCACGTCGGCGAGCACACCCGTCAGCCCGCCGTGCACACCGAACACCTGCACGCCGGGCGCGCCACCACCCGGCCGGCCGCGATGTTCGTCGCCGCTGGCCGCGACGCCGAGCCGGTAGCCGCGTGCGATCACGTCCTGGTACAGCCAGCCGAAGTGCCCCCACGACGACGCGATCTCGACCAGCCGTTCGAGCTCGGGATGGTGCCAGTCGGGAATGTAGCGGCGGCCGCCCACGTGCGGCATCACCAGATGCTGCGCGGCAGCGTCGGCATACGCGTCCCACAGTTCCTCGACGGGCCAGCGGCCGAGCTCGACCGCATGACCTTTCATGTCCTCGTTCCAGACCAGCGTACGGTTGTGTTCGCCGCGCGCGTTGTACGGAAAATCCGGCCGCGCATCGCCGAGGAACACCACGTTATGGTCGCCGCCCGCGGTCGAGCTGCCGCACCATTCCTGCACCGGGTACACGACGAAGCGGCCCGGCTCGTTGAAGCGTTCGACCGCGTCGACGCCGAGCTGCCAGTTCTCGTCGGTGATCTGGAAATCGTTCGCGGTATAGCCGAGCACGTCGATGCCGCCGATGTCGCGTGCGTAGCGTGCGTTGTACTCGGGGCTGTTGGTGCCGACCGTGTCGTGCGCATGCACATGGAGATCCGCATACAGCGCGCGCGATACCGGCAACGACGCGTCGAGCGTCAGCCACGCTTCGGCCGCACGCACGTCCGGCCGCGCGGGCACGTCGGCCACGATGCGCAGCGTGCCGGCGTCGACCGGCAGGTCGTCGACCGCGCAACTCGCGAATCCCGCCTCGGGCAGCGCATGTTCGCGCCGGTAGACGGCTTCGCCTTGCGCGTCATATGCAACGACGCGCGCGGTGCCCCCGACGTCGCGGCACGCATTGCCCCAGCGATCCTGCAGCGACAGCCGGAATGGCGCGCGGGTGCCCGGCCGCACGAAGCGCGGGCCGTTCAGCAGCACGTCGGACGGCGCGCCGGCGCGGATGTCGATCGAGACGTCGCCGGGCACCGCGACGAAACGCGACGTGCCCAACGGATCGACGTAGAGCCGGAACCGGAAGTTGTCCTCGGCGAAGGTCTGCACGCGCGTGCCGGGGCCGCGACGGCGATCGCCGAGACGGATCACGATCCGGTCGCCGGCGTTCACGTAGCCGTCGACGACGTCGACGATCACCGCCTTCTGGAACGGCCGCTCGTGCCCCTTCTGGTCGAAGCGCACGTTCAGCGCCTGCACGGTGGCCGGGCTCTGCCCCGGCACGAGCGGCGCCGCATGGTATTCGGCGCTGATGTAGTTCGCCGCGGCCGGGTCGCTCGTCTGGAACAGCGCCCAGTCGGAATAGAACTTGAAGGTGGCCTTCAGCCAGCCGCCGTCGGCGATACCGGACGAGCCGACCTCGTAGTCGAGCACGATCTCGCTCCACTCGCCGGCTTCGAGGCGCGTGACGTTGCAATGCACGCGCCCGGCGAACGGCAGGCGCTTGTGGCGTTCGTACAGGCCCGCGGGTGCGACGTGCGGGCCCAGGCGGTCGCGCAGCGCGGCGGCGCGGGCTGCGACGGAATCGGGAGCGTCCGTGGATTCGTTCATGAGGGATGCAACATGATGTCGTTGGAAAGCGGCGCGCTTCAATGCGCGAACGGCCAGGGCGCGCTCGCGTCCCAGACGGGGATGCCCATGTACGCGTACCACGGCGCGATCACGCAGAGGCCATAGACGATCGCGATCAGCACCGATACCGCGCCGACCTTCGCGTAGTCGGCCGTCGAGAACGCGCCGCTGCTGTACGCGATGACGCCGGCGGTGATCTGCGTGGGCAGCAGATAGGCGAAGCTGTCGGTATCGCTGACGAGCATCGTGAACGCGACCGGATGCAGCCCGAGGCGCGGCGCCAGCGCGAGCGCGATCGGCGCGATCATCGTGACGGCCGCGACGTTGGACAGCATGCCGATGCGGATCACGTGCGTGCCGAGCATCACGATCGCGATCGCGAGCCACCAGCCGTGCCCGCGCGCGGCGACGTAGATGTGATCGGCGGCCCAGTTCGCGAGCCCGGACGCACTGATCGCCGACGACAGCGACAGCGCACCGGCCAGCAGGAACAGCGTGCCCCAGATCGTCCGCTGCTCGACCTCGGCCCAGCCGAAGCGCAGCACGCCGGGTGCGAACAACAGCGCCAGCGCGATCAGCGCGACGATTTCCGACGGCAGGTGATGGAGCGGCTCGGTCGCCCACAGCACGGCGACGGCCGCGAACAGCGCGAGCACGGCCCAGTCGTTGCGGGCGGCGGGCGGTTGCGTACGGCGCATCGCCGCGATCGCGCCGGGGCCGCCGGGAAGCGCGACGGCGCGCGAGCGGAAATGGAACTGCACCCAGCCCTGCGTGATCGCGAACATCCCGAGATACGGCCACTGCAGCTTCAGCCACGTCAGGTAGGAGATCCGGATGCCGAGCTGCTTCTCGAGCAGGCCGGACACGACCATGTTCGGCAGATGCGCGGTGAGGATGCACATGCCGCTGATCATCGCGCCGTACACGAGCGTCTGGATCACGATCGCCTTGCGCGCGGCGCGTTCACGCGGCGATTCGCCGAACAGCCGGACGATGCCGTTGGTGACCGGCAGCAGCGTGGCGGCGCGTGCGTTCGCGGCCGGCACGACGAGCGCCATCACGCAGTTCACGGCGAACATCGCCCAGATCACGCCGTTGGCCGTGCGCACCTTCAGGCGATCGAGCAGCAGCAGGGCGATGCGCCGGTCGAGCCCGCTCGCCTGCATGATCGCGGAGAACAGGAACGCGGCGAGGCACAGGAACACGACGGGCGCGGCGAAGCCGCTGGCCGCCTTCGGAAACGACGGGCTCGCATGCGACAGCACGAGCAGCATCGGCAGCAGGATGCCGCTCACGCCGACGGGAATCGCCTCGGTGATCCAGACGATCGCGACCCACGCGACGACCGCGAGCGTCGCCCGGCCCTCGGCGGAAAGATGCGCGGGCGCGGGCAACCACCAGGCGATCGCGAAGAACGCCAGCCACGCGGCGGCAAAACCGATCGCGGCACGCCGCTGCGCGCCGCGCGATCGTCCCGCCGCGTGCGGATCGGTGCGTGGCGCCGTGGCCGCTTCGGCCCGTGTCGGCCGGCTGCCCTGCACGCCATCGAGCGGCGGCGTGCCGATTGCGTTTTCAGTCACTGGTATGCTCCCCGGGGCATCGGGACCCCGAATCGCGGCCCCGACCGTCTGTCGAGATGTAATAATACGTATTAATACAAGTTGAGCATTCCAATTGCTTTTCATATCGATATCGGGAAACGCGCATAGCGCGAACCCAGCACGACGAGGAAGGATCGATGACGCTGGTGCGTGACGACACGACATCGCTTTACGAGCAGCTTGCGACGACGCTGCGCGACGAGATCGAGCGCGGTGTGTACGAGCCGACCGGCAAGCTGCCGTCCGAGGCGCAGTTGAGCGAGCGTTTTCAGGTGAGCCGCGTGACCGTCAGGCTCGCGCTCGATCGGCTGAGCGACGCGCGCATCGTCGAGCGCAAGCAGGGAAAAGGGACGTTCGCCGCGAAGCAGCGGCTGCGGCATCGACTCGATGTGCTGCGCGGGCTGCACGATTCGATCGCCGCGCAGGGCGCGCGGGCGCGGATGGAATTGCTGCGCATGGAAGCGTGCGACGTGCCGCCGGGCTTGCGGCACGCATTTGCCGCCGACGTCACGCGCTGCATCTATCTCGAACGGCTGCACTGGGTCGACGACGAACCCGTCGCGCTCGCGCAGACCTGCCTGCTGCCCGACGCCGGCGCCGTCACGTTCGAGCAGGCCGAGCGCATGTCGACCTACGAGGTGCTGGAGAGCCTGCTCGGCTGGCGCATCACGGATGCCGACATGTCGGTGACGGCCATGGCCGCGCCGGACGATATCGCGGCCCGGCTCAACGCCGACAAGCACGCGCCGCTGCTCGTGCTGCGGCGCACGTCGCGCCTCGCGGACGGCCGCACGTGCGAATCCACGGTGTTTCACATTCGGCCGGAACGGTTCGACCTCGTCGTGCGCAGTGGCGTGGAGGCGAAATTCGTCGGCTGAGCCCGCAATGGCGACGGCAGCGCACACGATCTGAAATTCCTGGCACAGCGTCGATCGGTATATCGCGCGATCAGATATCCATCGAAAAAATAACCATTTGGTACACGCTTGCGCGCGCTTTACAGTCTGGCCTCCTGCCGGCTGCGACGCCGGTCGTTTCGACGTTATTTCAGAAATGCGCCACATGAATCGTTTGATGCGTTCCAGGGTCCGCCGTGCCGCGGCCGCGCTGTTCGTACTCGGCCTCGTGCCGGCTTCCCATGCAGCCCAGCCGACGTTGCGCGTCGGCATCGACGCCGAGTCGTATCCGCCATTCTTCTCGAAGGACGCGGCCGGCAAGTGGAAGGGCTGGGAAATCGACCTGCTCGATGCCGCGTGCGGCAAACTGAACGTGCGCTGCGAGCTCACCGACATTGCGTGGGACGGCCTGATTCCGGCGTTGCAGAACCGCAAGATCGACGTGATCTGGTCGTCGATGACGATTACCGGCGAACGGCAGAAGGCGATCGATTTCAGCCGTGCCTATTACGAGTCGCCGACGGTGTTCGTCGGCGCGAAGAGCGACCGGCGCCGTGTCGATTGCGCGGTGCCCGCGAGCTTCAAGGGCCGCGTGATCGGCGTCGAGGCCGGCACGAACTTCTCGGCGTTCCTCGACTCCCGCTTCAAGCCGGACGCGCAGATCAAGGCCTTCGACAAGTTCGACAACGCGCTCGCGGATCTGGTGTCCGGCCGGGTCGACTACGTGCAGGAAGGCAAGGGGCTGTTTACGGCATTCCTCGCGTCGCGCGACGGCAAGGACTTCGAGGTCAAGGCGACCTGCGCGGACAATCCGGTGCTGGGCCTCGGCATCGGCGCGGGCGTGCGCCAGGGCGATGCGCTGCGCGGCAAGCTGTCGACCGCGATCGCGCAACTGCAGCAGGACGGCACGTGGGATGCGATCACCGCCCGCTATCCGAACCTGAAGGGCACGATCGAGAAGGGCCGCTGACCCGATGGCCGCGGACGATTCGCTGCTCGCGTTGCTCGCATTCGGCGACGGCGGCTATGGCCGCGTGTTCGCGGGCGCGTTCGCGCTGACGTTCGGCGTCGCGGCAGCGTCGTTCGGCACCGGCGTGCTGCTCGGCATCGCCGGCGCGCTCGGCAAGCTGTCGCGCCACGCGCCGCTCGCGTGGCTCGCGCGGCTCTACACGACGCTGGTGCGCGCGCTGCCCGAGCTGTTGTGCCTGCTGCTCGCGTTCTATGCGCTCGCGCCCGCCGTCGAGGCCGCGCTGCACCGCGGCGGCCTCGCGCCCGACGACTTCGCGTTCCCGCCGTTCCTCGTCGCGGCGCTGTCGCTCGGGTTCATCCAGGGTGCGTATCTGACCGACATCTTCCGCGCGGCGCTCGTCAACGTGCCGGCCGGGCAGATCGAAGCCGCGCACGCGTACGGGATGACGCCGTGGCAGACGTTCGCGCGCATCCGGCTTCCGGCCGCCGCGCGGCTCGCGTTGCCGGGCACGGGTAACGTGTGGCTCAACGCGACCAAGGATGCGTCGTTCATCAGCGTGCTCGGCTCGTTCACGGATCTGCTGAAAGCGAGCCAGCTCGCGGCCGGCGCGACACGCCACTACGTATTCTTCTATCTCGTCACGGCCGCGTTGTTCCTGTTGCTGAGCATCGCGTCGACGGGACTCTTCGCGGCGCTCGAGCGCCACGCGAACCGTGGCACGAGGCGCGCGACCGCATGATCTTCTCGCTGCCATTCCTGCTCGACACGGTGATGCCGAAGCTGCTCGCCGCGGTGCCGACGACGCTCGCGCTGACGCTCGTGTCGGGCGCGGCCAGCGTGCTGCTGGGCGTGCCGCTCGCGCTCGCCGCCGGCGCGCGCCATGCGCCGCTGCGCTGGTCCGCGCGCGGCTGGCTCATGCTGATTCGCGGCACGCCGCTGCTCGTCCAGCTCTATTTGCTTTACTACGGATTCGGGCAGATCGTGCCGCGCGAATGGATGCGCGACAGCTGGGCGTCGCCGCTGCTGCGCGACGCGTTCTGGTACGCGATCGTCGCGTTGAGCGTGAACGAGAGCGCGTATGTCGCGACGATCCTGCGCGGCGCGATCGCCGGCGTGCCGGCCGGCGAGATCGAAGCCGGGCACGCGTACGGCATGACGCGCGTGCAGGTGCTGCGCCGCATCGTCGGCCCGCGCGCGTGGCGGCTCGCGCTGCCCGCGCTCACCGGCGAGGCGATCCTGCTGCTGAAATCGACCGTCCTCGCGTCGACCGTGACGGTGTTCGACGTGATGGGAACGGCCAATACGCTGCGCTTCGAGACGTTGCGCGTGTACGAGCCGCTGGTCGGCGCGGCTGTCGTCTATGTCGTGCTGGTCGCGCTGCTCACCATTCCGGCCGCTCGTCTCGAGAGGCATGTCAATCGCCACCTGACGCGCACCCCCGACGCTCGCGTCCCCGTACGCCGCCGCCGCGCGTCGCCGGACGCGTGGGCGGCCCCCAACTGATTCCTGGTAACGAACCTGACGATGTCCGATCCTCGCCCCTTGCTGTTTTCCCTGTATGAACAAGCCAGCGTCGGCTGCGGCGGCGCGCCGAGCCTGTGGACCCATCCCGCCGACGAACGGCTGCGCGCGAATACGCTCCCGTTCTGGTCGAACCTCGCGCGCACGGCCGAGCAGGCCGATCTCGACATGCTGTTCTTCGCGGACGTGCTCGGCCTGTACGACGTCTATGGCGGATCGGCCGACGCAGCGGTCCAGTGGGCGGTCGAGGCGCCCGCGAACGACCCGATGATGCTGATTCCGGCGCTCGTCGCGCAGACCGAGCGACTCGCGTTCGGCGTGACGGCGAGCACGACGTACGAGCACCCGTTCGCGCTCGCGCGCCGCTTCAGCACGCTCGATCACCTGAGCAACGGCCGGATCGGCTGGAACATCGTGACGTCCTACCTGACGAGCGCGGCGCGCAACTTCGGGCTCGACCGGATGATCGGCCACGACGAACGCTACGCGCGCGCGGAGGAGTTCCTCGACGTCGTGTACAAGCTGTGGGAAGGGAGCTGGGCGGACGATGCGGTGGTCGCCGACAAGCAAGCGCCGCGCTATGCGCGCGGCGACCGCGTGCGGCCGATCGCGCACGAAGGCACGCACTACCGCGTGCAGGGGCCGCACGTCTGCGCGCCGTCGCCGCAGCGCTCGCCCGTGCTGATCCAGGCCGGCTGGTCCGGGCGCGGGCGCGAGTTCGCGGCGAAGCACGCGGAGGTGGTGTTCGTCGCGAAGTCGAATCCGCACGAGATTCGTGCGGGCCTCGACGAGATTCGCCGGCTTGCGACGGAGCGCGGCCGCGCGGCGGACGACGTGAAGTCGCTGACCGTGCTGCGGATCGTGACCGCGCGCTCGTCGAGCGATGCGAAGGAGAAATACCACACGCTGCAGCAGCACTATCACCAGCACGCGCAACTCGTCAGCTATGCGGGCGACACCGGCATCGACATCGACCGCTATGCGGACGACGAACCGCTGACGACGCACACGGAAGGGCTCACGTCCTACGTGGTGCGGCCCGACGGCAGCGGCAAGCCGCTCACCGCCGGCGACGTGCGGCGCAAGTTCGCGAGCGTCACGCGCGGCACCGACCTGATCCTCGTCGGCTCGCCCGACGAGGTCGCCGATCAGCTCGCCGAGCATGCGCGCCAGTCGACGACGAGCGGCTACATGCTCAATCCGCTGATCAGCCCGGGCACGCTCGACGATTTCGCCGAGCTGATCGTGCCGGAACTGAAAAAGCGCGGCCTGTACCGCACGACGGCGCCGGCCGGCACCTTCCGCTCGCGGCTGAGCGGCCGCGACCGCCTGCCGGACACCGCGCACGGCGCGTCGTTCCGGCAATCCGCCATCCGCATCTGACGGACGGTGACGCGCCGGTCGATACGGAACGACTATCAGGGGAGGGGCGTGACGTGAACCACGACGTGCTGTTCCGGCTGCAACCGCGCCGTGCCCGACAGGGGCTTCCGGCATGAATTCGACGGCGAACGAGAATGCCGGTTCGGTGCGCGAAGGCCGAACAAGTCGATCGGCGTCGTCGCCCGTCCTGAGCGTCGCCGGCATCGCGAAGCGTTTCGACGCGACCGTCGCGCTGTCGGCGTTGAACCTGACGATCGACGCGGGCGAAGTGGTCGCGCTGATGGGCGCGAACGGCGCGGGCAAGTCGACCTTCGTCAAGATCCTGAGCGGCGTGCTGCGGCCGGACGGCGGCACGCTGACACTGCGCGGCCGACCGTACCGGCCGGCGTCGCCGCACGCGGCCAAGCGGCTCGGTGTCGCGACCGTGCACCAGTCGGTCGCCGACGCGGTCGTGCCGACGCTGTCGATCGCCGACAACCTGCTGCTCGACCGGCTGTGCGATCGGGCGTCGCCGTGGCGCGCGACGCCGGCCGCGCGGCGTGTCGCGGCGCGACCGCTCGCCGCGCGGGTCGGGCTCGACGTCGACCTGGCCGCGCCGCTCGCGTCGCTGTCGCTGGCGGACCAGCAACGCGTGACGCTGGCGCGCGCGCTCGGCGCTCAGCCGTCGCTGCTGATACTCGACGAGCCGACCGCCAGCCTGTCCGCACCGGAGGCCGAGCGGCTCTTCGCGCTGCTGGACGCGCTGCGCCGCGATGGCGTGGCAATCCTGCTGGTGTCGCATCGGCTCGGCGATTTGCGGCGCATGGCCGATCGCGTGGCGATCGTCCGCGACGGCCGCATCGTCGCGGATCTGCCCGCGCCCGTCGATCTGGATGCGGCGGTGCAGACGATGATCGGGCGGCCGTTGCCGAACACGCGTGAGCCGGTGCCGGCCCGCGCCGCGCCGCGCGAACCGGACGCGGCATTCAGCATGCGGCGCATCCGGCTGACGCCGGCCAGTACGCCGTTCGACCTCGACGTGCGGCGCGGCGAGATCGTCGCGATCGCGGGGCCGGTGGGCGGCGGCAAGTCGCGCCTCGCCAATACGATCTTCGGCGCCGCGCGCGCGGTGGCCGGCGACATGACGCTCGACGGGCGGCCGTGGCGGCCGCGTTCGCCGGCGGATGCGATTCGCGCCGGCGTCTTCCTGGCCGGCGAGGACCGCTGGCGCACGTCGCTGTTTCCCGACAGCGTGCCGTTCGCATCGATCGCGGGCACGATCGGCTTTCCGTTTCTGGCGCGCTGGTTCGCGCGCGGCCCGGTGGGCAGGGCGCGCGAACGCGCGGCCGCCGCGGCGGCGATCGCGCGGTTCGGCATCCGCTGCACCGGCCCGGACGATCGCGTGGCTCACCTGTCCGGCGGCAACCAGCAGAAAGTCGTGCTCGCACGCTGGCATGCCGAACCGGCGCGGCTGTTGCTGCTCGACGAACCGTTTCAGGGCATCGATGCCGGCGCGCGGGCCGATATCGTCGATATGTTGCGGCGTCATGCGCAGGCGCGCGCGACGATCGTGTTCGTCAGCGATCTCGAGGAAGCTGCCGAGATCGCGGATCGTATCGTGCGGTTCGATCGCGCGACGCTCGATGACCCGCCTCCGACGTCCTCCACCTTGCGTGACTGCTCATGAAAACCGTGACTTCTTCCGCCGGGCACGATGCCGCGCCCGTCGAACGATCGCGCGCCGCGGCGGCCCGCGTCCGCGACGCACTCGAGCGCACGGGCATCCTGCTCGTGCTGATCCTGCTGGTGATCGGGTTTGCGCTCAGGGAGCCTGCGTTCCTGAACGTCGACAATCTGTTCAGCATCCTGCAGTCGGTGTCGATCGTCGCGTTGCTCGGCATCGGCGTGACGATCACGCTCGCGGCCGGCGGTTTCGACCTGTCGGTCGGCAGCGTGGCCGCGACCGCGCAGATGGCCGCCAGCTATGTGCTGGTCGTGTGGCACGGCGGCACGCTGGCGGCGGTGTTCGCCTGCGTGACGCTCGGCGTGGCCGCCGGGTGGTTCAACGGCGTGCTGATTACGCGCCTGCGCGTGCCCGACCAGCTCGCGACGCTCGGCACCTTGTTCCTGATGGCCGGCCTGCAATTGATTCCGACCGGCGGCCGTTCGCTCGCGACCGGCTCGGTGCTGCCCGACGGCACGGACGCGACCGGCGTGTTCCCCGACGCCTTTCTCGCGCTCGGCCGGCTGCGCGTGTTCGACGTGGTGCCGCTGCCGGTGCTGCTGCTCGCAGCGGTCACGGCACTGGCCTGTGTCGCGATGGAGGCCACCCGATGGGGCCGCGTGATCTACGCGATCGGCGGCAACGAAACGGCCGCGCGGCTCGCCGGCGCGCCCGCCGCGCGCTACCGGGTCGCCGCGTACGTCGTATCGGGGGCGATCGCGTCGCTGGGCGGCGTATTGATCGCCGCGCGGGTCGGTCGCGGCGACGTGAGCGCGGGCCACTCGCTGCTGCTCGACGCGGTGGCCGCCGCGCTGATCGGTCATGCGGTATGGGGCGCGAAGCGGCCCAACGTGTTCGGTACGGTCGTCGGCGCGGTATTCGTCGGCGTGCTGCTCAACGGGCTGACGATGCTGAACGCGCCGTACTACATGCAGGATTTCATCAAGGGCGCGCTGCTCGTGCTCGCGCTGGCGTTCACGTTCGGCATCGGGCGCCGCACGGATGCGCGAGCGTGATGCGCATGCCGCGATGCGCCGCAGCGGCTCGCTTTGATCGGCCGGCTCACGGAGCCGGAACGGTTTGTCGTCCTAAGTCATATCTATTTCCGAATCGCTCGGTTTGAGTTTGCGTGCGGCGCTGATAGATTGGGCCGATATCGTCCTATCTGGAGACAGGCCCGCCATGCGCTCGTTGCTTCGCCGGAAATCGCGCGTCGATCTGAAGATCGGTGCATGCATGCTGTGGTTCGCGACCGCGCTGGGCGTGCCCGCCGCGCAGGCCGGTCCGCTCAAGGGCGCGCCCGCGCCGTTCGACAAGGGCGGCGTGAAGATCGCGCTGGTCAACTATCTGTCGACCGGCGACTTCTTCCAGGCCTACGAGGCCGGTGCGCAGAAGCAGGCGCGTGCGCTCGGCGTCGATCTGCGCATCTACGAGGGCCGGCAGGATGCGGCCGAGCAGCGCGAGCAGATCCAGCAGGCGATCAGCGTCGGCGTGTCCGCGATCATCGTCAATCACGGCCTGCCGGAATCGCTGAAGGACGTCGTGCAGCGTGCGCTGGACAAAGGCATCAAGGTCGTCGCGTTCGACGTCGACCTCGGCAACCCGAAGGTGCCGCAGATCGAGCAGAACGATCGCGACCTCGCGAACCTGCTGCTCGGGCAGGCCGTCAAGGACAACGGCGACGCGTTCTCGGCCGGGTACGTCTACGTCGCCGGTTTTGCGCCGCTCGACCGGCGCGATGCCGCGTGGCGCGACTTCAAGCGCGCGCACCCGAAGGTGCGGGAGAAGGCGCGCTGGGGCACAGTCGACAATCCGATCGCGCAGTCCGTCGCGAATCAGGCGGCCGCCGCGTATCGCGCGAATCCGGATATCCGTGTCGTCTTTGCGCCTTACGACGAGTTCGCGCGCGGCGCGAAGCTCGCCGCGGACGAAGCGAAGCTGGCGTCGAAGATCCGCATCTACAGTGCCGACATCTCGACGGCCGACATCGAGGCGATCCGCGCGCCGAACAGCGCGTGGGTCGCGACGGCCGCGACCAATCCCGCGGTCGTCGGCGCCGTGTCGGTGCGCGCGGCGGCACTGCTGGTGGCCGGCCAGGACCCGGGCGCGCGCATCGCGGTCAAGCCGACGCTGATCACGCGCGACGATCTCGTGAAAAACGACATTCGCACCGTGGCCGAACTCGGCGCGAAGTTTCCTGCGTTCCGCGCAAGCGACGCGGCGACCGCCGCATGGATTCCGGCGGCCGACTGATGGCCTCGGCACGCGGCGAATCGATCCGTCGCCCGCGTGCAGCCTACCCCTGACTCGACCATGACGACACTCAACGACTATCTCGCACAAAAACGCGATGCGTGGCACGCGAAGCAGCAGGCAGCCCGCAACGATCCCGATTTCAAGGCGACGCCGCTGAAGGCGACCGTGCGCGCGCTCGGTCGCAGCGGCGTGCGCGAGATCCGGATTCGCGACTTCCAGGTGATCAGCGACAGTCCGTCCGACTTCGCGGGCTACAACCTCGGGCCGGCGTCGCCGGAGCTGCAGCTTGGCGTGCTCGGCAGTTGCCTCACGCATATCACGTTGATCCAGGCGGCCGAGCGCGGCCTGAAGATCGATTCGATCGCGGTCGAGGTCACCGGCGACCAGCATCCGCTCGCACAGCAGCCGGGGTTCGAGCATGTCCCGGTATTCCCGCACAACATCCGCTATACGCTCGACATCGTGTCGCCCGAGCCGTCCGAGGCCATCCGCGCGTTGCATCAGGCGGTCGAAGCGGTCTGCCCGATCTTCAACCTGCTGAGGCTGCCGCAGGAGATCGACGGCGAATTGCGGCATACGCAGGGTTGACGCGCGGGAGCGGCGATGCGTCTGCGGGCCATTCCTGCTGTCTGATTTGCCTTCAGCATGAAGCAAGAAATCTGGCCCGATTTTTAACGTCCATTGGGTGTTCGGGGGGGACACCGCAGATCCTGGGTTGGAGGACGGGGCGGCAAGCCTTGCGGGCATTGGCTCACGGGACGGGCACGATCCAAACTTAAACGATTTGTGACCCCTTTCCGCCGCAAAATTTTGCACAATGGCGGCAGCGCGGCATTGCGCCGCGATTCGCCCCGGGCGGGCCGGCTTGCCGGACCTGGCCGGCCGGAACCGCCGTTCGAGACCGAAGACCGCCGCCGCCGTGCCGCCGCCGACCGCCATGGACCACCCCAAACGCATCCTGATCGTCGAAGACGACGCCGACATCGCCGACGTGCTGAGCCTGCACCTGCGCGACGAGCGCTACGAAGTCGTGCACAGCGCGGACGGCACGGAAGGGCTGCGCCTGCTCGAACAGGGCAACTGGGACGCGCTGATCCTCGACCTGATGCTGCCCGGCGTCGACGGCCTGGAAATCTGCCGGCGCGCGCGCGCGATGACGCGCTACACGCCGATCATCATCACCAGCGCGCGTTCGAGCGAGGTGCACCGGATCCTCGGCCTCGAACTCGGCGCCGACGATTACCTGGCGAAGCCGTTCTCGGTGCTCGAACTCGTCGCGCGGGTCAAGGCGCTGCTGCGGCGCGTCGACGCGCTCGCGCGCGATTCGCGGATCGACGCCGGCACGCTCGACGTCGCCGGGCTGTCGATCGACCCGATCGCGCGGGAGGCCGCCGTCGACGGCACGCGCATCGACCTCACGCCGCGCGAGTTCGACCTGCTGTATTTCTTCGCGCGGCATCCGGGCAAGGTGTTTTCGCGGATGGACCTGCTCAATGCCGTGTGGGGCTATCGGCACGAAGGCTACGAACACACGGTGAACACCCACATCAACCGGCTGCGCGCGAAGATCGAGGCCGATCCGGCCGAGCCCGTGCGGATCCTCACCGTGTGGGGGCGCGGCTACAAGCTCGCCGCGCCGGACCAGCGGGACACGTGATGAAGCTGACCCTCACCCAGCGGCTGTCGCTCGTGTTCTCGATCCTGCTGCTCGCGTGCTCGGGTGCGTCGGCGTGGCTGCAGATCCGCGCGAACGACATGCGCGAGAAGGAAGTCGTGCAGGGCCTGTCGCGCGATCTCGCCGCGCACATCGCCGGCAGCACGCCGCTGATGGACGCGAATGGGCTGCGCCCGGACGCCGTGCGCACGCTGTTCGGCCAGTTGATGGGCGTGAACCCGAGCGTCGAGGTGTACCTGCTCGACAACGCGGGGCGCATCAAGGGCGACGACGCGCCGCCCGGCCACGTGAAGCGCGAGCGCGTCGATCTCGCGCCGGTGCAGCGCTTCATCGCGGGCGAGCCGCTGCCGATCCTCGGCGACGATCCGCGCAGCCCCGACGCGCGCAAGGTGTTCAGCGCCGCGCCGCTGCAGCGCGCAGGGCAGCCGCCGTCCGGCTATATCTACGTGGTGCTGCTCGGCGAAGCGCACGACCGGCTGGCCGCGCGCGTCGACGCCGGCAACGTGCTGCGCACGACGCTGTGGTCGATGGCGGTCGTCGCGTTGCTCGGCCTGCTCGCGGGCCTGATCGCGTTCAGCTTCATCACGCGCCCGCTGCGCCGGCTGACCGACGCGATGCGCCGCTTCGACGCGAACGCCGCGCCCGATGCGCAGCCGCCGGTGCCGCGCTCGCCGCCGGGGCGACGCGGCGACGACATCGCGGTGCTCGAATCCGCGTTCGCGCAGATGGCCGACCGGATCGGCGACCAGTGGCGCGCGCTGACGCGCCAGGACCAGCAGCGGCGCGAACTGATCACGAACATCTCGCACGACCTGCGCACGCCGCTGACGTCGCTGCACGGCTATCTGGAGACGCTGTCGCTGAAGTCCGACACGCTCGCCGAACCCGAGCGCCGCCGCTACCTGTCGATCGCGCTCGCGCAGAGTTCGAAGGTCGGCCGGCTCGCGCAGGCGCTGTTCGAGCTCGCGCGGCTCGAGTCGGGCGGCGTGCAGGCCGAGCGCGAGCCGTTCTCGCTCGTCGATCTCGTGCAGGACGTATTCCAGAAGTTCGAACTCGCCGCGCAGTCGCGCGGCATCGCGCTGCATGCGCGGATCCCGCCGCGCGTGCCGGTCGTGTCGGCCGATCTCGGGATGATCGAGCGCGTGCTGACCAACCTGCTCGACAACGCATTGCGGCACACGCCGCAGCACGGCGAGGTCGAGGTCGCGCTGACGCCGCTCGACGATCGCGTGGTGGTGACCGTGTCGGATACCGGCGAAGGGATTCCGCCGGCGCGGCGCGAAGGGCTGTTCCGGCGGCCGCAGCGGCCGATCAGCGGCGGCGCGGCGACGAGCGGCGGGCTCGGGCTGCTGATCGTGCACCGGATGCTGGCGCTCAACGGCAGCGGCATCCGGCTCGTCGATCGGGACGGGCGCGGCGCGGTGTTCGAGTTTGCGCTGGCGGTGGCGAATCCGGCGGCGGGTGACGCGCGCTGAAGCCGACTGAAACCGACTGAAGCCGACCCGCGCCGTTGGTGCGATTTCCGCCCGAATGCATGCGCGGAAATCGCGGCGGGCTGCCCCCGGCTCGTCGGTCGTCCGTGGCTTCGGACGATGGGGCGATCAACGCGTTTCGGTCGGACGATGTCGCGATTTCAGCATCAGGATGTCACGCTGAAAGCGCTCGGTGCCGAGCGCTGCCGTGCGAGTCGCCAGCGTCAAGGCATCCTGAGCAATCGCTCGAATTCCGCCGGTATGGCCTCAAACTTGTTCACGCCGTCTGGCGGCCACGAATCGGGGCTGCAATCGCCGAGATCCACTTGGGATGGCGTCGCGGCGGGCCGGTAGCCGCGCAGGGTCAACGGCAAGTCGGTGCCGTCGCAGCGCAGGCGTGCAAGCAAGACGCCGGTACGCTTGTTCACCACCGCAGCCTCCCAGCATTCATCGGCACAGCCGCGCGACTGGTAGACGAGCTTCTCGCCTGGATGGGTCCACTTCAGTTCGAACGGCCCGGAAGTCTGCGCATGCGCGGATGCGCAGACGAGCAGCCAGGCAACAGACTTGACGCCACCGAGAAGTGCCAGGCAACGGCTATGCAACGGTTTCATGATTCGCCCTGTTCAACGCGCAAGATCGGCACGGCGGCTGGCGAAAGCGCGCCTTCTTTCGGCTGAAAAAAGGAACACGGTCGGTTTGCGCTGCCTCGGTGACGACTTCACCGATCCTGGTCCACGCCACCGGCGGTGCTCGCCGTCACCCGCCACGCTTGCGCCGCACCTCGCTCGGCGTCGTGCCGGTCCAGCGCTTGAACGCGTGGCGGAACCCCACCGCGTCGCTGAAGCCGAGCGTCAGCGCGATGTCCTCGGTGCTGAGCGTGGTGGTGCTCAGGTAATCGATCGCGAGCGCCTTGCGCACACTGGTCAGCAGTTCGCTGTACGACGAGCCTTCGGCGTCGAGCTTGCGGCGCAGCGTGCGCGACGTCATGCACAGGGTATCGGCGATCGCGTCGATGTCCGGAAACTGCCCGGGCGTGCGCGTGAGTTCCTGGTAGACGCGCCGCGTGACGCCGGCCTGGCTGCGCAACTCGTCGAGCAGGCGCGCGCAGTGCGACGACACCTGCGCGGCGGTGATCGGGTTCGCGAGCTGCGGCGCGCGCGCGAGCCACGCGGCCGGGTAGCTCAACGCATGGTGCGGCTGGTCGAACGCGATCGGGCATTCGAGCGCATCGGCGAGCTGCGCCGCGTGCGCCGGCTCCGGCTGCGCGAACTGCGCGCGGGCCGGCACGCACCACGCGCCCATCACGTCCTTGATGATCGTCACGTGCAGCGCGAACTGCATGTCGATCAGGAAGCGGTACAGCGGCAGGTCCGGCCCGGGCAGCGCGGCTTCGTGCGGATCCGGGAACAGCCACGACGCGGTGTCGCCCTGTTCGACCCAGCGGATCGCGAGCATTCCGTTGGCCAGCTGGTGATATTTGACGGCGGAATCGAACACATGCGCGAGCGATTCCGAGCACAGCATCGCGTAGCCGTACATCCCGTAGCTCGACGCATGCAGCCGGCGGCCGACCTGCACGCCGAGATCGGTGCCGTCATAGCGGCCGATCGCGTTGCGCGCGGCGGTCAGGAACTGCAGCGGCGACGTGAGCGTGAACGGGTCGGCGACGGCGTCCGGCGCCAGGCCGGTGCCGTCGAGCACCGCGGCCGGGTCGAGGCCGAGTTCCTGCGCGACGCCGACGAGCACGGCCAGCTTGGCCGGCGAGAAGCGTTTCTCGCGCGACGCGGGGGCGAGCGGCGCGTCCGGCGGCGGGGCGGCGCCGGCGGCCGTCGGGGTCAAGAGCGCACTGCGCGGCATGGCTGGTTCTGCGTCCGATTCGATACCGTTCCGGGTTCGCGATTCTGCGCCGGAACGCGCGGGCGCGCCATAGGGTTGACCCTGATGCGCACGGGCTTGCACGGTCCGGCAACGGCAAGCCGTCGCGCGAGCGCACGCCGCGGCCGGTCGCTCGCCGCGCGTCCACGTGTCCGTTTCGATCATCTTTTCGACCGCCCCGATCATTTTCAAAGCGCTGTTGGCGCGCGATAGTTCCCGGTCAGGCGACGGCCCATGCGCATCCGGTGCGCGGGCCGCCGTGCGAACGGCGCTGCCCGGTGCCGTCCCCCGAGGAGCAGGACAATGACGAAGAGACACTGGATCGGCTCGTACGGCTCGATCCCCACCGAGATCGACCCCGATCGCTTTCCTTCCATAACCGCGCTGCTGGACGACGCGATGCGCCGCTTCGCCGAGCGTCCCGCGTTCCGCGCGCTCGGCCGCACGCTGACCTACGCCGACGTCGACCGCCTGTCGGCCGCGCTCGCCGCGTACCTGCAGCAGGTCGTCGGCGTGCGCAAGGGCGACCGCGTGGCCGTGATGCTGCCGAACGTGCTCGCGTTTCCGGTGGCGACCGTCGCGCTCGCGCGGCTCGGCGCGATCCAGGTCAACGTGAACCCGTTCTATACCGCGCACGAACTCGAGCACCAGCTCAACGACGCGGGCGTCGAAGTGGCCGTGGTGTGCGGCGGCTCGATGGGCACGTTCGCCGACGTGGTCGGCAAGACGCGCATCCGGACCGTGCTGGGCGTGGGCCGCGGCGATCTCGGTGTCGTCGATGCGCCGGCCGGCGCGTGCGACGCGTTGCCGCCGGGCTCGATCCCGCTCGCGGATGCACTGGCCGCCGGCGCATCGCTCGCATTCGAGCCGGTCGCGCTCGGCGGCGCCGATCTGCTGCTGCTGCAATACACGGGCGGCACGACCGGGCTGTCGAAGGGCGCCGCGCTGTCGCACCGCAACCTGGTCGCGAACATCGAGCAGTTCGCGGCGATCGTGTCGGGCGCACGGCAGCCGGGCGAGGAGGTCGTCGTCACGGCGATCCCGCTGTATCACATCTTCGCGCTGACGGTGAACTTCCTGTCCTACTTCGCGATCGGCGCGGAGAACTGGCTCGTCGCGAATCCGCGCGACATGGACGGCTTCATCGACGTGCTGAAGGCCGCGCGGCCGACGGTGTTCGTCGGCGTCAACACGCTGTACGCGGGGCTCGCCGGCCATCCGCGGCTGAAGGAGGTCGACTGGTCGCGGCTGAAGCTGTCGGCCGGCGGCGGCGCGGCGGTGATCGACGTGATCTCCGCGCGCTGGAAGGCCGTGACGGGCAACTTCATCCGCGAAGGGTACGGGCTGTCGGAAACGTCGCCGGTGGTCACCTTCAACCCGCAGTCGATCGACGCGTTCACCGGCACGACCGGCCTGCCGTTGCCGTCGACCGATGTGAAGCTGCTCGACGACCAGGATCGCGAGGTCGCGATCGGCGAAGCGGGCGAGATCTGCGTGCAGGGGCCGCAGGTGATGGGCGGCTACTGGCAGAAGCCGGACGCGAATGCGGCGGCGTTCACCGCGGACGGCTACTTCCGCACCGGCGACATCGGCGTGTTCGACGCGGCCGGCTTCCTGAAGATCGTCGACCGCAAGAAGGACATGATCATCGTGTCGGGCTTCAACGTGTACCCGAACGAGGTGGAAGCGGTTGCCACCGCGCTGCCGGGCGTGGCCGAATGCGCGTGCATCGGCGTGCCGGACGCGCGCACCGGCGAGGCCGTGAAGCTGTTCGTGGTGCTCGCGCCGGACGCGGCCGTGACCGAAGCGGAACTCGTCGCGCATTGCCGCGCGAACCTCGCGGCCTACAAGGTGCCGAAGCTGATCCGCCTGGTCGAGCGGCTGCCGAAGTCGACGGTCGGCAAGATCCTGCGCCGGGAACTCAGCCGCGCCGACTGATGGCGCCGACGCGTCGCGCGCCCGGCGGCGCGCGGGCCGGCGCGCCGAAAGCCGAGAAAGCCGAGAAAGCCGAGAAAGCCGAGAAAGCCGAGAAAGCCGAGAAAGCCGAGAAA